>JBKJZJ010000185.1:0-53399 GCA_046715355.1 Allosphingosinicella sp. | reverse complement strand
CCCTGAGCGACTGGTCGGTCTCGCGGCGGTCGCCGGAGAGGTTGTTCTCGGTGAACAGGTCGACGAGGCCCTGGACGGTGCCGGCGGCGGTGCGCGCATTCTGGCCGTTGGAGAAGCCCGAAATGTTGGACGTCGCCTTGATCTCCAGCGCGCCGTCGGGCTGCGAGGTGATGGTGATGCGCGTGCGCAGCGCCGCAACCACGGACGCCAGGTCGCGGTCGCTGGCGACGAGGCTGTTGAGGTCGGTGCGGCGGACGATGCGGACCAGATTCTCGTTGGAGGTGATGGTCTGCTTGAGGCGCAGCATCTGGTTGTTGCGGTCCTCGATCGGGGTGCCGGCCACGGTCGGCAGGATCGACTGGGTCTGCACGAACAGGCGCGCCTTGGCCTCGTAGCTGTTCGGGATCAAAGCGATGACCAGCCAGCCCAGCACGGCCACGCCCCAGGCGACGCCGGCCGCGAGCCAGCGGCGGCGCCAGACCTGGTGCAGGGCGATCCTGAGCTGGGTGTAAAGTCCGTCCATCGGCGATTAGCGTCCTTCGGATTTGCCTCGAGCGGGCGGCGTCAGAACATGCTTTCGGGAATGATGATGACGTCGCCCGGCTGCAGCCGGACGTTGGCGCGGACGTCGCCGCGCCTGAGCAGGCTGGCGATCCTCAGATCATATTCGCGCTGCCGGCCGCTTTCGCGGTCGACCCGGATCAGCCGGGCGCGGTCGCCGGCGGCGAATTCGGAAAGGCCGCCGACCGCGATCATCGCATCCAGGAGGGTCATGTTGGCGCGATAGGGGATCGCCGCCGGGCGGGCGGTGGCGCCGACGATGCGGACCTGCTGCGCGAACGTGCCTTGCGGCCGGTCGATCATCACCGAGACGAGCGGGTCGGTGATATAGGGGACCAGCGCCTGGCGGATGTCGTCGGCGAGCTGGGCCGGGGTCTTGCCGGCGGCAACCATGTCGCTGATCAGCGGCGTGGTAATGCGGCCGTCGGGGCGGACCTGGACGCGGGCGCCCAATTCGGCGTTGCGCCAGACGAAGATGGTGATCTCGTCGAGCGGGCCGATCACATAGCTCTCGCTGACCTGCTCATCGCTGCCGTTGGAGACGAAGCTCGCGGCGGGAAGCGTGTTGCCGGTGCGGCCGCCCCCGGTGGCGCAACCGGCGAGCGCGAGCACGCTGACGGTGGCGGCCAGGCCGGCCCAGGATTTTGCCGATACGCGCATGATCTATCCCTCTTCACTCGCTCCCGATCCTGTGCCGTCCGTCCCTCAGCGGGATGGAGGCGCGGGATTTGGGTCTGCTATGCGGGCAAGAGGTAAAATTAATGTTAGGAACAAGGCGGCTTCGGGGGGCGTCCCGATCTGGGACCTTGCGCTTTCAAGGAGTTAAGAGCCGCTCCCGACGATCATTTCGCGCGCCGTCTGCTGGGCGAGGAAGGCCTGCGGACTGGCCGAGAGGCCATAGGCGCCGGCGAGGAAGACCGCGACCAGATCGCCGACCTCGGCGCGGGGCATCATGACGTCATCGGCGAGCCGGTCGAGCGGGGTGCACAGGCAGCCAGTGATCGAAACCTCCTCCTGCGCCTCCGCGCCGAAGCGCGAGGCGATCGCGGCCGGATAGTTGCGGCGCACGATCTGGCCGAAATTGCCCGAGGCGGCGAGCTGGTGCTGCATGCCGCCGTCGGTGACCAGGAAGGTCTTGCCGTGGCTGGCCTTGCGGTCGACGATCCGGGTCAGATAGACGCCCGCCTCGCCGACGATCCAGCGGCCGAGCTCGATGGCGAACAGAGTGTCGCGCAGGATTTCGGCGCGTCCCGCCAGCCCTTCGCCGAGCGCGACGCCGACTTTCTCGATGTCTAGCGCCTGCTCGCCGGGGAAATGGGGGATGCCGAAGCCGCCGCCGAGATTGACCAAAGGGGGCGCCGCGCCCGCCGCTTCGGCAAGCTCGGCCGCCAAAGCGAGCGTCGCGGCCTGGGCTTCGATGAGCGCGTCCGGATCGAGCGCCTGCGAGCCCGCGAAGATGTGGAAGCCGCGGAAGTCGGCGCCACCCTCGAGGATGCGGCGAACCAGGGCCGGGACGCGCGCGGCATCGACGCCGAACGGCTTGGCGCCGCCACCCATGCGCATGCCCGAGCCCTTGATCTCGAACTCCGGATTGACGCGGACCGCGAGGCGCGGCGTCCGGCCGAGCTTGCCGGCGATGGCCAAAGCGCGCTCGACCTCGCCTTCCGATTCGGCGTTGAGCGTGACCCCCGCCTCGATCGCGTCGGCCAGATCGCCGTCGCGTTTGCCGGGGCCGGCGAAGCTCATCGCCGTCGGATCGAGTCCGGCCTCCAGCGCAATCCGAAGCTCGCCGCCCGAGGCTAGATCGACACCCTGAACGCACTTTCCCACATGTTTCAATAACGGAAGATAGGGGTTTGCTTTCATTGCATAGTGTAAGTGGACACCCGCGAAAGCATCGCGGAAGCGGGCGATCTTCGCGTCGATCAAAGCGAGGTCGTAGACGAAGAGCGGCGTGTCGCCCGCCTCCTCGATCAGCGCGTCGGCGCGGCGGCCGCCGATCAGCAGCATCCCGTCGTCATCGGCCGCGAAGCCGGGCGGGATCGGGCCCATCAGCTTGCTCATGCCATCAGCTCGTTCTTCAGCGCCACGCGGTCAAGCTTGCCGTTGGGACCGCGCGGCAATTCTTCGCGCCACAGGATCGGGCCCGGCTGCATGAAATTGGGGAGCTCGCGCTTCAGGAAGGCGCGCAGCGCCTCCTCTTCGCCGCGCCGGTCGGGACGGACCACCAGCGCGATCCCCTCCCCCAGCCGCGCGTCCGGAAAACCAAGCGCCACGGCTTCGGCGACCAGACCGGAGGCCAAGGCGGCTTCCTCCACTTCGGTGGGGCTCACCCGGTTGCCCGAGGTCTTGATCATCCCATCCTCGCGGCCGACGAAATAGAGCAGGCCCTCGCGATCGCGGCGGACGCGGTCGCCCGACCAGACGGCCATGCCGCCATAAAAGGAGGCGGCGGGCGCCGGCCTGAACCGCTCGGCGGTGCGCTCGGGGTCGCGCCAATAGCCCTTGGCGACCAGGGGCCCGGCATGGACGAGCTCGCCCTCCTGCGCATCCTCGCCGTCGCCATCGACCACCATGATCTCTGCGAACGGAATGGCGCTGCCCATCGAATCGGGATGCGAATCGAGCAGAGCGGGCTCGAGATAGGTGGAGCGGAAGGCCTCGGTGAGGCCGTACATCGAATAGATGTCGGCGGCGGGGAAGAGCTCGCGCATCCGGCGGATGACCGAGGGCGGCAGCTTGCCGCCGCTATTGGTGAGCCGGCGCAGCGACAGCGCCGCCGCCGCCGGCCAGGCCGCCTCGATCAGCTGAACCCAGAGCGGAGGAACGCCAGCCAAGGTACTGATCTGGTGGCGTTCGACGGCGCGGATCACGTCGCGCGCGGCGAGATAGTCGAGCGGCACGGCCGAGGCGCCGGCGGCCCAGGCCGAAAGCAGCTGGTTCTGCCCATAGTCGAAGCTGAGCGGCAGCACGGCGAGGACGCGGTCGTCGGCCGTCAGCCGCAGATAATGCGCTACGCTGATCGCGCCGAGCCACATATTGGCGTGGCTCAGCATCACCCCCTTGGGCCGCCCGGTCGAGCCCGAGGTATAGAGCAAGGCGGCAAGGGCATCTGGATCCTCGTCCGACGGGCCGAGCGCGTCGGGATGGTCGAACAGAGCGGCGCTCTCCTCCTCGCCGATCGTGGCGCAGGCGGCATCGCCCGGCTCCAGCGTCGCGAGCCGCGCCGCGCCGCTGATCAGCAGGCTTGCCCCGCTGTCGGCCAGGATGTGGCCGACCTGCGCCCGCTTGAGCAGCGGATTGACCGGCACGTGGATCAACCCGGCGCGCGCGCACGCGAGCGGCAGCAGGCTGGTGAGCCTGTTCTTGGGAAGCCAGGAAGCGACGCGGTCGCCCCGCGCCAGCCCCCTCGCCCGCAACGCGGCCGCCAGGGCGGCCACCGCCGCCTCCAGCGCGGCGAAGTCGAGCGCGCCCTCGCGCGTCGTCAGCGCCGGCGCGGCGGCATCGCCGAGCAGGGTCAGATGGTCGAGCGGACGCGGGCGTGGATCGGGCTTTTGCAACTTCATTCCTGCTTAAAGGCGGGTCATGTTAGAGCGGGCGCGAAGGGGCATAAAGCGTGACGGTTAATATCGCTTTGTTCGACGATCTCGAGGCCGTCGCGGCGGACGCCGGCGGCGCGCTCGACCGCGCCGCGCAGCCGAGCCTGTTCGCGCGGCTCGACTGGTACCGGCTGCTCGCCGATCATTGTCCGCCCGCGGGCCGGCTCGCGGTGCTGCGGGGCCGCGATGGCGCGCGCCAGGCCTGGCTGTTCCTCGCGGTCTCCGGGCGCAAAGCGAGCGCCTATGCCGCCTGGTATTCGCTCCGCTTCGACGCGGTCGGCGATCGGGCGGGTGACGTCATGACGTCGATCGCCCGGGCGGCCCGCTCGAATGGGATCGCGGAGGTCGAGCTGGCGCCGATCGAGGATCCCGCCGCCTTGCGGACCGCCTTCCGCGAGGCCGGCTGGCGCGTCTTCGTCACCGAGAAGACCGGCAATTGGCGGGCCGCGACGGAGGGGCTGGACTTCGAGACCTATTGGGCGCGGCGCCCGGCCCAGCTGCGCAACACCGCCAGGCGCCGCGGCAAATCCGCCGGGCTCGAGATCGCGATCCATGACCGCTTCGACGAGGCGGCCTGGTCCGATTACGAAGCCGTCTACCGGGCGAGCTGGAAGCCCGAGGAAGGCTCCTTCCCGTTCCTGCGCGCGCTCGCCGAACAGGAAGGCGCGGCGGGGACGTTGCGGCTCGGCATCGCCCGCAAGGACGGCCGGCCGGTCGCGGCGCAGCTCTGGCTGGTCGAAAATGGCGAAGCGACCATCCACAAGCTCGCTTATGCCGAGGATGCCAAGGCGATATCGCCCGGCACCCTGCTCGGCAGGGAGATGTTCCGCCATGCGCTCGACAAGGACCACGTCCGCGCGATCGACTACGGCACCGGCGACGACGGCTACAAGAAGGACTGGATGGACGGGCGGCGGCCGCTCTGGCGGCTCCAGGCCTATGACCCGCGCACGTTGCGCGGCCTCGGCGGCGCGGCGCGCGCGTCCCTCTCGGCGCTTGTCCGGCGCCTCCGGAGCCGTTAGTCCCCCACCCACCCGGCTGGAGACGAGGGCAGACATGGCCGCCGCGCCCGACGATGATCTGGAAGTCGAGACCACGCTGCGCGCCGTCCTCGCCGACGTGCTCGGCCTCGATCGGACGCGGGTCGCCGGCTTTCGCGAGGAGACGCCCTTGTTCGGCGCCCTCCCCGAATTCGATTCGATGGCGGTGGCGGGCCTCTTGACCGAGCTCGAGGAACGGCTCGGCATATTGATCGAGGACCATGAGGTCGACGCCGACATGATGGAAACGTTCGGCGCGCTGCTGACCTTCGCCAGGAACAAGGCGCTGCGATGAACGCCGCCACGGGCAGTCTCGCCTTCGCGCGTTTCAAGAGCTCGGACAGGGAAGAATGGCTGATGCGGATCGGGCCCGGGGACGGGCCCGCGATTCTGGTCGTGCCGCCTCTGTTCGAGGAGATGAACCGCACCCGGGCCTTGATCGCGGCGGTGATGCGGCGGCTGGCGGGCCAAGGCCTGGGCTGCTGGCTGCCCGACCTTGGCGGAACCGGCGAGAGCGAGCGGGAGCTGGCGGGGGTGACCTGGGACGACTGGCGTCATGACGTCACGGCTGCCTGTGCCTATATCACTGAGAAAGCTGGAAAGCCGCTGGTCGCCAGCCTGCGCGGCGGCGTCCTGCTCGACGACGCGGCGCAGGCGCGCGGCTGGTGGCGGTTCGCGCCCGCCGAAGGGCTGGCGCTGCAACGCGACATGGTGCGCGCGGGCCTCGCCGGCGTCGAATGGGCGGGCTATGCGCCCTCGGACGCGCTCAAGGCGGCGCTCGCCGGCGCGACGCCGGCAAAGGTGGCGCCGCTGCGCGTGGTCCGGCTCGAGACCGACGCGCAGGCGGCCGATGCCAGGATCGACGGTCCGGCTTTATGGCGGCGGTCCGAGCCCGGCACGTCCGACGCGCTGGCCGAAGCGCTGGCAGCAGACATCGCCGCCTGGAGCCGCTCATGCGCCGCCTGATCGCCTTTACGTGCGAGGGCGCCGCGCTGGCCGGCAGCCTCGACCAGGGCTCCGGCGCCACCGGCCTGCTGCTCGTCATTGGCGGCAGCCAGACCCGGATCGGTTCACACCGCATGTATGAAAGGCTTGCCAAGTCCTTAGCGGAGAAGGGCTATCCCTGCTTCCGCTTCGATCGGCGCGGTGTCGGCGACAGCGAAGGCGAGGATCCGGGCTTCGAGGGCAGCGAGGCCGACCTCCTCGCTGCGGCGGCGGCGTTCCGAGTCGAATGCCCCGCCCTCACCCGCCTGATCGGCTTCGGCCTGTGCGACGGCGCCACCGCGCTCGTCCTGTTCGGCGACGCGGCCGGGCTCGACGGCCTCATCCTCGCCAATCCCTGGCTGGTCGAGACGGAGGCGGGCGAGCCCGCGCCCGCGGCGATCAGGGAGCATTATCGCAAGCGGCTGTTGAGCTGGGCCGGTTGGAAGAAAATCCTAACGGGCGCAGTGAATTACAAGAAGCTGTCGAGAGGGATTCGAAAGATCTTCTCGCGCGATGCCGACAGTTCTCTCTCCCAGCAGGTGCTGGCGGCCCTGCTCCGGCACCGTCTCCCCGCCGAGGCGATATTGTGCGTCGGCGACGCCACCGCGATCGCCGCCGAGGCGGAGATCCGGCGCTGGCCCTATGAAGGCCTGATCCGCGCCACCCAGACGATCGACACCGATTCGCACACCTTCGCCCGCCCCGGCGACGAGGCGATCCTGCTGACCGCGGTGCTGAGCGCGCTCGCCGAGCTCGACGATCAGGCCTCCTGAAGCGCCGCCGCCGGCGCCGCCTCGAAATCGGCTTCGGCGAGGAATTTCTCGGCATCGAGCGCGGCCATGCACCCCGTCCCGGCCGCGGTCACCGCCTGGCGGTAGATCTTGTCCATGACATCGCCGGAAGCGAAGACGCCCGGGACCGACGTCCGGGTCGTGCCCGTCTCGACGCGGATATAGCCGTCCTCGTCGAGGTCGAGATGGCCCCGGAACAGCTCGGTCGCGGGCGAATGGCCGATGGCGACGAACGCGCCCTCGGTGTCGAGCCGCTCGACCGCGCCGGTCTTCGTGTCGCGAAGGTCGACCGCGACCAGCCCCTCGGGCGTGCCGCCGGCGACGAACTGGGCGACCTCGCGATTCCACATCACTTTGATGTTGGGATGGGCGAACATGCGGTCCTGCAGGATCTTCTCGGCCCGCAGCGAATCGCGGCGGTGGATCAGGGTCACGTCGTGGCTGTGGTTGGTCATGTAGAGCGCTTCCTCGACCGCGGTATTGCCGCCGCCGATCACCACCACCTTCTTGCCGCGGTAGAAGAAGCCGTCGCAGGTCGCGCAGGCCGAGACCCCCTTTCCTTTCATATGCTCTTCCGACGGCAGGTTCAGCCAGCGTGCCTGGGCGCCGGTGGCGATGACCAAGGTGTCGCCGAGATAGAGGGTGCCGCTGTCCCCTTTCAGCCTGAAGGGACGCTCGGTGAGGTCGACCTCCGAAATGTGGTCCCATTCCATCTTCGTCCCGACATGCTCGGCCTGCTTCTGCATCTGCTCCATCAGCCAGGGGCCCTGGATGACGTCGGCGAAGCCAGGATAATTCTCGACGTCGGTGGTGATGGTGAGCTGGCCGCCGGGCTGGATGCCCTGGACGACGATCGGCGCGAGGCCGGCGCGGGCGGCGTAGATGGCGGCGGAAAGGCCGGCCGGGCCGGAGCCGAGGATGATCATGCGGGAGCTGTGGGTCGCGGTCATGATCGCGACGTAAGAGGCGCCTTCCCCGCGCGCAATGCCGCTTTTGCTTCTGTCCACAGGCGCTGATAGAAGCCGCGCCGATTCCACCCCTTTTGCAAGCGAGAATCGCCATGTCCCAGCGCGAGAACCCGATCGGCCTCGACGGCTTCGAGTTCGTCGAGTTCACCAGCCCGGATCCGGACGCGCTGGCGGACCTGTTCGTCAAATTGGGCTTCACCCATGTCGGCAACCATCGTTCGAAGAACGTCCGCCATTATGCCCAGGGCGACATCAACTTCATCCTCAACATGGAGGGCGCCGGCCAGCCCGCGGCCTTTCGCGAGGCCCACGGCCCGTCCGCGAACGGCATGGCGTTCCGGGTCAGGAACGCGCCCGACGCGCTCAAGCTGGCTCTCGCGCGCGGCGCCGAGCAGGTCGAGACGGTGCGCGGCCCTGGCGAGCTGGACATCCCGGCGATCGCGGGGATTGGCGGCTCCTATCTCTATCTCGTCGACCGCTACGGCGCCGAGAAGATTTACGACACGGATTTCGAGCCGGTGCCGGGCGCGGGGAGCGACGACAACAATGTCGGATTGCACACGCTCGACCATCTCACCCACAATGTGAACCGGGGGCGGATGGATCATTGGGCGAATTTCTACGAGACGATCTTCAACTTCCGCCAGATCCGCTATTTCGACATCGAGGGCAAGCAGACCGCCTTGCTCTCGCGGGCGATGACCGCGCCCGACGACAAGATCCGCATCCCCCTGAACGAGAGCCAGGACGATTACAGCCAGATCGCCGAATATCTGAAGGAATATGG
This sequence comes from Allosphingosinicella sp., assembly GCA_046715355.1. Classification (GTDB taxonomy): domain Bacteria; phylum Pseudomonadota; class Alphaproteobacteria; order Sphingomonadales; family Sphingomonadaceae; genus Allosphingosinicella. Next base: position 44,669 of record JBKJZJ010000185.1, on the reverse strand, counting down.
CGGCGAGGGCATCCAGCACCTCGCCTTCGCCACCGACGACATCTTCGCCACCGTGGACAAGCTCCGCTCCAACGGCATCCGCTTCCAGGACAGCCCCGACACCTATTACGACATGATCGACGCGCGCATCCCGGGCCACGCCCATGACGTCGCGGAGATGCGCAAGCGCCGCAGCCTGATCGACGCCTCGCCCGAGACCGGCGAGGGCCAGCTCCTCCAGCTGATCACCGAGAACATGGTCGGGCCGATCTTCTTCGAGATCATCCAGCGCAAGGGAAACGAAGGCTTCGGCGAGGGCAATTTCAAGGCCCTGTTCGAATCGATCGAGCTCGACCAGATCCGGCGCGGGGTGATTCCGGCCAAGGCGGAGGCGTAGCCTCCACCGTCGAGGAATGGGGACAGTTACTATTTTCCCCGTGAGGGCAGCCGTTCCATCCCGGCTGTGCGGGGAAAATAGTAACTGTCCCCTTTTCGGCGCTCCGCCTCAGCGCGTCTCGTCGCCCGCTTTATACTCGACCTTGCGCGCGTGGAGGGCGGCGCCGTGGGGCCGGGCGAACTGATCGCGGAGCGAGCGCGCCAGGCCCTCGAGCGCCTCCTGCATGTCGGGCGGCAGCGAGAGATAAGCCGACAGCAATTCGCTGGGCCCCTCCTTTAGCCACTCGCCGTCGCTGCGGCGCCCGGTCAGCACATAGACAATATCGACGTCCGCCTCGGCCAAGCGGGCAAGATAATCGGCGCGCAGCTCGCGCCGGTCATTTTCATACAGGCTCTGCTTGGGGACGTCGGTCCCGACCAGGTCGGCGAACTCGGCCTGCTTCAGGCCCAGTCTCTTGCGCTCTTCTGCGAGGCGTGTTCCAAAACTCATCTCTTTTGAAAAGTCCTGCTTGACTGTTGCGCGAAAAGCGGTGAATGAATGCCACCGGATTCGCCCCGGTTGGAATGCCCATATGCCTAGCATTTTGCTCCCGTTCAATTCCGGCGCATCAGCGTTCGTGTTGGCCCACGGATGTTGACGTCGCCGCACCGGCAGCCGACCCGGCCGGAAGAAGCCAGGCGGTGATGCCGGAACCGCCGGTCATGTCGGACTACGAGCCGCGCGAAATCCTGCTGGCGGCCGCCGCGCGGGCCGTGCTCGTGGCCTTTCGCGAGCCGCTCGAGCAACGCCAGCTGACCGCCCCCGCCACCGCCACGCTCAGGCTGCTCGAGACCGCGCTCGAGCCCTATCGCTTCGATCCGCCCTCCGCTCTGCCCGCGCCCTTCAAATAATCGCTTCCTGAGCCGGCGGCCGCCCGATAGAGTTCGGGGGCACCTTGGGGAGGCTTGTATGACGGATGCGGCGTTGCGCGCGAAACAGCTGGAATCGGCCGCGGGCGTCGCGCCCGTGCCGCGCTGGGAGGAGGATGCGCTCGGTTTTCTGATCGCCCCGATCGGAAAGGAGGAGTTCCTCGAGCGATTCTACGAGCGGGCGCCGCTGATCAACATCAGGAACGATCCTGATCGCTATGCGGATCTGCTGACGCTGGAGATGCTCGACCATTTCATCAACAGCGCCGACTTGCGCGAGGGGATGATCGACCTCACCAACCACAAGGACCGGATCGAGCGCGACGATTACGTGGGCGAGGACGGCCGTATCAGCCGCGCCACCGTCGCCGAGGAATATCTGCGCGGATCGACGATCATCCTGCCGCAATTCCACGATTCGATGTTCAAGCTGGGCGAGTTCTGCCGGGCGCTGGAAGAGGTCCTCACCTGCCATATGCAGACCAACATCTATCTGACGCCCCAGCCGGAAGAGGACGGCAGCGGCAATCAGGGCTTCCCGCCGCATTACGACAATCACGACGTGTTCGTGATGCAGATTTCCGGCTCCAAGGCCTGGCGGATCTACGGCACGCCGGTCGAGACCCCGTTCCGCGGCGAACAGTTCGAGCTCGGCCGGCACGAGGCGGGCGAGGTCACGCAGAGCTTCACGCTCAATGCCGGCGACTGCCTCTATCTGCCGCGCGGCCTGATGCACGACGCGGAGAATGTCGGGGCCGAGCCGTCGCTGCACATCACCGTCGGGCTGATCACCAAGACCTGGGCGGACCTGCTGCTCGAGTCGATCTCGGAGCTGGCCCTGACCTCGCCCGATTTCCGGCGCTCGCTGCCCGCGGGCTTCGCCAATCGCGAATTCGACCGCGAAGCCGCGCGCGGTCATTTCGCCAAGCTGGTCAAGCAGATCGCCGACGGCGCCGGGATGGACAGCGCGTTCGACCTGCTCGCCGACAATTTCATCCGCGGCCGGCGGCCCAACGTCTCGGGCGTGATCGCCGCCGCCGGGGTGGCGCGCGAAGGCGACCGCTACCGGCGCCGGCGCTTCGTGCCCTGGAACGTCGCCGACGACGAAGGCAAATTGGTGCTGATCGGGCCGGGCGGCGACCTCGAATTCAAGGGCGAGGATGGCGACGCGCTCGATGTCGCGCTATCCGGCGCGCCCTTCACCGCCGCCGATCTGCCCGTCGAGGACCCGGAAGGGCTGATCCGGACCCTGTGGGCGGCCGGCTATCTGGAGCGGCACGATTCCTAGGCCCTGATGAGAGCCTGATTCACGCCCTACGCCGAAACGCCACGGGCGTTTCGTCCAAAAACGATCAGGCTCTAGCGGCGCGCGGCGCGGCGCGCGCAATAGTCGCGCACCGCCTCGACCAGCGGAAAATCGCCGGCGGCGCGGGCGATCCGCTCGCCCTCCACGCAATTGCCGCTACGGACCGCCTCGCCGACGCGGGCACCCAGCGCTTCGGCTTCCTCGCGGCTGCGGGAAAAGAGCGGCGAAACCGCCGGGATCGAGGTTGACGCCGGGGCCTCGCCCGACGGCTGCCGGGTCTCGGCTTCGAGCGATTCGCGGCTGACGCCGCTCCAGCCGGTCCACAGGCTCTGAAAGGGGTTGGACGGCGGCTGCTGCGCGGCGGGCGCGCTCCCCTGCGCAGCCGCGGGGATCGCGGCCAGCGGCGCCAGCGCGACGCAAAGGGCGAGAAGGACGGGCTTCGGGCTCATCGACCAGAGATAGGGACGGCGGCGCGGATTTGAAGGCCGGCGCCTTTCCGGCGCGGCCGGGCTCAGGCCTGCGACAGGGTCAGCACGTTGCCGTCGGGGTCGGCGAAGAAGGCGACCTTGCTGTTCCCGTCCGGCGCGGTCCAGATGCCGAGCTCGTCCTGGCCGAGGCCTTCATGGATGGTGAAGGCGACGCCGATGCTCTGCAGCGCCTCCACGGTGGCGCGGATATCCTCGACGTCCCAGCCGAGCACCGGATGGGGAGACGGCTTGTGGTCCGGCATCACGGTCATCCGCACCAGGGCGCCGCCGAGATCGATGAAATCCCCGAAATCGTCGGCGCTGCGCAGCGCGAAGCCGAGCGTGCCCTGATAGAAGCCCAGCGCCCGCTCGCGGTCGGTCGCATAGAGGAAGGCCACGGGCGTGGCGGATTGGGGAAGGGTCATGGCTGGTCTCCGGTCAAGTCGATGGCGGGCGTGATAGAGCGGATGCGGAAGTGGCGCTATCGCCCGAACGGGTGAATTCCGGACATCGCGGTCGAAATGGTAGCGGAGGAGGGACTTGAACCCCCGACACGCGGATTATGATTCCGCTGCTCTAACCAGCTGAGCTACTCCGCCCCAAGGGACCAGCGCCGCCTCAGGCGGGCGCGAGGCGGCGCTATAGGAAGCGGGGCGCGAGCGGTCAACCGGAGCGCGGCGGCGCCGGTTGCAAGGCCGGAACCGGCTTCGCGCCCTGTCGTTTCCCTTGCCACGGCACGGAGAAAGACCATGGACCTGCTGACGCCGCTCGAAACCATCTGCCGGCTGATCCTCCGCGCCAAGGAGCTCGAGGCGCAGGTCCCGGCGCAGGACGCGGACGAGGATCCGGCCAATATCGACGATTATGACGACGAGGGCGGCGAGGCGCTGTCGGTGCTCGAGGACGAGTTGAACGACGGCGTCGAGGAGGAGATCCAGGCGCTGCTCGACGACCTCGCCGAGGACCAGCTCGCCGAGGTCCTTGCTTTGGCCTGGGTCGGGCGCGGCACCTACGATGTCAGCGAATGGGTCGAGGCCTTCGCCGAGGCGAACGAGCTCGGCGCCGACGAGCGGATCGACGAATTGCTCGAAATGCCCCTGCTCGGCGGCCATCTCGACGCCGGCCTGGCGGCGTTCGACTATAGCTGCGACGGCGTCGGCCAGGTCGACTGACCCGCACCGCGGGCACAGCACAGGAGTCATCCCGGCGAAGGCCGGGACCCACGACCACCCTGGCAAGAGCGTGAGTGAAAACGCCTATTGCCCACTCTCACCCACCGAGCTCATGGGTCCCGGCCTCCGCCGGGATGACTCCGAAGGGCTAACCCCGGAAGCTGTGGGTCTTGAGCGGCTCCCAAGGGCCGTCGCGATAGCGCCATGACGCGAGCGCGCGAATCGCCAGCGGCCGCGGCTCGAAGGCAGCGCCGAGCTGCCGCTGCAGGGCCCTGGCCTCGCGCGGCGCGACCTTGTTCTGGATGGTGACGTGCGCGCGGAAGGGGGCCAGGTCCTGGGGGGTCAGCAGCCCCTGCAAGGCGTCGGCCAGCTCTTCGCGGATCGCCGCCAGCGCCTCGCTCTCCACGCGCAAAGCGGTGCCCTCCCCCAGGTCGACGATGCCGGCGATCGTCGCCCGCGGCGGCGGCGCCGCGGCGGCGGCGGCGAGCCGGCGCGCCAGTTCGCGCTCGAGGCTCGGCGGCAGCTGGCGGAACAGGGTGAGATGGGCCGGGACCCGGTTGCGCTCGGCCGGGTAATGGGTCCGCCGCAGCTGCTGCAGCCAGCCATTGTCGCCGTCGCCGAACAAGGCGGTGACGATGAGCGGGCGAGTCATTTTTGCCTGGATCCTGAAACAAGTTCAGGATGGAAATCTGGCCGTTGGCTCAAATTTCCACCTGGCTGCCGAGCTCGACGACGCGGTTGGGCGGCAGGGAGAAGAATTCCATCGCGCTTTCCGCGTTCCTGAGCATCCAGGCGAACAATTTCTCGCGCCAGATCGCCATGCCGGGCCTGGGGCTCGCGATCAATGTCTGGCGGGCGAGGAAGAAGCTGGTGTCCATCATCTTGAATTGCGGGCCGCAGCTGTCGACGCGGGCGAGCGCGCTCGGCACGTTGGTCTCCTGCATGAAGCCGTAGCGGATGATCAGGCGGAAGAAGCCCTGGCCGAGGTCGTCGAGGTGGAAGGTCTTCTCCTCCTCGACATAGGGCACGTCCTCGATCTTGACGGTGAGCAGCAGCACCCGCTCGTGCAGCACTTTGTTGTGCTTGAGGTTATGCAGGAGAGCGTGCGGGATGCCGTCGGGCGCGGTGGTCATGAACACCGCGGTGCCGGGGACGCGAGTCGCGCTCGACGCAGCCGACTTGATGAAGATCGCGGCCGGCATCGCCGCCTCGTTCATCCGCTTGATCATCAATTGCCGGCCCTTGGCCCAGGTGGTGAGGAAGGTGAAGGCGATAAAGCCGACGAGCAAGGGGAACCAGCCGCCCTCCGGCACCTTCAGCAGGTTCGCGGCGAAATAGGCGATGTCGACCAGGAAGAAGACCGCCAGTACGGGCACGGCGAGCCATGGCTTCCACTTCCACAGCGAGAACAGGACCACGGTCAACAGGCAGGTGTCGATGAACATCGCGCCGGTCACCGCGATTCCGTAGGCGGCGGCGAGGTTCGAGGAATTGCGGAAAAAGAGGACGAGCAGGATCACCATCACCATCAGCGCCCAGTTGATCGCCGGGATGTAGATCTGGCCCATCGCCTTTTCGCTGGTATGCTGGATCCTGAGGCGCGGGATGAAGCCCAGATGCATCGCCTGCTGGGTGACCGAGAAGGCGCCGGAGATCACCGCCTGGCTGGCGATGATGGTGGCGAAGGTGGCGAGGATGACGAGCGGCAGGCGCATGCCCTCGGGCGCGAGGAAGAAGAAGGGATTGCCGAGCGTCGCGTCCAGCGTCGCGGCCGAAGTCGCCGGGTCGAGCGACAGGATCATCGCCCCCTGCCCCATGTAGTTGAGCATCAAGGCCGGCATGACGAAGAACAGCCAGGAGACGCCGATCGGCTTGCGCCCGAAATGCCCCATGTCGGCATAGAGCGCCTCGGCGCCGGTCACCGCCAGCACGACCGAGCCCATGGCGATGAAGGCGCTCCACCCGTCGTTGACGAAGAAGCGCACCGCGTTCAGCGGATTGACCGTCTCCAGGACGATCCCGGGCGAACCGGCGATGTGGATCAGGCCGAGCACCGAGATGGTCAGGAAATAGAAGATCATCACCGGCCCGAACAGCGCCCCGACCCGCGCCGTGCCGGTCGACTGGATCGCGAACAGGCCGACCAGGATGGTGATCGCGATCGGCACCACATAGGGTCCGAAGCCCGCCTGGACCGTGGTCAGGCCTTCGACCGCCGAGAGGACGGAGATGGCGGGCGTGATCATCGAATCGCCGTAGAAAAGCGCGCAGGCGAACACGCCCAGGAGGACGATGCCGGCGGTCCACCTGCGCTTGCCGCTGTCGGACTTGCGGTTGATCAGGGCGAGCAGCGCCAGGCTGCCGCCCTCGCCCTTGTTGTCGGCGCGCATGATGACGGTGACGTATTTGATCGCCACCACGATCATCATCGACCAGAAAATGAGGCTGAGCACGCCCAATATCTCGACCCCGCCGCTGGCGAGGTGATGGTGGCCGTGGAAGGTCTCGCGGAAGGCGTAGATCGGGCTGGTGCCGATGTCGCCGAAGACGATGCCGACCGCGCCGATGGCGAGCTTGATGATCCCGGACTGGGGATGATGCCCGGCCGGTCGGTCGGCGGGCTGCGCTGGGGCTGGGCTGTCGCTCATCGGTCAGGAACGAACGTCCGACTTCCTCTGTTGGTCCCCGGCGTCGCCAGAGCGGCGGCGGCTTAGCACCCGCTTGTGGCCCACGCAACGGCGACAAAGCCCTCGCGCCCGGCTATAGACCCGCCGGTTTTGATGAGAGGAGCCTGAAAGATGCGCGTCGGCGTGCCCAAGGAGATCAAGGTCCACGAATATCGGGTCGGCCTGACCCCGGCCTCGGCGGCCGAGCTGGTCGCCGCCGGCCACGAGGTCGTCGTCGAGACCAAAGCGGGCGTCGGCATCGACTTTTCCGACCAGGATTATGTGAAGGCCGGCGCGACGATCGGCGCCGATGCCGCCGAAGTGTTCGCGAATTCCGACATGATCGTGAAGGTGAAGGAGCCGCAGGCGTCGGAAATCGCCTTGCTCGAGCCGCGTCACCTGCTCTTCACCTATCTCCACCTCGCTCCCGATCCCGAGCAGACGAAAGGGCTGATCAAGTCGGGCGCGACCTGCATCGCCTATGAGACGGTGACCGCCAATGACGGCTCGCTGCCGCTGCTGAAGCCGATGTCGGAAGTGGCGTGCCGCATGTCGATCCAGGTCGGCGCCCATTATCTCGAGAAGGAGCAGGGCGGCCGCGGCGTGCTGCTCGGCGGCGTCCCCGGCGTGAAACCGGCGCGGGTGATGATCCTCGGCGGCGGCGTTTCGGGCGTCAACGCGGCGCAGATGGCGGTCGGGATGCGCGCCGACGTTACCATCTACGACATTTCCAACGCCCGCCTCGCCGAACTGGACATGTTCTTCGGCAGCCAGATCAAGACCGCCTACGCCTCGCGGGCTGCGATCGCCCATGCGGTGAAGAAAGCCGAGCTGGTGATCGGCGCGGTGCTGATTCCCGGCGCCGCGGCGCCCAAATTGATCACCCGCGAGATGCTGAAGACGATGAAGCGCGGCTCGGTGCTGGTCGACATCTCGATCGATCAGGGCGGCTGCTTCGAGACCTCGCGGCCGACCACCCATTCCGATCCGGTCTACGAGGTCGAGGGCGTGATCCATTATTGCGTCGCCAACATGCCGGGCGCCGTCGCGCGCACCTCGGCCTTCGCGCTCAACAATGCGACCCTGCCATTCGTGCTGAAGCTCGCCAATCAAGGCGCTGAAGCAGCAATGAAAGCCGATCCCCACCTCGCAGAGGGTCTCAACGTCTCCGGCGGCAAGATCCGTCACCGCGCCGTCGCCGACGCGCTCGGGCTGCCCTTCGAGGCGGCCGGCTAGGGAGCAGTAACCGCCGGAGCGGCGGCGGGCGCCGCATCCGGCGGCCCGGCCTGCGGCAGCGGCGGCGCCGGCCGCAAGGCCTGCCCGGTCGACCAGGCGGTGCGAACCGCCGCGATCCGCTCCTCGATCGCCGAGCGATAGGGAGAATTGGCGGGCACATTGGGCAGCAATTCCTGCCAGATCCGCTCGGCCGCCTCGAGATTGCCGCCCCGGGTCAGCGCGAGCGCGTAGAAGAACATCGGGCCGGGATGGTTGGGCGCCAGCCGGGCCGCGCGCTCGAAGGCGAGGTTCGAAGCCGGGCCGGGCTGGTCTCCGCCGGCCGCGATCAGCGCATAGCCGTAGCCGATCCACAAGGCGGCATCGCGCGGATTGTTGCCGACCGCTGCTTCCAGCCTCTCGGCGGCGGCATGCGGATCGCCGCGCCGCCGGTCGGCGTCCGCCAGCGTCATCCAATAGGCGGCACGGTTGTCGCGGCCCAGCAATTGCGGGCGCAGGACCGCGAAATCGTCGTCGGGCACTTCGGCGGCGGCCGCCGCTTGCCTCGGGCTGCCGGGCTGATCGGGGCTGCCCTGCCAGCCATAGCCGGCCAATGCGAGCAGCAGAGCGGCGGCGAGGAATTGCAGCGCGCCCTTGTCCGTGCGCACGAACGGATAGAGGCCCGCCGACACGGCGAGCAGGATGAGGAGCAAGGCGAGCCAGCCGCCCATCAGCGTTCCTTACGCCGGCGAAAGCGGCCGCGGGCAAGCCAGAGCCCCGCCAGGATCAGCAGCAGCGGCGCCGCGAAGAGCGGCAGGTTCCGCCACGCGAACGGCGGCCGATAGCTGATGCCGTCGCCGAAGCGGGAAATCAGCCAGCCGCGGACCGTCTCGGGATCGTCGCCGGCAAGGATGCGCTCGCGGATCATCGAGCGCACGTCGCCCGCCTGTTCGGCATTGCTGTCGGCGACCGACTGGCCGGCGCAGACCAGGCAGCGGATCGACTCCATCAGCGCCTTGGCCTGGCGCTCCTGCTCCGGATCCGGCAGCTGCACATTGGCCCAGCGCGCGGCGGGAAGCCGCGAATCGGCCAGAGCAGGCGACGCCGCCAGCAGCGCGAAGGCGAATAGCGCCGCTCTCATTGCGCGGCCTCGTAGGCGGCGATGATGGCCGGCATGTCGCCGTCGGTGATCGGGCCGACATGCTGGTAGCGGATGACGCCGCGGCCATCGACGATGAAGGTCTCGGGCACGCCGACCGAGCCCAGGTTCAATTGCACCCGCCGGTCGACATCGGCGCCGATCGCGCTGAACGGATCGCCATAATTGGCGAGGAAGGCGGCGAGGTCCTCCGGCCGGTCGCGAATTGCGATACCGACCAGGGGCAGGCCGCGCCGGGCGAGCTCGCCGAGCTGGCGCGCCTCGGTCCGGCAGGGGAGGCACCAGCTGGCGAAGATGTTGACGATCTGCGGCCGGCCCTGGCGCAGCGCCTGCGCGGAGAGGCCCGGCCGGCCCGGCAAGGCGGCGGGAAGCCGGAATTCGGGCATCGGCTGCCCGAGCAGCCCGGTATAGACGGCCTTATCGGCGGGGAAGAACAAGGTCTTGGCGACAATCGCCAGGAAGATGACGAAGGCGCCGAGCGGGACCCACAGGACGAGGCGCTTCATGCGGGGCTCTCCACGGCTCCGGCAGCGGCCTTCGCCTCCGCCTTGGCGGCCTTGCGCCCCCGGCGCTCACGCCGCAGCCGCCCGATCAGCGAGAGCAGGCCGCCCAAAGCGATCATCCCGCCGCCGAGCCAGATCAGGGTGACGAGCGGCTTCCACCAGAGCCGGAACTGCCAGCGGCCAAGGCCGTCGCCCTGGCCGAGCGCGGCGTAGAACTGACCGTCCCAAAGCGTCCGGATCGCGGATTCGCTGGTGTCCATGCGCGGCTGGAAGAACAGGCGGGCATCGGGCCTCAGCGTGAACGGCGCGCCGCCGTTGCGGCTGATCTCAAGCTCGGCCTCGACCGCGGTCCAATTGGGCCCGACCACCGGCTGCACGGCCTTGAAGCGGACCGCGAAGCCGCCGCCGACCTGGGTCGACTGGCCGGGCCTCAGCACGACCAGCCGCTCCTGGGTGAAGGCGCTGTCCGCCGCCATGCCGGCGAGGCTGACCGCGATGCCGAGATGGGCGATGACCATGCCGTAAGTGAAGAGCGGCGTGCGCCGCAAATTGCGCCCGATGAGGGGCATCAGGCTGGCGGCGGCGACACCCGGCGCGACGGTGAGGCCCAGCAGCGGCAACAGCCCGATGCCCGGGGCGAACAGCACAAGCGCGAGCAGGGTGAGCGCCGAGAGCAGCACCGGCCCGGCGATGCGGCCGGTCACGGTTTTCAAACGATCCGAGCGCCAGCGCAGCAGCGGCCCCACCGCCATGAACACCACCAGGACGATGACAAAGGGCGCCGTGAACAGGTTGAAATAGGAGGCGCCCACCGAGACCGTCCAGCCGAGCGCCTCGGCAAGCTTGGGATAGAGCGTGCCGATGAAGACCAGGCCGAGCACAACGGACAGCAACAGGTTATTGACCACCAGGAAGGCCTCGCGGCTGACCAGCTCGAAGGGAGAACCCTCGCGCACATGGCGGACGCGCAAGGCGAACAAGGCGAGCGCGCCGCCGATATAGAGCGCGAGCAAGGCGAGGATGAAGGAGCCGCGCAGGGGATCGACCGCGAAGGCGTGGACCGAGGTCAGCAAGCCCGAGCGGACGATGAAGGTGCCGATCATCGACATCGAGAAGGCGACGACTGCGAGCATGATCGTCCAGGCGCGCAGGCCCGCGCGGGTGGCGAGCACGGTCACGCTGTGCAGCAAGGCGGTGGCGGCGATCCAGGGCATGAGCGACGCGTTTTCGACCGGGTCCCAGAACCACCAGCCGCCCCAGCCGAGCTCGTAATAGGCCCAATAGGAGCCGGCGGCGATGCCGAGCGTCAGGAAGATCCATGCGCCGAGAATCCAGGGCCGCATCGCCCGGGCGAAGGCGGGGCCGACGTCGCGGGTGATCAGGGCGCCGACCGCGAAGGAGAAAGCGATCGAGATGCCGACATAGCCGAAATAGAGGGTCGGCGGGTGGAAGGCGAGGCCGGGGTCCTGGAGCAGCGGATTGAGCCCGTTGCCCTCGATCGGCACCGGCGACAGGCGCTCGAACGGGTTGGAGGCGAAGACCAGGAAGGCGTAGAAGCCGAGACCGATCGCGGCCTGCGCGGCAAGCGTCGCGGTCAACGTGTCCTGCCTGAGGCGCCGCTCGAACAAGGCGACGGCGCCGCCGGCGATGGCGAGCACGGTCACCCAGAGCAGCATCGAGCCTTCGTGATTGCCCCAGGCGCCAGCGAATTTGTACAGCCAGGGCTTCATCGAATGGCTGTTGGCGGCGACCAGCTTGACCGACAGATCGGTGCGCAGGAACAGCCAGATCAGCGTCGCGAAGGCGAGCCCGGCCAGCGCGCCCTGCGCCACCGCGACCGATCGAACGATCCTAAGCAGCCCTTCGCCGCCGGGCCGCAGCGCCGCCCAGCCGAGCACGAGCTGGAGCAGCGACAAAGAGGCCGCCAGCCAGAGCAGGGCAAGGCCGGCTTCGGCGATCAACGGACTGCGTCCGTCTTGTGCATGCCGCGGTCGGTCAGCTCGGGCGGCATGTAATTCTCGTCATGTTTGGCGAGAATGTTGGTCGCGATGAACTCCACGCCGTCGGACGCCCGTGGACGGGCCAGGAAATGGCCATCAGCGACCGCACCGCTGCCCTCGCGGAACAGTTCCGGGGTAATGCCCGTGAACTCGGCTTTGATGGTGTGCGTCGTGTTGTCGCCGAGCACGAACACGACCCTTACGCCGTCCACATTCCTGGACCGCACCATGCCGCCGATCCTCACCGCACGATCAGGAGCCGGGCGACCCTTGAGTACGATATCACCGGGCGAGTAAAAGTAGCTGGCATTGTCCCTGAGGCCCCACATCGCGAGCAGGACCGCGCCGAGCACCGCGCCGATGGCGAGGAGCAAGAGGACGAGGCGCTGATTCTTGCGCTTCACGGCCGCCGGCCCAGGGCGTCGGCCTCGGCCTCGGCGCGGCGCATGGCGACGGCGCTCCACAAGGTCAGCCCGATCGTGCCGACAGCGGTCAGCGCATAGGCGGCGATGATGAAGGGCCAGGGATCGATCGTCATGAGCCGGCCATTCGCTTGAGCCGCGCCTCGACCTTGAGCCTCGCGAGCTCGGCGCGCATCCGCATCAAGACGATCGCGCCGAACAATAGGGAGAAGCCGAGCGCGGAGACCAGAAGCGGCCACAGCATCGAGCCGTGGATGGTCGAGGTGCCGCGCACGAAGCTGATGCTCTGCCCCTGGTGGAGCGTATTCCACCAGACCACCGAATAATGGATGATGGGCAGGTTGACCGCGCCGACCAGCCCGAAGATCGCGGTGAGCCGCCCCTCCCCGCCTTTCTCCTTCTCGGCGCCGGCCAATGCGATGAAGCCGAGATAGAGGAAGAGCAGGACCAGCATCGAGGTCATCCGCCCGTCCCATTCCCAATAAGTGTTCCAGGTCGGCTTGCCCCAGAGCGAGCCGGTGGCGAGGCAGATGGCGGTGAACAAGGCGCCCGGCGCCGCCAATGCGCGCGCGGCGATGGCGGCGAGCGGATGACGCCAGACGATCTGCATCAGGCTGGCGACCGCGATCCCGGTCCAGCCCGCCATCGCCAGCCAGGCGGCGGGGACGTGGACGTAGAGGATGCGCACGCTCTCGCCCTGCAGCCGCTCGGCCGGCGCCAGGACCAGCCCCCAGGCGAGCGCGCCCGCGATCATCGCCGCGCCCGCCCAGCCCAGCCAGGCCGTGAGAGGTCGCGCGATTTTGAGGAAACGGGCCGGATTCGCGTAGACGTGCATGTTCGAGGGCGATGTGTAGCTTAGGCTTCGCGCGCGCGGAAGCATGTGCTTTAGGCTCGGGCCAGATGGACTCCGCGCCGCCCCCCTTGCGCCAGAACCGCCTGCTCGGCATCGGCCTGCGCGTCGGCGCGGCGACCAGCTTCGGCTTCATGGCCGCGGCGATCAAGCTGGGTTCGGAGGCGGGGGTGAGCCTGCCCGAGCTGGCTTTCTACCGTTTCGCCTTCGGGCTGCCGCCCTTGCTGGCCTGGATGGCGCTGACCGGCAATTTCGGCGCCTGGCGGACGAAACGGCCGCTGGCGCATCTGGCGCGCGCGGCGCTCGGGCTCACGACGATGGTCGTCGCGTTCAGCGCGGTCACCCTGCTGCCGCTCGCCGAGGCGGCGACGATCGGCTTCGTCGCGCCCTTGTTCGCGGTGATGCTCTCGGCCTTGATCCTGCGCGAGAAGGTCGGGCGCTACCGCTGGGGCGCGGTCGCTGTCGGCCTGATCGGGGTGCTGATCGTGATGCGGCCGGCGGGAAGCCACCTGCCGGCGCTCGGCCTCGCTCTCGCCTTGCTGGCGGCGCTGGGCGTGGCCGGCGTGACCATCACCCTGCGCCAGATCGGCCGGACCGAGCGGACGCCGACGATCGTGCTCTGGTTCACCTGCTCCGCCATCGCCGCGACCGGGCTGCTGATGCCCTTCTGGGGCCGGGCGCACGACGCGCGCACCTGGGCGATCCTGGCCGCGCTCGGGCTCGCCGGCGGGGTCGGCCAGCTGTTCATGACCTCCTCGCTGCGCTTCGCGCCGGTGTCGGTGGTGGTGCCGTTCGATTATAGCCAGTTGCTGTGGGCGGTGCTGCTCGGCTGGGCCATCTGGAACACCCAACCCCTGGCGACGACCTGGATCGGCGCCGCGATCATCGTCGCGAGCGGGCTCTACACCCTCTATCGCGAGCACCGGCTCGGCAAGCAGGCGGAGCGGGCCGAGCCGCTCTAGCCGCGGCCGATCAGGCGCCTCGCCATGTCGCCCGCGACCCTGGCGGGATTGCGGCCGGTGGCGGCGCTTTCCTCCCAGATCTCGTGGAGCCGGCCGGGGATCGCCTCGATCCGGCGGCGCACCGTGTCCTGGTCGCCGTCGCCCAGATATTCGGTCGAGACGTTGATGATGCCGCCGGCGTTGATCACGTAATCGGGCGCGTAGAGGATGCCGCGCGCCTGGACGCGGTCGCCGTCGTCGCGCGTCGCCATCTGGTTGTTGGCGCCGCCGGCGACGATCGGCACGTTGAGCGCGGCGATCGAGTCCGGGTCGAGGATAGCGCCCAGCGCATTGGGGCTGAGCACGTCGGCCGCGAGCGTCATGATCTCGTCGGGGCCGACGGTCTTGCCGCCGGTCTCCGCGGCCAGCGCCTCGGCCCTGCCCTGGTCGACGTCGGCGATGCTGAGCCGGGCGCCTTCGGCCGCGGCGCGGCGGGCGAAGCCGGAGGCGACGCTGCCCGCGCCCTGGATGGCGATATGGAGGCCGGCGAGGCTGTCCTTGCCCAATGCGCGCTTCACCGCCGCCTTGACGCCCAGGAAGACTCCGTAGCTGGTATGCGGGCCGGGATCGCCCCCGACCGCGCCTTCCGCCACCGGCAGGCCGGCGACGAAGCTGGTCTCCCTGGCGATCGCGACCATGTCGGCGACGCTCATCCCGACATCCTCGGCGGTGACGTAGCGGCCGCACAGGCCCGCGACCGCCTGGCCGAAGGCGGCGAGCATCTCGGGCGTCTTGGCGCGATCCTCCCCGGCGAGGATCACCGCCTTGCCGCCGCCCAGCGGCAGGCCGGCCATGGCGTTCTTGTAGCTCATCCCGCGCGACAGGCGCAGCGCGTCGGCGATGGCGTCGCTTTCCTGCGCATAATGCCAGAAGCGGGTGCCGCCGGCGCCGGGCCCGAGATGGGTGGAATGGACGGCGATGACTGCTTTGAGGCCGGTCTTCGGGTCGGTTACGAAATGGACGAGCTCATGTTCGTCGAAGTCGGGAAAATCCCAAAGCGAGTCCATTAGAATCCTGCCCCGATCATGTTCTTATTAATGGGGCGACCGACGGGACTTGAACCCGCGACCCTCGGTACCACAAACCGATGCTCTAACCAGCTGAGCTACGATCGCCACGCAGTGCGCCGCGCACATAGGAGCGCCCGGCGGGCAGCGTCAAGGCGCCTGTCCGCCGGGCCGCCGGCCCCGCGCGGCGGCGAGCAGCAAAGCGAAGGGCGCGAGCCAGGCCAGCCGGCTCTGATAGCGGTCATGGACGTCGGAGAGCGCGCCGGCCACGGCCGCATTGACGATCAGCGCGGCGCCGATCGCGGCCAGCAGGGCCAGCAGGGGCCCGTCGCGCCGGCGCCAGGCGAGGACCAGGGCCGGCAGCAGCAGGAGCATGGCGATCAGCTCGACCGGCCAGACGATCGCGCGGACCAGCGCCTTGGGCGTGGTGCCCGCCGACTGGCGCGAGGCGAGAAGGGCGGGGACGGTTTCCGGCCGGTGGGCGCCCAATATATAGGTGATGCCGCCGTTCGGATCGCGGCAGCCGACCGGACATTCGTCGTCCAGCACCTGGAAGCTGGCGAGCTGGTGGGCGAAGCCGCGGAACGAGGAGGCCAGGAACGGGCCCGGCCGTTCCGCGATGGCGCCGCGATTCGCCTGACCCATCATCTCCACCCAGGGCCAGCGCGATCCGGGGTCGGCGGGGCGCCAGATCAGGGTGCTGACCGGGCTGAGCTCGGCGCTCCAGAGCAGCTCCTGGCTGTCGCGCGGCAGGCGGCCGCGAAGCGCGCAGAGCAAGGCGGGCGCGTCCCGCCCGCAATGCCCGTCCAGCCAGGGGGCCATCAGGCCGTCCTCGTTGAGCCGCGCATAGAGGAAGACCGAGCCGGTGGGCGAGACGGTCCAGCGGCCCAGCGCGATGCCGTTGGCGGCGACCCACGCGCCGGTCACGATGGCCGCCGCGACGAGGGCGGCGAGACCCCGGGCGAGGCAGGCGCGCCAGCCGAGGCCGGCGATCCTTTGCGCGAGGATCGCCGCGCCGGCCGCCGCGAGCAGCAGCGGCAGATGGGTGTAATGGAGCAGGGTCGCGACGATGGCGGCGGTCCAGAGCAGGGGCGTGCCGCTGCTCAAGGGCGCGCGGGAGGCGGCCAGCCAGGCGAGCAGGATCACCGCCCCGGAAAAGGCGTCCGGCATGAACTGGCCGGCATGCCAGGGCAAAGCGGTGAGCAGAGCCGCCGGCGCGATCCAGGCCAGCCTTCGCCGCGCGGATGTTTCGGGGGCCAGGGCGGCGGCCGCCGCCCAAAGCACCAATGCGACGGCAAGCGCCTGCGCGACGATGGCGATCCACAGCCCCGCGACGCCCGGCGCCAGCGCGAGCAGGGGCTTCAGCAGGAAGCCGTAAAAGCTCGACCGGTCGATCGCATATTCGGGCGCGAAGCCGATCGCCAGATAGGTGCCGCTGTCCGGGAAGATCAACGGAAAGCCGTTGTGGAGCGCGGGGATGAGCAGCAGCGCGGTCAGCAGAACGACCGGAAGGGCGGCATGGGCCGCGAGGCCGATCTTGTCCCTCAGGGTCATGGCCCGGCAATAAGCGAGGATGGCGGAGCCGTCACGCTCCGCATCCGGCGCCCGCGCCTCGCTACTTCATATGGCGGGACGAAACCGCTTCTCGATCCTCGCTCTCGCCCCGATCGCCGGCGAGCTGATGATCACCCCGCAGATGTTCGATCAGCGGGCGCGGCTGCGCTCGTTCGAGATCGTTGCCGATCTGATCGAGCGCCGAGCAGCCGCGCCAGCTCGAGATGGCGGCGGCGGGTGTCCGCATCGCGCGCCGCCTCGGCGGCCCGGCGCTGCTCCGCCGAACGGCGGGCATAATAGATGCGATCGCTTTCCATCTTCCCTCCCCCGGACCCTGGCAGAGGTCCGTGACAGTTCAGGGAACGGCCGGCGCCGCGGATTTAATCCGTGCGGCGGGATTTGGCGGCGCTCGGCCTAGGGATCGAGCCAGCGCGCGGCTTCGGCGGGAGTTTTCTTGTCCGCGTCGCGGTCGACCATGAGGTTGGCCCGGCGCATCCGTTCGACGGAGATCGCGCCGATCAGCGGCCTGAGCGCGGCGAGCAGCCGCTGGTCGCCGGCGCGGGCGGGCGAGACCAGCAGCACCGCGTCGTAGCTCGGCAAAGCGCGGCGCGGATCGGCCAGCGTGACGAGATCGAGCGCGGCGATCCGGCCGTCGGAGGAGAAAGCGGTGATGATGTCCACCGAGCCGTCGGCGACGGCGCGGTACATGAAGGTCGGGCTGTAGGAGGTCTGGCGCGCGAAGCCGAGGCCGTAGCGAGCCTGGACCGAGCGCCATTCGGGCCGGGTGAGGAATTCGAGATCGGCGCCGAGCGTCAGCCTCGGCGCCGCGCGGGTCAGGTCCGCAAGCGTGCGCAGGCCGAGAGCCTCGGCGCGGTTCCGCCGCATCGCCAGGGCATAAGCGTTTTCGAAGCCCAGCGCGCCGAGCAGGAGCACGCCGTTTCGTCTGCGCAAATCGGTGGTGAGCGCCGCCAGCATCGCGGCCGGCGGCGGCGTGTCGGTGCGCTGGAGGATGTTGGTCCAGAGCGTCCCCGAATAATCCACGTAGACATGGATGTCGCCGGCCGAAAGCGCCTGATAGGCGACCGTCGAGCCGAGATTGTCGCGCCGTTCGGTGCGGTAGCCCGCCGCCCGCAGCCGGCGCTCGATCGCGGCGGCGAGGATATATTGCTCGGAGAAGTTCTTGGCGCCGATCACAATGGTCTGCTGCCCGGCGGGCGCCGCCCTGGACAGGGGCAGGAAGGCGAGGACGAGCGCCGCGATCAGCGCGCCGAGACCCAGCCTTACCCGCCAGCGCGAACGGCGCCTGAGCCCGGCCTCGATCAGCGCCAGCAACCCGTCCACGGCCAGCGCAAGCGCCGCGGCCGCCGCGCAGCCGGTGAGCACTCGGACCCAATTCTCGGTCTGCAGGCCGGAGAAGATGAGGTTGCCGAGGCTTGGCTGGCCGACCGTGGTGGCGAGGGTGGCGGCGCCGATCGTCCAGACCGCGGCGGTGCGGATGCCGGCGAGGATCACCGGCGCGCCCAGGGGAAGCTCGACAATCGTCAGGCGCTGGCGCCGGGTCATGCCGATGCCGTCGGCGGCTTCGAGCACGGCGGGATCGACGCCCTGGAGCGCGGCGATGCCGTTCCTTAGGATCGGCAGCAAGGCGTAGAGGCTGAGCGCGATCAAAGCGGGCAGGAAGCCGAGCGCGGGGATGGCGAGGCCGGTCGCCTGGCCCAGGATCAGCAGCGCGGGGTAGAAGAGCGCGAGCAAAGCCAGAGCGGGGATGGTCTGGATGAGGCCCGCCAAGCCGAGCAAAGGCGTGCGCAGGGCGCGGCTGCGCGCGGCGAGGATGGCGAGCGGCAGGCCGAGCGCCACGCCGATGCCGACCGCGCAGCCGCTCAGCAGCAGGTGCGAGCGGACGAGCTCGGGCAGCTCGGCCAGCGCCTCGGCGAATGCGGGGCTCACGCCGGGCTCATAGGGCGGCCAGCCGCGCCGCCTGGCGCCGCGGCACGTCGATCATCGCCCGCACGTCGGGGTCCTCGCTGGCGAGCAAGGCGGCAGGCGCGGCGTCGGCGCGGATGCGGCCCTCGATCAGCACGATGATGCGGCCAGCGAGCAACAGGGCCTCGGCGATGTCGTGGGTGACCATCAAAGTGGTGAGGCCGAGCCTTTCGTGGAGCACGCGATAGGCCTGGCCCAGCGAGTCGCGGGTGACCGGATCGAGCGCGCCGAACGGCTCGTCCATCAACATCAGCTTCGGCCCCGCCGCCAGCGCGCGGGCGAAACCGACGCGTTGCTGCTGGCCGCCGGACAGCTCGCGCGGATAGCGCCCGGCCATCTCCGCGGGCAAGGCGACCAGCTCGAGCAAGTCGGCGACGCGCTCCCCGCCCCCCTGCCCCATCAGCTTCGGCACGATCCCGATATTCTCCGCGACGTTCATATGCGGGAACAGCCCGATCGACTGGATGACATAGCCGATGCCGTGGCGCAGTTCGGCGAGCGGCACGTCGCGGACGTAGCGCCCGGCGATGCGAATCGTGCCCTCGTCGGGCTCGGCGAGGCGGTTGATCGACTTGAGCAGGGTGGTCTTGCCCGAGCCCGACGGGCCGACAAGGGCGACGAACTCGCCCGCCTCGACCGTCAGGCCGACGCCGTCGAGCGCCGCGCGGCCGCCATGGCGTTTGGTCAGGCCGTGGATTTCGAGAAAGGCGGTCATCGCCGCGCGCATCCAGGAGGCGTGGTGGGCGCGGCAAGGATTGAACTTGCGACCCCTGCGGTGTGAACACAGTGCTCTACCACTGAGCTACGCGCCCACGCCTAGATATGAGCCGCCGAGGTGGTATCCCGGCGGAAGGCGGCCAATAGCGGCCGTCGGAAACCCTGTCCAGCCGCCCCATTTCCGTCATTGCGAGCGCAGCGAAGCAATCCATGCAGCCTCGGTCGCGTAGATTGCCGCGTCGCTTCGCTCCTCGCAATGACGGGGAGTGAATGTCAGCCGTTGACCGAATCCTTGAGGCCCTTGCCGGCCTTGAACTTGGGCTGGGTCGATTCCTTGATCTGCATCGGCTCGCCGGTGCGCGGATTGCGGCCCGTCGAGGCCTTGCGGCGCGAGCAGGAGAAGGTGCCGAAGCCGACCAGCCGGACCTCGTCGCCGCGCTTCAGCGCATTGCTGATCGTCTCGAACACCGATTCGACCGCGCGCGACGCATCGCCACGGCCGAGCCCGGTCGCGTCGGCGACCTGCACGATGAGATCCTGCTTGTTCATCTGTCTCGCACCCCTGCCTTTAGACTCGTGGAGGCCTGACCCACGAAGCGGCGATTAAATGCCAGCACGCCGACAGGAGTCAAAAGGAAAGAGCCGCCGATCCGGCGGGATCGCGCCGCTTTGGCATAATATCCCGCCGGAACGGGCGGTGGGTTTCAATGACGAACCGAAAGTCCCGCCGCGTCTTCGGCCCCGCCGCCGATCTCGGAGGGCGGCAAAGCGGCGAGATCGTCGGCCTCGGTCCACTCGATCGGCACGATCGGAGTCGCCAGCGCCTGAGCCAGGACCTCGTCGACATGGGCGACGATATGGATCTCCAGCCCGTCCTTGATCACCTGGGGAATCTCGGCGAGGTCCTTCTCGTTTTCGGCCGGGATCAGCACCTTGGTGATGCCGCCGCGCAGGGCCGCGAGCAGTTTCTCCTTGAGGCCCCCGATCGGCAGCACGCGGCCGCGCAGCGTCACCTCCCCGGTCATCGCGACGTCGCGGCGGACCGGGATGCCGGTCAGCGTCGAGATGATCGCGGTGACCATGCCGATGCCCGCCGACGGCCCGTCCTTGGGAACCGCGCCTTCGGGCAGGTGGACGTGGATGTCCTTGCGGCTGAACACGCTCGGCTTGACGCCGTAGGAGGGCGCCCGCGCCTTGACGAAGGAGAAGGCGGCCTGGATCGACTCCTGCATGACGTCGCCAAGCTTGCCGGTGGTCTTGATCTGGCCCTTGCCGGGGACGGTGACCGCCTCGATGGTCAGCAATTCGCCGCCGACCTCGGTCCAGGCGAGGCCGGTGACCGCGCCGATCTGGTCCTCCTCCTCGCTCATCCCGTGGCGGAAGCGGCGGACGCCGACGAATTCGCCGACATTCTCCGCGCCGATCTCGATCTTCTCCGCCTTGCCTTCTAGGATCTGGCGCAGCGCCTTGCGCGACACCTTGGCGATCTCGCGCTCGAGCGTGCGCACGCCCGCCTCGCGGGTATAATGGCGGATCAGCGCACGCAGGCCGTCTTCGGTCAGCGTCAGCTCGCCCTCCTTGAGGCCGTGCGATTCGATCTGCTTGGGGATGAGGTGGCGCCTGGCGATCTCGACTTTCTCGTCCTCGGTATAGCCTTCGAGCCGGATGATCTCCATGCGGTCGAGCAGGGGCTGCGGCATATCCATCGAGTTCGCGGTGGTGACGAACATCACGTCGGAAAGGTCGTAATCCAGCTCCAGATAATGGTCCTGGAAGCGGCTGTTCTGCTCGGGATCGAGCACTTCGAGCAGCGCCGAGGCGGGATCGCCGCGGAAATCCTGGCCGAGCTTGTCGATCTCGTCGAGCAGGAACAGCGGGTTGGAGGTGCCGGCCTTCTTGAGGTTGGTGACGATCTTGCCCGGCAGCGAGCCGATATAGGTCCGCCGGTGGCCCCTGATCTCGGCTTCGTCGCGCACCCCGCCCAGCGACTGGCGCGCGAATTCGCGGCCCGTGGCGCGGGCGATCGAGCGTCCGAGCGAGGTCTTGCCGACGCCGGGCGGACCGACCAGGCACAAGATCGGGCCCTTGAGCTTGTTGGTGCGGACCTGGACCGCGAGATATTCGACGATCCGCTCCTTGACCTTCTCGAGCCCATAATGGTCCTCGTCGAGGATCCGTTCGGCCTCGGCGATGTCGTGCTTCAATTTGGATTTCTTGCCCCACGGGAGCCCGAGCAGCACGTCGAGATAATTGCGGCTGACCGTCGCCTCGGCCGACATCGGCGCCATCGCGCGCAATTTCTTGAGCTCCGAATTGGCCTTGGTCCGCGCCTCCTTGGAAAGCTTGGTGCGCTCGATCTTGCGGCCCAATTCGGCGAGCTCGTCGCCCTCGCCTTCCTCGCCGGCATTGCCGAGCTCGCGCTGGATCGCCTTCAATTGCTCGTTGAGATAGTATTCGCGCTGGGTCTTCTCCATCTGGCGCTTGACCCGGCTGCGGATCTTCTTCTCGACCTGCATCACGCCAAGCTCGCCCTCCATGAAGGCGAACGCCATTTCGAGCCGGCGCACCGGATCCAGCTCGGCGAGCAAAGCCTGCTTGTCCGAGACCTTGATGTTGACGTTGGCGGCGACCGCGTCGGCGAGTTTGGAGGGCTCCTCGATCTGGCCGAGCTGGATCGCGGTCTCCGCGGGCAGCTTGCGGTTGACCTTGGAATAATTCTCGAACTGCTCGATCACCGAGCGGACCAGCGCCTTGACCTCGACGCCCTCGGGCTCGACCGTCTCGACCTCGTCGACCTCGGCGCTGAGGTGGGTGCCCTCCTGGCCGAGCGTCCTCAAGGTGGCGCGATGCTTGCCCTCGACCAGCACGCGCACCGTGCCGTCGGGCAGCTTCAGCAGCTGCAGGACGGTGGCGACGACGCCGAGGTCGTACAGCGCCTCGCGGTCGGGATCGTCTTCGGCCGGATCGAGCTGCGAGACCAGGAAGATCGCCTTGTCCGCCGCCATCGCGGTCTCGAGCGCCGCGACCGATTTGTCGCGGCCGACGAACAGCGGCACGATCATGTGCGGAAAGACGACGATGTCGCGCAGCGGCAGGACGGGAAGGTTGAGGCTCATGTAAACTCCACAGGCCGGGCCATGGGACCAGGCTCAACCCCTATATGGGGCCAATGAAGGACCGCATCAATGAAGAGCGTTCACGCAAAGCTAAGCATTGCTTTGCAATGGGCCCGGCTCTAGAATTTTTTCCGCCTGGGAAATGGGAGTTTGCGTGATGTTCCGTGCTTTGCTGCTGGCCGCACCGCTGGCGCTCATGCCGCTCGCGGCCTCGGCGCCGACCGCAAGCGCGGCGGCGAGCGCCGCCCAGTCCCGCACCGGCGAGCAATGCCAGCGCGACAACCGGAACCGCCGCCGCGGCGGCTCGGCGCTCGGCGGCATCGCCAGGGGCGTCCTCGGCCGGTTCGGCGGCGGCGCCGTCGCCAACACCATATTGCCGATGGGCTCGATGCTCGGCGACGCGATCATGAACCTGCTCGATTGCCGCGAGCAGGAGCAGGCGGCGGGCGCGACCGAGCAGGCGACCCAGCGGGCGGAGCGCGGCGGCGTCGGCACCAGCGCGAGCTGGCAGAGCGAAACCCGCGCGAATGTCAGCGGCTCGTCGACGGTCACCGCGGTCGACAGCGGCACGCCCGAAGGCGAATGCATGACCGTGACCGACGTGGTCATCGTCGACGGCGCGGAGACGGTGGCGCCCAAGCGCATGTGCCGCCGCCCGCCGACCAACCGTTATGTCCGGGTCTAGGCGCGCGTTCCACCTGCTGGCGTCGTTCGCCGCCTTGGCCGGCCTCAGCGGCGCCGAGGCACAGCGCGGCCGGCAGGCCGGGATCGACCCCGACAATCCGACCTGCCCGGTCAACCCGAACTGGTCCGGCAACCGGCGGATGACCTTCACCGTGCAGGAGCGGCCGGGCCAGCGCCCTGTGCTGCTCGCCGAAGGGGTGGTCGACGACGACCTCATCCCGCGCCTCAGCGCCGCGCTGAATAGCTTCCAGGGCGACGAGATCTGGCTTCGCTCTCCCGGCGGTAATGCCGAGGTCGGCAATCAGGCCGGCCGCCTGATCCGCAGCCAGAATATCCAGACCCGCATCCCGGCCGGCTGGGCTTGCTTCTCCGCCTGCAACTTCCTGTTCATGGGCGGCACGGCCCGCTTCGTGGACCCCGGCGGGCTCTTCATCGTGCACATGTTCACCTATACCGCCGACCGCGAGGCGATCCGCGGCGAGATGTCGGTCAGCGAGGATCGCGCGACCCGGCTGATCAACGGCATCGAACAGGGTTCGGCGATGCTGGCGAGCGAGGACAATGTCTTTCTGGTCGGCATGGGCGTGGCGCCCAGCCTGCTGACCGAGGTGATGTACCGCGTCCCCGTCGCCGCCGGCCCGCAGAGGCGCGAGACCAGGCGCTGCCTGACTCAGGAGCAGATCCGGCGCTACAACGTCGCGACCCAGTTCATCCGCTGAAGCCGGGGGCTCGCTGCCTCAGTTCCTCTGCTGGGTCATCCGATCGACCCAGGCGATGCCGATCGCCGAGGCGATGAAGGCCATGTGGATGATGGTCTGCCACATCACCCCGGATTCGGTGACGCGGCTGTTGTCGTCGCCGATAGTACCCGCCTCGATGAAGGTTCTGAGCAGGTGGATCGAGGAGATGCCGATGATCGCCATCGCCAGCTTGACCTTGAGGATGCCCGAATTGACATGGCTCAGCCATTCCGGATTGTCGGGATGCCGCTCCAGCCGCAGCCGCGAGACGAACGTCTCGTAGCCGCCGACGATCACCATCACCAGCAGGTTGGAGATCATCACCACATCGATCAGCCCGAGGACGACCAGCATGATCTGCTGCTCGGTATATTCCCAGGCATGCATGATCAGGTGGTGCAGCTCCTTCATGAACAGGTAGACGTAGACGAACTGCGCGACGATCAGCCCGACATAGAGCGGCAGCTGCAGCCAGCGCGAGCTGAAGATGAGCAGCGGTAAGGGCTTCAGCCGTACTCTCTCGTCGAAATCGGCCGGGTCTCTCGTCGCCATGTCATCTCCTTCGAATCGGTCACGCCGGAGAAGCAGCGATGACGACGGAAATCAACCGGGCATGGAGAGGATTGCGCCTAAGGCGAGCCGGGCCGCCGGCGCACCTGGCTCATCCCGCGATAGTGGGAGCGGCGCGTTCCGCCGGCGCCGTCGGAGGCCGGGATGAAATTCCGCATGCGGCCGCACTGATACCGGGCGTATCGCCTTGCACCCGCCCGGCCGCTGGTCACCTGGCAGCCGAGCGATTGGCCCCGGTCGGAGACGGTGATCCGCCAGCGTGCCGGGCCCTGGTCCATCGCCGCGGCGAGCGCGGTCGAGCGGTCTAAGCCGGAGGTGAGGTTGATCGGCTGGCCGTTGATGCGATCGCCGCCGTCATATTCGAGCGGCAGCGGTCCGCCGCGCCGGTCCCAGGGGGATCCGCCGCGGAACCACTCGAAGCGCATGAGGCCGCTGGTCTCCCGGCCGAGCCGCGGAACGTAGCCGCGCTCGAGGAGGATGCGGCAGCTCTCGGCATCGAGCGCCGCGACGCCGCTCGATCGCGTCACCTCGCACTGCGTCACCTTCCCGGACGCAGGGGCGTAGCGCATCTCGACCCGGCGCATTTGGTCGGAAGGCGGCACGCCGGGCGGCAGGTCGACCGCCGGCACGTGCACGACCCAGCGGTCGGCGGGCTCGCTCGCCACGCGGACGATCTCATCGGCGGGTTGGGCGGCCCCTGCGGCCGAAAAAGCGAGAAGGGCAGTCGCCAGGAACCGCCGTGGGCGCATCGTCAGGCGGCGTCTTCGGCCTTTTCGGCATAGACGCGGACCGGCTCCTTGCGGCCCTCGACCACGTCCTTGTCGATCAGCACCTCGTCGACCCCGTCCATCGAGGGAAGGTCGAACATCGTGTCGAGGAGGATATTCTCCATGATCGAGCGGAGGCCGCGGGCGCCGGTCTTGCGCTCAATCGCCTTCTTGGCTGTGGCGACGAAGGCGTCGTCGGTATAGGTGAGCTTGACGTCCTCCATGTCGAACAATTTCTGATATTGCTTGACCAGGGCGTTCTTGGGCTCCTGCAGGATCTTGACCAGCGCGTCGACGTCGAGATCCTCGAGCGTCGCGATCACCGGCAGGCGGCCGACGAATTCGGGGATCAGCCCGAACTTCAGCAGATCCTCGGGCTCGGTGTGGCGCAGCACCTCGCCGGTGCGGCGCTCGTCGGGCGCGGCGACATGGGCGCCGAAGCCGATCGACTTGCCCTCCATGCGGTCGCCGATGATCTTCTCGAGGCCGGCGAAGGCGCCGCCGCAAATGAACAATATGTTGGTGGTGTCGACTTGCAGGAATTCCTGCTGCGGATGCTTGCGGCCGCCCTGCGGCGGGACCGACGCCGTGGTGCCCTCCATCAGCTTGAGCAGCGCCTGCTGCACGCCCTCGCCCGAGACGTCGCGGGTGATGGAAGGGTTGTCCGACTTGCGGCTGATCTTGTCGATCTCGTCGATATAGACGATGCCGCGCTGCGCCCGCTCGACATTATAGTCGCTGGCCTGGAGCAGTTTCAGGATGATGTTCTCGACGTCCTCGCCGACATAGCCGGCCTCGGTCAGCGTCGTCGCGTCGGCCATGGTGAAGGGCACGTCGAGGATTCGCGCCAGCGTCTGCGCGAGCAGGGTCTTGCCGCAGCCGGTGGGGCCGACGAGCAGGATGTTCGACTTGGCGAGCTCGACGTCGGCGCCCTTGGCGCCGTGCGCCAGCCGCTTGTAATGATTGTGGACCGCGACCGAGAGCACGCGCTTGGCATGGCTCTGGCCGATCACATAATCGTCGAGCACGTTGCAGATTTCCTGCGGCGTGGGGACGCCGTCCCTGGTTTTCACCAGCGCCGACTTGGTCTCCTCGCGGATGATGTCGTTGCACAGCTCAACGCATTCGTCGCAGATGAACACGGTCGGCCCGGCGATGAGCTTCCTGACCTCGTGCTGCGATTTGCCGCAGAACGAGCAGTAGAGAGTGCTCTTGGAATCGCCGCCGCTCAGTTTCGTCATAAACTCTCCGGGGCCTTTCGCCCCTTCCCTTCCTGTCAGCGCACCATCCTGACGGCAAACATACGTCAGGACAATGGTCTAATCGTTAAGGCGCCCGCGCGCCGCCGCAGGCGCGGCCGTCACGCCGCCTTGACCGCGCTCTCGGCGTCCGCCGGCAGCGGCCTCCGCTCGAGGACCTCGTCGACCAGCCCGAACGCCTTGGCCTCGTCGGCGGAGAAGAACTTGTCGCGTTCGACGTTCTTCTCGATCTCCTCGATCGCCTGGCCGGTATATTTGGCCATCAGCTCGTTCATGCGGTGGCGGATGCGCAGGATTTCCCTGGCCTGGATCTCGATGTCGGAGGCCATGCCCTGGGCGCCGCCCGAGGGCTGGTGGATCATGATCCGCGCGTTGGTGAGCGCGACGCGCATCCCGGGCTCGCCGGCGCTGAGCAGGAACGCGCCCATCGAGGCGGCCTGGCCGATGCAGACCGTGCCGACCTTGGGCCGGATGTATTGCATCGTGTCGTGCACCGCCATGCCCGCCGTGACGACCCCGCCCGGCGAGTTGATGTAGAGGAAGATGTCCTTCTTCGGATTCTCGGATTCGAGGAACAGCAGCTGGGCGGTGATCGCCGAGGCCATGTGATCCTCGACCCCGCCGGTCACGAAGATGATCCGCTCGCGCAGCAGCCGCGAGTAGATGTCGTGCTGGTAGACGCCGCGATTCGACTGCTCGATGACGGTCGGGATGACGGTCTGGATGATGTCCTGATGGTCCATGGCGGCGGGAGGATCCTGCTGGTGTGATGTCCGGTCGGGCCAACATCGGAGCAAAGCCGGAAAGGTTCAAGCCCCGTCGCCGATCAGCGGTAGCAGACCTTGCGCGCGGCGGCGACGACGTCGGCGACCTTGATCAGCGCGAGCTTTTCGAGATTCGCCGCATAAGGAAGCGGGACATCCTCGTCGGTCACCCGGAGCACCGGCGCGTCGAGGTCGTCGAACCCCTCCTCCATCGCGACCGCCATCAATTCGGCCGCGATCGAGCAGACCGGCCAGCCCTCCTCGACGCAGACCATGCGGTTGGTCTTGGCGAGGCTGGCGAGCACCGCCGCCTTATCGAGCGGGCGCAAGGTGCGCAGGTCGATCACTTCGGCGTCGATGCCCTCCTCGGCAAGCAAAGCCGCCGCATCGAGCGAGACGCCGACGCCGATGGAATAGCTGACCAGGGTGACGTCTTTGCCCTCCTTGACGACTCGCGCCTTGCCGATCGGCAGCGTGTAATCGTCGAGCTTGGGGACGTCGAAGCTCTGGCCATAAAGCAGTTCGTTCTCAAGGAATACGACCGGATCCTCAGACTGGATCGCAGCCTTGAGCAGCCCCTTGGCGTCGGCCGCCGAATAAGGCGCGATGACGATCAGCCCGGGCACCGCGGCATACCAGGGCCCGTAATTCTGGCTGTGCTGCGCGCCGACGCGGCTGGCGGCACCATTGGGTCCGCGGAAGACGATCGGGCAGCGCATCTGGCCGCCCGACATATAATTGGTCTTCGCCGCGGAATTGATAATGTGATCAATGGCCTGCATGGCGAAGTTGAAAGTCATGAACTCGACGATCGGCTTGAGGCCGCCCATCGCCGCGCCGGTGCCGACGCCGGCAAAGCCATATTCGGTGATCGGCGTGTCGATCACACGCTTGTCGCCGAATTCGGCGAGCAGGCCCTGCGTCACCTTGTAGGCGCCCTGATATTCGGCGACCTCCTCGCCGATCACGAAGACCCGCGGGTCCTTGCGCATCTCCTCGGCCATGGCGTCGCGCAGCGCCTCGCGGACGGTGGTGCGGACCATCTCGGTGCCTTCGGGCACGTCTGGCTCGAGGGCGAGGCTGGCCGGCGCCTTTTCGGGCCTGGCCGCGGCCGCGGCGGGGGCCGGCGCTTCTTCCATCTCCTCGACCGCAGCCGCGGCGGGCGCGGCCGGCGCGGCCGGCGCCGCCGCCTCGCCTTCGCCTCTGATCAGGGCGATGACGGTGCCGACCTTGACCTCGTCGGTTCCCGCCGGGACCAGGATCTTCTCGACCGTCCCTTCGTCGACCGCCTCAAACTCCATGGTCGCCTTGTCGGTCTCGATCTCGGCGAGGATGTCGCCCGACTTGACGCTGTCGCCCTCCTTGACCAGCCATTTGGCGAGCGTCCCCTCCTCCATGGTGGGGGACAGAGCGGGCATCTTGAGCTCGATCGCCATCAATAGCTCCCCACCAGGACGTCGGTGTAGAGCTCGGCGGGCTCGGGCTCGGGCGCCTGCTCGGCGAAGTCGGCGGCCTCGACGACGAGCTTCTTGATCTCGGTGTCGATCGTCTTGAGCTCCTCCTCGCTCGCGCCCGCCTTGGCGAGCTCGCGCTTCACCGCCTCGATCGGGTCGGACTTGTCGCGCACGGCCTGCACCTCCTCGCGCGACCTGTATTTGGCCGGATCGGACATGGAGTGGCCGCGATAGCGGTAGGTCTTCAATTCGAGCAGGATCGGCCCCTTGCCGGCGCGCACCCATTCGAGCGCGGTCTCGGCGGCGCCGCGCACCGCGAGCACGTCCATGCCGTCGACCTGGAGGCCCGAGATGCGGAACGATTCGCCGCGCTTGTAGAGCTGGTCCTCGGCCGACGAGCGGTTGACCGAGGTGCCCATCGCATATTGGTTGTTCTCGATCACGAAGATGATCGGCAGCTTCCACAATTCGGCCATGTTGAAGCTTTCGTAGACCTGGCCCTGATTGGCGGCGCCGTCGCCGAAATAAGCGAGGCAGACGCCGCCATCGCCTTCATATTTGTGCTTGAAGGCGAGGCCGGTGCCGAGGCTGACCTGCGCGCCGACGATGCCGTGGCCGCCGTAGAAGCGATGCTCGACGCTGAACATGTGCATCGAGCCGCCCTTGCCGCGGCTGATCCCCGCCTCGCGTCCGGTCAGCTCGGCCATGATCACCTTGGGGTCGATGCCGTAAGCGAGCATATGGCCATGGTCGCGATAGCCGGTAATGACGCTGTCCTTGCCGATGGTGAGCGCCGATTGCAGCCCGACCGCGACCGCCTCCTGGCCGATATAGAGGTGGCAGAAGCCGCCGATCAGGCCGAGCCCGTAAAGCTGGCCCGCGCGCTCCTCGAAGCGGCGGATCAGCAGCATCTGCTTGTAATAATCGAGCAGCTCGGCCTTGTCGGCCTTGCGCCTTTTGGGCTCGGGCGGGCGCTCCCGGTTGCTGGCGCGATTGGGAGTCTGCGGCGGCTTGGGGGCCGCGCCGTTGCCGGCCGCGCGTTTCGGCGATGCTGCCCTGGCCACTCTCCCGGCCCCTTTTTGCTTATGGCGACAGTGGCGGCCCCTATGGCGACAAACGCCAGGACGCGCAACAGCAGGGCATGGCGACCGGGCTAGCGGGGTCGGGGAGCGGCGGCGGGCCGGGCCTCGGCCTGCCCGTCGAGCCGGATGATCACCTCGTCGGGCCGGACATAGCCGAACTGGCGGCGGACCATTTCCTCGGCCAAATCGGGATCGGCATTGCTGGGATCGAGCAGGCGGGCGCGATGCGCGAGCCGCGCGCGCTCGGCCTCGAGCTGGGTGAGCTTGACGCTGCGCTCGGCATTGGCCCGGCGATAGTCGCCCCACGCCAGCACGCCATTTTCGCCGACGACGGCGGCGCCCAGGAAGTAGCAGATGACAAGCAGCCCGGTCGCCGGCAACGCCGCGCGCCGGATCAGAGCCAGAGGATTGCGCCTTCCTGTCATCGCATCGTCACAGAATCAGCAAAGCGGCCCGAAATCAAGCCCCTTGAGGCCGATTGCGTAGAAATTCGGTAATCTGGTCGATTAGCGAGTCGAACCGTGGGCGCCGGCCCGGAAGGCCGTCACAGGCGGCTCGTCCGGCCCGCCGACGCCGGTAGGCGTCCAGAAACCCGTCCCGGCCCACGGCTGGACGTGGGTGCAGGCATAAGGGCGAGCGGGACGATTGTCCGCGTCGGAGAATGCGATCGGCCAGCGATCCGTGCAATCGCCCGCCCGGCAAAAGCACAGGATGCCGCTGACGCGATCCGCGGGTGACGCCGCGCCGTCCCGCGCGGCCACGAAAATCACGGATTGCGAGGGCGCTCCGCCGCGCAGCTGGACGAAGGGCGAGGCCGGGTCGTCGAGCAGGTAGGACAATTGGGCGCGGCTCTCGTTCGAACTCTCCGGGCCGATGCCGTGAAGGGCGGCGAGCCCGGCGCGGTCGCCGGCGCGCAACGCGGCCAGGAATTGCGCCGCCAGTCGCTCGAGCCCCGCGCGGTGCCGCCAGTCGGCGGGCATGAACGCAATGTTGCCGTAGCGGCGGCGCGCGTCTTCACCGGTCAGCCGCTCATAGCCCTGGTCGCCGATCTCGTAGGCGTCGACGACGATCGTCGGGCCGCTCTCATAGTGGCAATAGCCGGTGAGCATGGCGAACGGGGCGCCTTCGCGGCGGCGCTCGCATGTATCGACGCGGCCGGTAACGGTCGCGCGCATCGGCCGCGACATGCGCAGATTGCGGATTTCCTGCTTGTCGATGCCGATCCTGTGCCGGGGGCTGGCGGCCGTGCGATTGCCGTCCGGGCCGAAGCGGCTGGCAAGATAAAGGCCCTCGCGTCCGCTATACATGGTGATATCCGCGAGCGCGCCGGTCACCGTCACGCAGCGGTCAAGGAAGCGCTCCGGCGCGCTGGCGATCGCGACCACGTCGGTCCGGATCGCGTGGCGGGCCGTGCAGGGCGGCGGCGGCGGCGCCTGGGCCGGCTGGGCGGCGGCCACGGCCAGCGCGATCGTCGTGAAGATCATTTCCCTTTATTCGCAAAGACGTCCCGGCCCGGATAGAGTGCGGCGCTGCCAAGCTCCTCCTCGATGCGCAGCAGCTGGTTGTATTTGGCCGTGCGGTCGGAGCGGGCGAGGCTGCCGGTCTTGATCTGCCCGCAATTGGCGGCGACGGCGAGGTCGGCGATGGTGGTGTCCTCGGTCTCGCCCGAGCGGTGCGACATTACCGCGGTGTAGGCGGCGCGGTGTGCGTCGGCGACCGCGGCCAGGGTTTCGGTCAGGGTGCCGATCTGGTTGACCTTGATCAGGATCGAATTGGCGATGCCCCGCTCGATCCCCATGGCGAGCCGCTTCGGATTGGTGACGAAGACGTCGTCGCCGACCAGCTGGACGCGGCCGCCGATCATATCGGTCAGCGCCTTCCAGCCGGTCAGGTCGTCCTCGGCCATGCCGTCCTCGATCGAGGCGATCGGATAATCGTCGCAAAGCGCCACGAGAAAGGCGGCCATGTCGTCGGGCGAGAGGGTCCGCCCCTCCCCCTCCATGGCGTAGGCGCCGTCCTTGAAGAACTCCGTCGCCGCGCAGTCCAGAGCGAGCACGACGTCGTCGCCGGCCCTGTAGCCGGCTTTCTCGATCGAATGCATGATGAAGTCGAGCGCGTCGCGGGCCGACGCGAGGTTCGGCGCGAAGCCGCCCTCGTCGCCGACCGCGGTCGAAAGTCCGGCCTCATTGAGGCCCTTCTTCAGAGTGTGGAAAATCTCGGCGCCGCAGCGCAGGCCTTCGGCGAAGCTCGGCGCGCCGACCGGCATGATCATGAATTCCTGGAAGTCGATCGGATTGTCGGCATGGGCGCCGCCGTTCAAGATGTTCATCATCGGCACCGGCAGGGTGCAGGCCGAGACGCCGCCGACATAGCGGTAGAGCGGCAGGCCGCGCGCTTGCGCCGCGGCCTTGGCGGCGGCGAGGCTGACGCCCAGGATGGCATTGGCGCCGAGCCGCGATTTGTTCTCGGTGCCGTCCAGTGCGATCATCGCCTGGTCGATCTCGGCCTGGTCCTCGGCCTCCATCTCGATCACCGCCTGGGCGAGCTCGTTGTTGACCGCGTCGATCGCCGCCTGCACGCCCCTGCCGAGCCAGCGGCTCTTGTCCCCGTCGCGCTTCTCGACCGCTTCATGCGCGCCCGTCGAGGCGCCGGACGGCACCGCGGCGCGGCCCATGCTGCCGTCCTCGAGCAGGATTTCGACCTCCACCGTCGGATTGCCGCGGCTGTCGAGGATCTGGCGGCCGTGGACATGGATGATCGCGGTCATTTTGTTGCGGCCTCGTTATGAGTTATGGAAGGAATGGGCCGCGAATATCGGCCTGCCCCGGCTCATGCAACTTTCCTCGCCCACGCGCGGAACGAGAGGCGCGGCGCGATTGTTCTGAATGCACTGGTCCTTGTTGTAACGATTGGAGATTCCCATGCCCCCTCGCCAACCCGCATTGCCGGAAGGCACCGATCATGTCGTGCGCGGCGCGTCCGGCTCCAGCGGCCGCGAGGGTGGCGGCTTCGTCGCCTCCGCCGACACCGGCGGCTCCGGCACCGACCGGCTGGTCAACCAGGTCCGCGAGCAGGTCTCGACGATCAAGAGCCAGGCGACGACGCGGATTCGTGGCATCGCCGACGAGGGCAAGGAGAAGGCGACCGGCCTGCTCGACGATTTCAGCGAGGTGATCACCGACGCCGCCCGCTCGGTGGAAGGCAAGTTCGGCGAGGATTATGGCAGCTACGCCCATCGCGCCGCGGGCGCCGTCTCCGGCCTCGCCGACAAGGTGCGCGGCAAGACCATCGACGACCTCATTGACGACACGCGCGACTTCGTCCGCAAGAGCCCGGCCATCGCCATCGGCATCGCCGCGATCGCCGGCTTCGCATTGATCCGGCTGCTCAAGACCGGGCTCGACGATGTCGGCGCGCGCGACGCCGCCAACGACGGAGCCTGAGCCTTGGAGGAGCCGGAGGGGGATCCCAAGGAAGAATCGATCGGCGCGCTGTTCGGCCGGCTCGCCGAGGAGGGCCGCGCTTACGCCAAGGCCGAGATCGCGGTGTACCGCGAGGTCGCGCGGCGGCGTCTGGCACGGGCGCGCGCCGGCCTGATCGCGCTTCTCGCCGGCGTCCTGCTGCTCGTATCCGCGCTGACCGCCCTGATCCTGGGGCTCGTGCTCTGGCTGGCGGGCCTGATCGGACCGCTCTGCGCCGGCCTCGCCGTCGCCGCTTTGCTGGTGTTGATCGGCATCGTCCTGGTCCGCTTCGGCGTGCGCGGCCTCAAGGCGCTCGGCGGCGACGAAGAGGAGCGCGCGGCGCTGGCCCGCAACGAGACGCCGCAATGAGCATCGAGGCGCTTCAACAGGCCAGGCACGAGGCCGATCTCGCCCGGGCGCGGCTCGACGGCACGATCGCCGCGGCCCAGCAAAGGCTGCGCCCCGGCAGCCTTGCCGGCGAGGCCTGGGACGGGGTCAAGGGCAAGAGCGCGGATCTTGCCGACGGCGCCCTCAAGGCGGTGAAGAAACGCCCGGCCGCGGTGTCGCTGGCGCTCGGCGCCTTCGCCTTGTTCCTGGCGCGCGCGCCGATCAAGCGCGCGGTGACGCGACTCGTCTCGCGCCACAAGGGCGAAGGGAGCGAGGGGGAGGATGAGAAGTTGAACGCAGCGGCCGCGAAGAGCGCCGGTGCCCGTAAGAGAAAAGGAGTGAGTTGATGGCAGGCAATGGCGACAGCGATACCGGCCCCGGCCGCGCCGCGAGCGCGCTCGAGGCGGCGCGCGAGCGCACCGCATCGGCCTATGAAGCTGCGCGGAGCCGCGCAAGCGACGTCACCCGCAAGGCGTCGGATCAATTGACGCTCTATCCGATAGGCGCGGTGATCGGCGGCTTCCTCGTCGGGGCTCTGGTCGGCGCGATGCTGCCGCGGACCCAGACCGAGACGAAGGCGCTGGGCAAGACCGGCCGCAAGCTCACCGGCGCCGCCAAGCAGGCCGCCCAGCGCGGCCTCGACGCGGGCCGCGAGCAGCTCGGGGAATTGCGCAGCAAGGCAGCGGAGACGGTCGGCGCGGCGGTGGCCGACGTGGTCGGCGGCAAGCAGTAAGCGCCGCAATGAGCAAGCTGCATCTGGTGTTCGGCGGCCGGGTCACCGATCCGCGCGGTATGGATTTCGACCTCGCGACGATCGACATGGTCGGCCTCTACCCGGATTATGCGAGCGCGCTCGACGCCTGGCGCGGCAAGGCCCAGCGCACGGTCGACGATGCCGAGATGAAATATGTCGTGGTCCACCTCCACCGCCTGCTCGATCCGGGCGCGGAAGCCTGACGAGGTGGCTCAGGCCTTGCGGTAGCGGAACAGCAGCAGCGGATTGGCCAGCAGCAGGCCGACCATGAAGCCGCCGATATGGGCGGCGACCGCGACCTGGACGCCTTCGCCGCTGGACAGGAAATCGGCGCCCGAAAGGGCGATGCCGATGCAGAGCTGCAGCACCACCCAGGCGACCATCAGCCACAAGGCGTTGAGCCACAAAGCCAGGGTCGGATTGGCGACCTTCACCTTGTTGCGTCCGAACAGCATCGCATAAGCACCGATGATCGCGGAGATCGCGCCGCTCGCGCCGACCATCGGCCCCGACGCGACCGGGCTCACCGCGAATTGGGCGCCCGCCGCGGCATAGGCGCCGAGCAGGTAGAGCAGGGCCAAAGCGACCGGGCCGAGCACCGATTCCACCGGCCGTCCGCAAAAAGCGAGCATGATCAGGTTGAAGACGAGGTGGATGGCGCCGGCATGGATCAGCGTCGCGGTCACGGGCGTCAGCCACAAGGGCGCGAAAAGGCCGCCGCTGTCCCCGTAGAGATAGCGCGCCGGCCCCGGCCAGAAGCCGCCCCAGACCTGTGCCCAGCCCTCCAACCGGAACAAGGCGGCGATCAGCCAGGCGGCCGCGGTGAGGGCGACCAGGGCCAGGGTGACCCGGGCTTTGGTCCAATTGTCGGGGAGGCGCATCGGCTCAGCCGCTCCGGGGCCGCGAGGGGAGGATCAAACGAACTGGATCTTCTTGATCTCGTAATATTTGTCGCCCGACGGCGCCGAGAATTCGACCTCCTCGCCGACCTGGCGGCCGATCAAAGCGCGGCCGAGCGGCGAGGCGTAGCTGATCCGCCCGATCTTGGCGTCCGCCTCGGTCTCGCCGACGATCTGATATTTGATCTTGTTGTCGTTCTCGTCGAGCAGGTGAACGGTGGCGCCGAACACCACCTTGTCGCCGGAGAGCGTCTTGGGATCGATCACCATCGCCCGGCTCAGCCGGTCGTCGATATCGGCGATCATCGCCTCGACCTGGCCCTGGCGCTCCTTGGCGGCATGATATTCCGCATTTTCGGATAGGTCGCCATGGGCGCGCGCATCCTCGATGGCGTCGATGATCGCCGGCCGCTCCAGCTTCAGCTGACGCGCGTCGTTCTGCAGCTTCTCATAGCCTTCGGCCAGCATCGGCACCTTGTCGACCGTAGCCATTCACGCGTGCCTTTCATTTCAAAAAAGTCTTGGAGCGACGCTGCGAGAAGCACCGCCTGATCTCGGCTCGATTGTGCGGGATCATGCTCCGGAAGCGGAATAATAGTCCTGGAGCGAGCGTACTTCAAGGCCATGCTCCCGAAGCACCGCGATCGCCCGCGCCACGGCGACGCTGGACGCGGCGGTGGTGAAATAGGGAATCTTGCCCATCAGGGCGGCGGCGCGGATCGAGGCCGAATCCTTGTGGCTCTGCCAGCCCTCGGTGGTGTTGAAGACGATCTGGACGCCGCCGTCCTTGATCCTGTCGACGATATGCGGCCGGCCCTGCGCGACCTTGTTGACCCGCTTTACCTCAAGACCCCGGCCCTGAAGATAATCGGCGGTGCCGCCGGTGGCGGTGACCTCGAAGCCCAGATCGATGAGCGCGCGGACGGCAGGCTCGACGATCGGCTTGTCGCTGTCCTTGACCGACACGAACAGGCTGCCCGCGGTCGGCAGATCGAGCCCCGCCCCCTGCTGCGATTTAAGGAAAGCGGTTGGGAAATCGCTTGCGATTCCCATGACTTCTCCAGTTGACTTCATTTCTGGTGAGAGGACGGGATCGATCCCGGGGAAGCGCGCGAAGGGGAAGACCGCCTCCTTGACCGCGATATGGGCGACGCTTCTCACGATCGGCGGCAGATCCGCGAGCTTCTCCCCGGCCATCACCCGCGCGGCGATCTTCGCCACCGGCACGCCGATCGCCTTGGCGACGAAAGGCACGGTGCGCGACGCCCGCGGATTGACCTCGATCAGGTAGACGACGTCGTCCTTGACCGCGAACTGGACGTTCATCAGCCCGACCACGCCGAGCGCCTCGGCCAGCACCCTGGCCTGCCGCTCGATCTCGGCGACGATGGCCGGCGACAGGCTGTAGGGCGGCAGCGAGCAGGCGCTGTCGCCCGAATGCACCCCCGCTTCCTCGATATGCTGCATGACGCCGGCGATGACGACCCCTGACGCCCCTGGGATGCCGTCGCAGATCGCGTCGACGTCGACCTCGATCGCGTCGCGCAGATATTGGTCGATGAGCACCGGGCTGTCGCCGGACACCTGCACCGCGGTATGGATATAATCGTCGAGCTGGTCGGGCCCGTCGACGATCTCCATCGCCCGGCCGCCGAGCACGTAGGAGGGGCGGGTCAGCACCGGATAGCCGCGCCTTGTCGCCACCGCGATCGCCTCGTCGCGGCTGCGGGCGATGCCGTTCAGCGGCTGCCTGAGGTCGAGCCGGTCGACGAGGTCGGAGAAGCGCTCGCGGTCCTCGGCGAGGTCGATCGCGTCGGGCGAGGTCCCGAGTATCGGGATGCCCTCGTCCGCCAGCGCCTGCGCGAGCTTCAGCGGCGTCTGCCCGCCGAACTGGACGATGACGCCGTGGAGCGTGCCGCGCGATCTCTCGACATGGAGGATCTCGAGCACGTCCTCGACGGTCAGCGGCTCGAAATAGAGGCGGTCGGAGGTGTCGTAATCGGTCGACACCGTCTCCGGATTGCAATTGACCATGATCGTCTCATAGCCGGCCTCCTTGAGCGCGTAGGCGGCGTGGACGCAGCAATAGTCGAACTCGATCCCCTGCCCGATCCGGTTCGGCCCGCCGCCCAGGATCACCACTTTCTTCGCGTCGGTCGGCTGGCTCTCGTCCTCGGGGTCGCCGAAGCTCGGCGCCTCGTAGGTCGAATACATGTAAGGCGTCTTCGCCTCGAACTCGGCGGCGCAGGTGTCGATGCGCTTGAACACCGGACGGACGCCGAGCCGGTGGCGCAGGCGGCGCACCTCCGCTTCCGTGGTCGCGCCGATCATGCCCTTGACCGCGTCGTGGAGGATCCCGGACGAGCGCGCCCGCGTCTTGACGCCGCCGCCTGCGATATTGGCCGACTTGAGATTGAGCTCGGCCAGCCGCCGGTCGGAAAAGCCCATCGCCTTCAGCCGCCTGAGGCCCACGGCGTCGCCGGGCAGGCCGTCGGTGCAGACCGCTTCCTCCGCCGCGACGATCTCCGCGACGCGCTCGAGGAACCAGGGGTCGTATCTTGTGACCGCGTGGATCTCCGCGACGCTCAGCCCCTCGCGAAGCGCCTGGGCGGCGACGAGCAGACGATCGGGACTGGGTACGGCCAAGGCGGCCTCGATCTGCTCCCTCGACGCCCCGTAGAGCTCGCGCACGCCGTCGAGCCCGTTGAGGCCGGTTTCCAGCCCGCGCAACGCCTTTTGCAGGCTTTCGGCGAAGCTCCGGCCGATCGCCATCACCTCGCCGACCGACTTCATCGCCGTCGACAGGACCGCGTCGGTCTCCTTGAACTTCTCGAAGGCGAAGCGCGGGATCTTGGTGACCACATAATCGATCGTCGGCTCGAAGCTGGCGGGCGTGACGCCGGTAATATCGTTCTGGATCTCGTCCAGCGTGTAGCCGACCGCGAGCTTGGCCGCGACCTTGGCGATCGGGAAGCCGGTCGCCTTGGAGGCCAATGCGGAGCTGCGGCTCACGCGCGGGTTCATCTCGATGACGACGAGCCGTCCATCCTTCGGATTGACCGCGAACTGGACGTTGGAACCGCCTGTTTCGACACCGATTTCGCGCAAGACAGCGATGCTGGCATTGCGCATGATCTGATATTCCTTGTCGGTCAGGGTCAGCGCCGGCGCCACCGTGATCGAATCGCCGGTATGGATTCCCATCGGGTCGACATTCTCGATCGAGCAGATGATGATCGCATTGTCCGCATGATCGCGGACCACCTCCATTTCAAATTCCTTCCAGCCGAGCACCGATTCC
The DNA here is from genome assembly GCA_046715355.1 of Allosphingosinicella sp. Taxonomy (GTDB): domain Bacteria; phylum Pseudomonadota; class Alphaproteobacteria; order Sphingomonadales; family Sphingomonadaceae; genus Allosphingosinicella. The sequence continues at coordinate 6,128 of JBKJZJ010000185.1, read as the reverse complement.
TCGATCAGCACCTCGGTGGTCGGCGAAGCTTCGAGCCCGCCGCGCACGATCTCCAGGAATTCGTCGCGATTGTAAGCGATGCCGCCGCCCGTGCCGCCCAAAGTGAAGCTCGGCCGGATGATCGCGGGGAGGCCGATCTCGTCCACCGCCGCCATGGCGTCAGCGATCGAATGGGCGATCGCCGAGCGCGGGCTTTCGAGCCCGATCCGCTCCATCGCCTGGCGGAATTTGAGCCGGTCCTCGGCCATCTCGATCGCCTCGGCGTCGGCGCCGATCATGCGGACGCCATATTTGGCGAGCGTGCCGTCCTTGAAGAGCGCGAGCGTGGTGTTGAGCGCGGTCTGCCCGCCCATCGTCGGCAGCACCGCGTCGGGCCGCTCCTTGGCGATGATCGCGGCCACATAAGCGGGCGTGATCGGCTCGACATAGGTGGCGTCGGCCAGGTCCGGATCGGTCATGATCGTCGCCGGATTGCTATTGACGACGACGACGCGATACCCCTCCTCCTTCAACGCCTTGACCGCCTGGCTCCCCGAATAATCGAACTCCGCCGCCTGGCCGATCACGATCGGGCCGGCGCCGATGACGAGGATCGAGGAGATGTCGGTGCGTTTGGGCATCAGCACAGATCCGCCGGAAGCGTGTCGATCGACATGATCGAACGGCGGATCCGGAGCTGCCCATATTCCCCCGTCTCGGCACGCCGCAGGAAATCAAGGGCCTCCTCGGGATTGGTGCTGCCCGGCCGGTTGCGATGGGTCTCGAACGTCACGCTCACCCTGACCCGTCCCATCAGGCCGACCGAGGGACCGACCGCGTGAAAACGCCTGGCGTCGGCGGCGGCCCGGAACCGGCGCAGGGACTCGTCGTTGCCCTCGGCGGTGATGCCGATGAAATTGGCGCGCCCCCCGTCCCGGGTTTCGATGGCCACGCCCCGGCACCAGCTCTCCCGCGCCGGCGCGGCCGGCGGGGACGCCGCCTGCGCGGCGGCAAGGATGAGCCAGACGATCATGGCAGCATCGCCACGAACTTGCCGAACAGATAGGTGCTGTCCTGCGGCCCTGGGCTCGCCTCCGGGTGATATTGCACGCTGAAGGCCGGGCGGTCGGTGAGTTCCAGCCCGCACAGGCTGCCGTCGAACAGGGAAATGTGCGTCGGCCGCGCATTGTCCGGCAGGCTCTCCGCCTCGACCGCGAAGCCGTGGTTCATGCTGGTTATCTCGACGCGGCCGTCGGCGAGGCGCTTGACCGGGTGGTTGGCGCCTCGGTGGCCCTGGTGCATCTTCGTGGTTCGCGCGCCGACGGCGAGGCCGAGCAGCTGGTGGCCGAGGCAGATGCCGAAGAGCGGCTTGCCGGTTTCCAGCATGCTGCGGATCACCGGCACCGCGTATTCGCCGGTGGCGGCGGGATCGCCGGGGCCGTTGGAGAGGAAGAAGCCGTCGGGCTGGTGCGCCATCACCTCCTCGAAGGTGGCGGTGGCGGGGAGCACGGTGACGCGGGCGCCCGCGTCGGCGAGGTTGCGGAAGATGTTGCGCTTGGAGCCGTAATCGATGGCGACGACATGGGGCAGCGCCTCGTCATAGGGCCGCTCGGCATAGCCCTCGCCCAGCCGCCAGCGGCCGCCCGCCCAGCGGTGCATCTGCCGGCACGACACGTCCTTCGCCAGGTCCATGCCCTCGAGCCCGGGCCATGCCCGAGCTTTGGCGAGCAGCGCCGCGACGTCGAATCGCCCGTCCTCGCGATAGGCGATGACGCCGTTGGGCGCGCCTTCGGTGCGGACCTTCCGGGTCAGCGCCCGCGTATCCACGCCGCTCAGCCCGATCCGTCCGTTCGAGCGCATCCACTCCACGAAGCCAAGCGTGGCCCGGAAATTGCTGGGCGCGGTCACCTCCTGCCGCACCACGCAGCCCAGAGCGAATGGATTGTCCGCCTCCAGGTCCTCATGATTGGCGCCGACATTGCCGATATGCGGAAAGGTGAAAGTGACGATCTGCGCCGCGTAGCTCGGATCGGTCATGATCTCCTGATAGCCGGTCATCGCGGTGTTGAAGCAGACCTCGCCGACCGCCTCCCCTTCCGCGCCGAAGCCCTTGCCCCAGACCACGCTCCCGTCCGCCAGCACCAGCAGGCCCGTGGCCCCCTCAGGCGCGGGCAAATTGGTGGCGTCGGCCATCGTCGCGGGCACTCCGTTCCAGGGTTTGGCGATGTCGCTAAGGCTCGTCCGCTAGAGAGCCCTCCCGGCACCGTCAATCTATTAAAAGCCCAAGCGCGCGGCTATGCTGACGCGTTCCCGAAAAGGCCTTCGAAAGAGCCCCATGATTCGCGATGAGATCAAAGCGGCGCTGGTCGGCGCCATGAAGGCCGGCGACGTGGCGCGGCGCGACGCGATCCGCCTGATCCAGGCGGCGCTCAAGAATCGCGACATCGAGCTGCGCGGCTCGGCGAACCCGCCCGAGGACGATGTGCTCGTCACCGAGGTGCTGCAGAAGATGATCAAGCAGCGCCGCGAATCGATCGATATGTACGAGAAGGGCGGGCGCGAGGAGCTGGCCGAGGCGGAGGCGGCGGAGGTCGCGGTGATCGAAACCTTCCTGCCCCGCCAGATGGACGAGGCCCAGACCGCCGCCGCGATCGACGCGATCGTGGCGGAGACCGGCGCGGCGAGTGTCAAGGACATGGGCAAGGTGATGGCGCTGCTTAGGGAGCGCCATGCGGGCGAGCTCGACATGGGCCGGGCCAGCGCTGCGGTGAAGGCGAAACTCTCGTGACGACCAGGGAAGCCTGGTGAGCCTCTCCCCCGCCTTCCTCGACGAGCTGCGCGCCCGCACCACGCTCTCAACGCTCATCGCCCGCACCACCAAGCTCCAGCGCGCCGGGCGGGAGTTCAAGGCGTGCTGCCCGTTCCACAAGGAGAAGACGCCGAGCTTCTACGTCAATGACGAGAAGGGTTTTTTCCATTGCTTCGGCTGCCAGGCCCATGGCGATGCGATTCGCTGGCTGACCGACAATCAGGGGCTCGCCTTCATGGACGCGGTCAAGGAGCTGGCCGACGCGGCGGGGATGCAGGTGCCCGCGCCCGACCCACGCGCGCAGGAACGGGCCGAGCGGGCGGTCGGGCTCTACGAGGTGATGGAGGCGGCGGCGGCCTGGTTCGTCGAGCAACTGGACGGCGTCGAGGGCGGCGCGGCGCGGGCCTATCTCGCGGAGCGCGGCATCGGCGAAGCGACGCGGCGCAAGTTCGGCTTCGGCCTGGCGCCCGACTCGCGGGGCAGGCTCAAGGCGGCGCTGCAGCGGTTCGGCGACGACAAGCTGGTCGAGACCGGGCTGCTGATCCAGCCCGAGGAAGAGGATCGCGAGCCCTATGACCGCTTCCGCGGCCGGCTGATGTTCCCCATACGCGACGCCCGCGGGCGCTGCATCGCCTTCAGCGGCAGGATATTGGGCACCGGCGAGCCCAAATATCTCAATTCCCCCGACACGCCTTTGTTCGACAAGGGCCGGACTTTGTTCAACCTCGACAAGGCCGGGCCGGCGAGCAGGGCGACTGGGCGCGTGATCGTGGTCGAGGGGCAGATGGACGTGGTCGCGCTGGACGCCGCCGGGCTCCCGGAGACGGTAGCGCCGCTCGGCACCGCGCTGACCGAAGGCCAGCTCGGCCTGCTCTGGAAGCTCTCCCCCGCCCCCTTGCTCTGCTTCGACGGCGACGCGGCCGGGCAGAAGGCGGCGGTGCGGGCGGCCCTGCGGGCGCTGCCGCATGTCGGGCCGGGGCGCTCGCTCCGCTTCGCCACCCTGCCGGCCGGGCAGGATCCGGACGATCTGATCCGCGCCGGCGGGCGGGCGGCGCTCGACGCTTTGCTCGAAGCCCCCGAATCTTTGGTCGAGAAATTATGGCGGCACGAGCTCGGCGCCGCCCCGCTCGACACGCCCGAGCAGAAAGCGGGGCTGAGGCGCCGCCTCGCCGACCATGCCGCGGCGATCCAGGACGGGGACGTGCGCGAGCAATATCGATTCGAGCTGCTCAAGCGCTTCAACGAGCTGACCCTGCCGCAGCGGCAATGGACTCCGCGCGCGCCCTTCAGGCCCGGCGGCCGCTTCACGCCGCCGCCCCGCCCGGCCTCGGCCGAGGCGCGCGCGATGGGGCGCACGGGCCTTGGCCGGCAATTGGGGCGCGCGGTGCTGCTCGGCCTCGCCCGCTATCCGGCGCTGATCGGCGAGCATGCCGAGGCGATCGCGGCGCTTCCGCTCGCCGAGGGCGACGCCGCCCGCCTGCGGGATCTGATGCTCGAAACGGCGATGGTCAACGCCGCGCTTGATCCCGAGGCGCTCAATACCATATTGGCCGATAATGGCGGGGCCTCTCTCATCGGGATTCTCGGCCGTAAGCGAGGACTTGGGTTTTCCTTCACGCGACGTGACGCCGATCCGGACCGCGCCCGGCGCGACCTGGTGCTGGCGATAGAGACGCTGGCGGCGCGTCCGGGGCTGGACGCGGCACTGGAAGCGGCGACGATGCGTTTGAAGGATGAGGGGGACGATGCGGCGTTCCAGGAGCAGCAGCGGCTCCGGGCGGCGCGGGACGAGGCTGACCGGCAGCTTGCGACATTGTTCGAGGCGGGCGGGGACTAAGGCCTCGAACGGATAAGGTAGGTTAATGGCGAAGACCAACACGGCGGAAACCGAAGAGAAAAGCGAGACCGGCGACGCGCCGCTCCTCGATCTCAACGAAGCCTCCCTGAAAAAGCTGATCAGCCGCGCCAAGAAGCGCGGCTACATCACCTATGACGAATTGAACGACGCGCTTCCGCAGGACCAGATGTCCTCCGAGCAGATCGAGGACGTGATGTCGGCCTTGTCGGAAATGGGCGTCAATATCGTCGAGAACGAGGAGGCTGACGAGGACGAGCAGCCGGAGGCGGATACCGGCGGGCTCGACGTGCCCGACGGCGCCGGCGAGACCTATGTCCTGGAAAAGAAGAAGGAGACGGTCGACCGCACCGACGATCCGGTGCGCATGTACCTGCGCGAGATGGGCGCGGTCGAACTGCTGTCGCGCGAGGGCGAGATCGCCATCGCCAAGCGCATCGAGGCGGGCCGCGACACCATGATCTGGGGCCTGTGCGAAAGCCCGATCACCTTCAACGCGATCATCGAATGGTCGAACGCGCTCAACAACGGCCATATGCAATTGCGCGAGATCCTCGATCTCGAGGCGATGCTCTCCAAGGGCCCGACGCCTGAGCAGGTCGCGGGCGCGGAGGAGGACGAGAGCGCCGACATTTCCGAATCGACCGCCGGCCCCTCGTTCAAGGAGGAGGAAGAGGTCGAGGAGGCCCCGCCCGAGGAGGAGGACGAGGAAGAGTCGATGGTCGAGCGCCGGGCGCCGCGCCCGGTCGAGGAGGAGGATGAGGACAACACGCTGAGCCTCGCCCAGATGGAGGAGGCGCTGAAGCCCGCGGCGCTCGAGAAATTCTCCGCGATCACCGACCTCTACAAGAAGTTCGCCAAGCTCCAGAACACCCGCATGGGCTCGATGTCGGGCGGCCAGGATTTCGCTCCAAACGACGAGAGGAAATACCAGAAGCTGCGCGAGCAGCTGACCGCCGAGGTGGAGAGCGTCCAGTTCCACGGCGCCAAGATCGAATATCTGGTCGACCAGCTCTACAGCTACAACCGGCGGCTCACCACTTTGGGCGGCCAGATGCTGCGCCTCGCCGAGCGCCACAAGGTGCCGCGCCGCGCCTTCCTCGAAGCCTATATGGGCCACGAGCTCGACGAGGGCTGGGCCGAGCGCGTCTGCGGGCTCGACAAGAAATGGACCGCCTTTTGCGCCGCGGAAGCGGACCCGATCGAGCGCATCCGCACCGAGATCGCCGACATCAGCCAGGCGACCGGCATGAGCCTGAACGAGTTCCGCCGGATCGTGAACCAGGTCCAGAAAGGCGAGCGCGAGGCGCGGATCGCCAAGAAGGAGATGGTCGAGGCTAACCTGCGCCTGGTCATCTCGATCGCCAAGAAATACACCAACCGCGGCCTGCAATTCCTCGACCTGACCCAGGAAGGCAATATCGGCCTGATGAAGGCGGTCGACAAATTCGAATATCGCCGCGGCTACAAATTCTCGACCTACGC
>JBKJZJ010000184.1:0-3972 GCA_046715355.1 Allosphingosinicella sp. | reverse complement strand
CCGCCCAGCTCGCGCTCGAAGCGCTGCGCCTCGGCGGCGCGCGCGACGAGCGCGCGGCCGGGATCGCCGAGCGCGGCGAGCCGGTCGTGCAGCGCATCCTCGGCGCCGACCGGGATGGCGAGCGCATAGGCGCCTTCCGGGGCCTCGGCGGCGAATTCGACATTGATCACCAACGGATCTCCTGAGGCGCGATTTTCGCTGACTTGCCTGCGCCATTGCAGGGAGCGGCCCCAGGTGCAATAGGCTCGGGGCTGTCGCCTCGGCCTGAGCGGGATTTGTGAATAGATTTCAACTGATCTGCCGGACCGCGCTCCCCTTGCTGCTGAGCGCGCCCTGCGCGGCCTGGGCGCAGGACGCCGCCGCCCCTCCTCCCGACCCCGTTCCGACGGACACGGGCGCCGCCGCCGACGGCGCGCCGGCCGAGGTCGCGTTCAGCTCGGACCAGCTTGTCTATGACGAGCAGGCCAACATCGTCACCGCGTCGGGCGAGGTGCGGATGAACCGCGAGGGCTACAACCTGCGCGCCAACAGCGTGACCTGGAACCGCGCCACCGGCCAGGTCCGCGCCGAAGGCAGCGTCCGCATCGTCAACCCCGGCGGCGACGTCGCTTATGCGGATTCGGTCGATCTCGAGGACACGCTGAGGGACGGCGTCGTCGAGAACATGCTGATCGTGCTCGCCGACGGCGGCCGGCTGGCGGCGATGCGCGCCGAGCGGCGCGACGGCGTCACCACCCTCCACCGCGCCGCCTACACCGCCTGCGAAGTGGTCACGTCCGAAGGCTGCCCCAAGGAGCCGACCTGGCAGATCAACGCGGTCCGTGTGGTGCACGATCCGGTGCGCCACCGCATCTCCTATCAGGGCGCGACGCTGAACCTGTTCGGCACCCCGATCCTGGGCCTGCCCGGCCTGTCGCATCCGGACGGCCGCCAAGGCGGCGGCACCGGCGTGCTCGTGCCCGAATTGCGCTACGGCCGGCGCAACGGGCTCGAGCTCAGCCTGCCTTATTACCTGCGGCTCGCGCCCAATCGCGACGCCACCATCACCCCGCACGTCTTCACCGGCGTGCTGCCGATGCTCGAGGCCGAATATCGCCAGCTGACCTCGAACAGCGCCTTCTATGCGCATGGCTATTTCACCTACGGCTCCAGGATCTCGCTCGATCCGCTGGCGCCGCCCAACGCGACCGGCAACGAGGGCGTCCGCGCCTATATCGAAGGCGGCGGCAGGCTGATCCTCAACCCCGAATGGACGGTCACCGCCTTCGGCCGCTACACCACCGACCGCACCTTCATGCGCCGCTACGACATTTCGCGCGACGACCGGCTGCGCTCCTTCGTCAATGCCGAGCGGATCACCGCCGACAGCTATATCTCGATCGCCGGCTGGGCGTTCGAGGGCCTCAGGCTCACCGACGTCGATGGGATGCAGCCCTACGTCCTGCCCGCGATCGACGCGCGCTGGCGGATCGCCGACCCGATCGCCGGCGGCCAGATCGAAGTGCAGGCGAACAGCCTCGCCATCATCCGCACCGAAGGCCAGGACAGCCAGCGCGCCTTCGCCAGCGCGCGCTGGGACCGGCGGATGATCACGCCACTCGGCCAGGAAGTCGTGCTGACCGCTTATGCGCGCGGCGACCTCTACCATGCCAGCGATACCCTGCTGACCCAGACGGTCAGCTATCGCGGCGAGGAAGGCTGGAACGGCCGCTTCATTGGCGCGATCGCCGCCGACATCAAATGGCCCTTCGTCGGCGAGTTCCTGGGCGGCATCCAGCGGCTGACCCCGCGCGTCCAGTTCGTCGCTTCGCCGCCGACGCGCAACATGGCCATCCCCAACGAGGATGCGCGCTCGGTCGATCTCGAGGATTCGAACCTGTTCGCGCTGAACCGCTTCCCCGGCTACGACCGCTGGGAAGACGGCGTGCGCGTCACCTACGGCGCCGATTGGACGCTCGATCTGCCCAGCGTCTCGGTGCGCACCACGATCGGCCAGTCCTACCGCTTGAGCAACCGCGCCGGGATCCTGCCGCCCGGCACCGGCCTTTCCGGCCGCTTCTCCGACATCGTCGGCCGCACCAATGTCAGGTTCGGGCGGATGGTGAGCATCACCCACCGCTTCCGCATCGACAAGGACAGCTTCGCGCTCCGCCGCAACGAGATCGACGCGACGATCGGCGGCCGGCGCACCTATGCGACGATCGGCTATTTGCGGCTCGACCGCGACATCGATCCGGCGATCGAGGATTTGCGCGACCGCGAGGAGATAAGGTTCGGCGGCCGGATCGGCTTCGCGCGCTACTGGTCGATCTTCGGCTCGGCGGTGATCGATCTCACCAGCCGGCAGGAGGACCCCCTGTCCCAGGCCGACGGCTTCTCGCCGATACGCCACCGGCTCGGCATCCTCTACGACGACGATTGCATCGAGCTTGGCCTGACCTGGCGGCGCGACTATGAAACCACCGGCGACGCGCGGCGCGGGAACTCCTTCCTGATCCGGGTGGCGCTCAGGAATTTGGGACGCTAAGGACTCGCCCAAGCCGCTAAGCTGCGGTTCAGCAAATTCATTGCAGGATATGCGCCTGCTTTCACTGGAGGAACGATGAAGCTCGGTAAGTTGGCAAGGGCCGCGATTCTGTTGATCGCGCCGATGCTGTCGGCGTTGGCCGCGGCCCAGGGTGGAGGGCAGCCGCCGCCGAGCGGCCCCCTCAACCTTCCCGGCAGCGTCCAGTTCGTCGGCCAGCAGGAGCCGGGCGTGCGCAAGGCGACGGCGATCGTCAACGGCGACGTCATCACCGGCAGCGACATCGATCATCGCATGGCGCTGATCATCGTCTCCAACCAGATCCAGCTGCCGCCCGAGGAGATCGAGCGCTTCCGCGCCCAGGTGCTCCGGAACCTGATCGACGAATCGATTCAGATCTACAACGCCGGTCTTCAGGAGCTCACCATCGAGGACCGCGAGGTCAACCAATATTACGAGCGCTTCGCCGCCAATCTCCGCCAGACGCCGCAGAGTTTCAGCACCTATCTGCGCTCGATCGGCTCGTCGGAGCGTTCGATGAAGCGCCAGATTCGCGGCGAGCTCGCCTGGCAGCGGCTGCTGCGCCGCAACGTCGAGATTTTCGTCTCCGTCGGCGAGGACGAAGTCCGCGCGGTGATGGAGCGCCTCGAACGGACGCGCGGCACCTCCGAATGGCATGTCGCGGAGATTTTCATGTCAGCCACGCCGGAGACCGCCGCCGAGGTGCAGGCCAATATGGTCCGCATCGCGCAGCAGATCCGCGCCGGCGCGTCCTTCCCCGCTTATGCGCGCCAATATTCCGAGGCGACGACCGCGGCGCGGGGCGGCGATCTGGGCTGGATCCAGGCCGGGCAGCTTCCCCCCGAGCTCGACCTCCTGCTGCCGCAGATGCAGGCCGGCACGGTCACCGATCCGATTCCCAATTCGGGCGGTTTCTCGATTCTCATGCTGATCGACAAGAGGCTGATTCTGGTCGCCGACCCGCGCGACGCGGTGCTCAGCCTGATGCAGTTGACGATCGCCCTCCCGGCCGGAACGACCCCGGCGCAGGCCGAGGCGCGCGCCGAGCAGTTCGGCCGCGAGGCGCAGGCGATGGGCGGCTGCGGCAACGCCCAGGCGACCGCGACGCGGCTCGGCGCCGAGCTCCTCTCCAACGACCAGGCGGTGGTCCGTCAGCTTCCCAATGCGCTGCAGCAGATGCTGCTCGGGCTCAGCGTCGGCCAGGCGACCCCGGCTTTCGGCTCGCAGGAGCGGATCAGCGTGCTCGTGCTGTGCGGGCGCGACGATCCGCCGGCGGTCAGCGCGCCAAACCCCGAGACCATCGAGAGAGAGATGACCGAGCGCAGGGTCGCCGCGCGCGCGCAGCGCTACCTGCGCGACCTCAGGCGCGACGCGGTGATCGATTATCGCTGACCGCGGCGCCATCCCGCTGGCCGTCTCGCTGGGCG
>JBKJZJ010000183.1:0-7616 GCA_046715355.1 Allosphingosinicella sp. | reverse complement strand
GCCGCCGCAGGCCCAGGCGGGCGCGCCGGCCGCGTCGGCCCCGCCGCCCGCGCCGCCGAGTCCTGCCGCGCCGCCCGCTGGCAATTCCTCCAAGCCGCTTATCCTCACCGCGGTGGGGCTCGTGGCGGTCCTCGCCATCGTGCTGATCCTCTATTTCACGGGCGTGTTCGGCCGCCGGGACAGCGATCCCATGGCCGATGAATGGCCGCCCTCATCGTCCAGCGACCGGCGCTCGTCCGGTACCAGGTCCTGGTCCGACCGGGGGATGGGCTCCACCATGACGACGTCCGATTCCTGGCTGCGCGGACGCTGGTGCAGCGGGCCGGATACGATCACCTTCGGGTCTGGGACCTGGTCGATGTCGTCCAATCGATATGGAACCTACCGGCTGATCGGCAGCCAGATGACGATGACGGCGCCTGGTGGGGAGCGGCGCGTCGTCACCGTGCTGCAGATCGATTCGATGACCATGAGCATGTCGGCGCCCGGCCAGGGCTCGGAGACGCTGCGGCGCTGCTAGCTCGGTACATCGAACGCAGCCCAAGGCCGCTTTCCCTGCGCCACAGTCGGCGTTAGAAGGTCTGCCGTCAGCGACAAGGGGGACGATGATGGCCGGGGCTGTCGACCGAAGCAGGGAGGTTGGGTCGGGCGAAAGCACCCGCCCGCTCCCGCCGTCCTCGCCGGAGCGGCGCGGGTGAAGATCGCGGTCCTGAAGGAAGCGGAAGCAGGCGAGCTTCGGGTCGCGGCGACGCCGGAGACGGTCAAGAAATATGTCGGCCTTGGCGCCGATGTCGCGGTCGAAACGGGCGCGGGCGACGGCGCCTCCATCGCCGACGCGGATTATGAGGCGGCCGGAGCTTTGGTCGGCGCCCGCGCGGCCGTTCTCAAGGATGCCGATGCCGTGCTCGCCGTGCAGGGTCCCGATCCCAAGTCGCTCGCTGGCGCGAAGAAGGGCGCCTGGCTCGTCGCCTCGCTCAATCCGTTCGGAAAGCGCGACCGGATCGATGAATATGCCAAGGCCGGCATCGAGGCGCTGGCGCTCGAATTCATGCCGCGCATCACCCGCGCCCAATCGATGGACATCCTTTCGAGCCAGGCGAACCTGGCCGGCTACAAGGCGGTGCTGGACGGCGCGTCGGAATATGGCCGCGCCTTCCCGATGATGATGACCGCGGCCGGGACCGTGGCGGCCGCCAAATTGTTCGTGATGGGCGTCGGCGTCGCCGGACTGCAGGCGATCGCGACCGCCAGAAGGCTGGGCGCCCAGGTCTCGGCGACCGACGTTCGCTCGGCGACAAAAGAGCAGATATTGTCGCTGGGAGCCAAGCCGATCTTCGTCGAAAATGTCGCCGGCATCGAGGGCGAGGGCGCCGGCGGCTACGCGACCGAAATGTCGGACGATTATAAGGCGGCGCAGGCGGAGCTGGTGTCCGCTCATATCGCCAAGCAGGACTTGGTCATCACCACCGCGCTTATCCCCGGGCGGCCGGCGCCGCGGCTCATCTCCGACGCGCAGATCGCGACGATGAAGCCGGGCAGCGTCATCGTCGACCTCGCCGTCGAACAGGGCGGCAATGTCGAAGGCGCGGTGGCGGGCGAGGTGGTCGTGAGGCACGGCGTCAAGATCGTCGGCCACCGCAACGTGCCGAGCCGGCTCGCCGCCGACACCTCGGCGCTCTTCTCGCGCAACATCTACAACTTCCTCTCGGCCTTCTGGGACGCGGAGATGAAGGCGCCGGCCTTCCCCGACGACGACGAGATCGTGCTCGGCGTCCGGCTGACCAAAGACGGCGAAGTCGTCAGCGAACGGCTCAAGGCATGAAAAGCGCGACGGCGACGGCGGGGCTGCTGCTGGCGCTCGCCGCCTGCTCGACCGCGCCGGGCACGGGGTGGACGCGGGCGGGCGACCTTTCGGTCTACGGCTCCATGCACGTCTTCGCGCGCGCCGCGATCGACCAGGAAGCCTATTGCTTCGGCCGTGATCCCAGCCGCATCACCGCCGACTGGAATCATGACTTCAGCGCCCGGCAAGGCGCGGTGAGCTACGCGCTGACGCAGCGCTACGGCGCCGAGGCGATGGAGCGGGCGCGGGCGGTCTACGCTCCGCGCGTGGCCTGCGGCGACGTGCCCGATCCGCAATGGCGCACCCGCTACACGCGGATGCTGCGTCTGCTCGAAATCCGGCTCCGCCTGGCGGGCGAGGGGGAAAGCTGATGGACTTCATCTCGATCCTGTCGATCTTCGTGCTGGCCTGCTTCGTGGGTTATTTCGTGGTCTGGTCGGTGACGCCGGCGCTGCACACGCCGCTCATGTCGGTGACCAACGCCATCTCCTCGGTGATCATCGTCGGCGCGCTGATCGCCGGCGCGGCGACCGGCGCGCCGCTGGCGAAATGGCTCGGACTCGCCGCCGTGGTGATGGCCAGCATCAACATCTTCGGCGGCTTCGCGGTGACGCAGCGCATGCTCGCAATGTACAAGAAGAAGGAGCGCATGTGATGGCGCCGCTGCCGCACGCCATACCGCCCGCAGCCGAGCACATCGCCGCCACGCCCGCCTGGGTCCTGCTCGCCTACCTGGTCGCGGGCGGGTGTTTCATTCTTGCCTTGCGGGGGCTGTCGAGCCCGGCAAGCTCGCGCACCGGCAACCGCTTCGGCATGTTCGGGATGACGCTCGCCGTCGTCACCACGCTCGTCCACTACCGTCCGTTCGGCCCCGAGGGCCCCGGCGCGGGGCTGTTGGACAATATCGACTGGACCGTGGCGGGTCAGATCCTGGGCGCGATCCTGGTCGGCGCGGTGATCGGCATCGTCACCGCGCGGCGGATCGCGATGACCTCGATGCCGCAGCTGGTCGCCGCCTTCCACAGCCTCGTCGGCATGGCGGCCGTGCTGGTCGGGGCGGGGGCTTTCCTGAACCCGCAGGCGTTCGGCATCGCGGACCCCGACGGGATGATCCACATCAGCAGCCGGATCGAGATGGGGCTCGGCGTCGCGATCGGCGCGATCACCTTCTCAGGAAGCGTGATCGCCTTTCTCAAGTTGAACGGCAACATGTCGGGCAAGCCGATCATGCTGCCGATGCGGCACGTGATCAACCTCGGCACCCTGGTCGCGATCCTCGGCCTGATCGGCTATTTCACGCAGGACCAGGCGCCGTGGATCTTCTGGACGGTGACGGCGCTCAGCTTCGCCATCGGCTTCCTGCTCATCATCCCGATCGGCGGGGCCGACATGCCGGTCGTGATCTCTATGCTCAACTCCTATTCGGGCTGGGCCGCCGCGGCGATGGGCTTCACCCTGCACAACAGCGCGATGGTCATCACCGGCGCCCTGGTCGGCAGCTCGGGCGCGATCCTTTCCTACATCATGTGCCGGGCGATGAACCGCAGCTTCATCTCGGTGATCGCCGGCGGCTTCGGCGGCGGCGACGCGGCGGCCGCGGCGGGCGGCGGCGCGATCGACCGGCCCTGGAAGCGCGGCTCGGCCGAGGACGCCGCCTTCCTGATGAAGCAGGCCGAGCTCGTCATCATCGCGCCGGGCTACGGCATGGCCGTCGCGCAGGCGCAACATGCGCTCAGGGAAATGGGCGACGTGCTCAAACATGCCGGCGTCGAGGTCAAATATGCCATCCACCCGGTGGCGGGCCGCATGCCGGGGCATATGAACGTGCTGCTCGCCGAAGCGAACGTGCCCTATGACGAGGTGTTCGAGCTCGAGGACATCAACGCCGAGTTCGCCAGAGCCGACGTCGCTTTCGTGATTGGCGCCAACGACGTCACCAATCCCGCCGCCAAGACCGACAAGACCTCGCCCATCTACGGCATGCCCGTGCTCGACGTGGAGAAGGCCAAGACGGTGCTATTCGTGAAGCGCTCGATGGGCGGCGTCGGTTATGCGGGCGTCGACAACGAGCTCTTCTACCGCGACAACACGATGATGCTGCTCGCCGACGCCAAGAAGATGGTTGAGGAGATAGTGAAGGCGCTGGGCTAGGGAGAGCAAGGGAGTGAGCATCGGTTCCATCATCGAAGGCGCGTTCCGGATATTGCGGGACAGGCCGGGCGCGGTCCTGATCTGGATGATCATCTATCTGGCGATGTCCGTCGCGATGAGCTTCGCGTCCGTGGAGATGATCAAGGGGCAGGTCGAGGCGCTGGCCGCCGGCGCGTCGGAAGCGTCCGCGCGCTGGGCGATCATTTCCCAGGGGATGGCGCTGAGCGTCGTGGCCCTGCTGGTGACGATGATCGTCTGCGCGGCGGTGCTGCGCGCGGTGCTGCGACCCGGCGAAGGCGGGCCCGGTGCGCTTCGGCTCGGCATGGACGAAGTTCGGCTGTTCCTGCTCGCATTCGTCTACATGGTGGGGGTCGTTATCGCGCTGTTCGTAATCAGCATCTTCGCTGCGATCCTGGCCGGAACCGCCGGCACCGGCGCCGCGGTGCTGGTCGTGGCGGGGCTGACGCTGGCGCTGGGCGCATTTTTCTACACCAAGCTTTCGCTCAGCTTTCCCCTCACGCTGATGCGGAGGCGCTTCATCGTCGGCGAGGCCTGGGACCTGACCCGCGGCCGCTTCTGGACGCTGTTCTCAGCTTATCTGGTGCTCTTCCTGCTTCTGCTCGGCCTCTCGCTGCTGGCCGCTTTGGTAACCGAGCGAGAATATTTCGCCGCCGTCTTTCGCGGCGGCTTCAATTCCGAGCAGGCCCAGCAGGCGAATGTGCGCGAATATGAGATGCTGAACCAAGGCGTCATCGATAGCACGATGCTCCTGCGGTGGGCGTCAGATGCCGTGCTGGGCGGCCTCGGCGCGGCCTTGTTCGGCGCCGCCAACGCCACCGCGGTGAAAGAGCTTACGTTCGACGAAGAGGGTCTCAGCGACACCTTCGCCTGAAGGTCGTGCCCTCCGTCGCCGCCGGTGTGATCTTGATCCGAAATGGACCAAGTTTTTCCGACAGGCGGCCAGCACGTTCCGGACTAAGGATTTTATCGCCGGTCGCGCATCCGCGCGGACAATGCCCGAGGCAGGGGCGCCTATTTCCACCGAAATGGAGGAATCCCGCGTAAACGCCAAATAGATGAAGGCGTTCGGCTTTCCGAACAGGCTCCGAAGTGGAGCCGATAACAATTCCCCCAACTTTGGCTTGCGTCAATCTCCATTTCGGATTGTACCGGGGGGTGCTGGCGATGAGCGATAAGTTGGCGCATGATGTGCTCGAAATGGTCGAATATCGAGAAAGTCCGGCCGTCCATCTCTTCGCCGATACTGAGCCGGCGCTTGGGCGCATGCGCCGGACCGCGCAGAAGGCCGATTGCCGCATCGTCTCGGCCGTCCTGCTTGGCTCGGATCCGCAGGCGTTCCGGCGCTCGGTGCCCAATGCCGCGGCGCTGATCGAGCTCGATGGCGAGGCCGGGCCCGACGCCTTGATCCCGATCCTGGACTGGGCCCAGAGCGAGGCCGAGGCCGGCGTGCGCTCGAGCGTCGTCTCGGCCCCGGTCGGCCTGCTCGATCTCGTCGCGGCGCGGGTGTCGCACGCAGACGTCGCCCATCTTTGCGAGGCCGGCGAGATAGACAGGCTGATGGCGGTCGCGCGTGCCGCCCGCCCCGCGGCCCCGCGACTGCACGATGTCGGCCGCGAGCACGGGGCTGTCATCCTCCACCAGCTCTCCGAGGATGTGGGCAGGATCGCGGCGATCCTCGCCTCTTTGTCCGACGAGGAAGCCGCGGCAACCGCTGCCCGGCCGGACGCGGGGGCGGAGACGGACGAGCCCGGCATCGACGCCACCACCATCCGCGCGATGATCCGCGCCCGGCGGCTGCGCGACCAATATTTCCGCGGCGACCTGTTCGCCGATCCGGCCTGGGACATGCTGCTCGATCTGATGGCGGCGCGGCTCGAAAAGAAGCGGGTCGCGGTCTCCAGCCTGTGCATCGCGGCGGCGGTACCGGCGACGACCGCGCTCCGGTGGATCAAGGCGCTGACCGACCGCGGCCTCTTCGTCCGCGCCGCCGATCCGCAGGATGGGCGCCGCGTCTATATCGAGCTCTCCGACGATACGGCGCGCGCGCTCGCGACCTATTTGCGCGCGCTGCGTCGGATCTGCCCGACCGCGGTCTGACGCTTGCCCGTTTCACGCTGCGCTGGCAGGGAGGCGGGCAGGGCGCTTAGCTCAGTTGGTAGAGCATCTCGTTTACACCGAGAGGGTCGGCGGTTCGAGCCCGTCAGCGCCCACCAGCCTACGCTCCTGGCGGAGCTTCGGCTGGCAGGCCGGCCGCCCGGAGGAGGCGTTGCGTCAGCTTGAAGTTCTCAAGCAAGTGATCTCAGGATCAGCTCTCGAAAATTTCGCGTACGGATTGGTATCCTGGGCATCCCGCGCATGCATCGCCCGAACGCATTGCTGATAGGGAGTGTAATACAGATAGAGCCCCATTGCCGCGATGATCCCGGCAGCGATGATCAGAGCTATCTTAACGTGCGGCGTCATGTGACCCTAATATCAGACCGCTCTCTTGTAAGGCGCTCGGGCTTCACAAGCTACGTATCAGCTTCACCGCCACCGCCGCCCAAGGCGGGTCCGTCACCACGGTCTGGCGCTGGCCGGACCCGTGGGGGAGGATGTGGAGCTTGCCGTCCTCGCGGCCGATCAGGCGGCCGAAGAGGAACCGGCCGGCGGGGCGGGGGACGAGGATGTCGCGATTGAGGGCGCCGGCATAGGCTTCGGGCGCGAGCCGGTTGAGCCAGATCTCGTCGCCGCTGCGATAGTCGCCGCAGGAGGATGCGACGGTGACCGCGACTAGGCGCGGCGCGGCCTGGGGCGGGATCACGACGCCCTCGCGGCGCGGGGCGTGGGCGCCCTCGTGATCCAGGGTCGCGGCGACCGGTATGTCCTCGCGGTCGGGCAGGGTGACGAGGTCGGAGGCCTCGACGCCGAGCGCCTTGGCGATGCGGTTCAGCCAGCCCACCGAGACGGTGCGGGTGCCGGTTTCGAGCCGGCCGATCGTCTGCGGCGTCGTCGGCGGCTGGCACCGGTCGGCGACGTCCTGGAGCGTCATCTTTCGGGCGCGGCGGACGTCGCGGATGCGGGTGATCATGGCTTTCCTCCAAACCGGACCGGTTACTTCTTTCCTACACTTTTACCCAAATGGCAAGCCGCCGCGATGCGCGATTCGACCGCCCCCGGGAAGAACAGGCTGCTCGCCGAGCGGCCATTGCCGCGCGACGGTCGCGAACGGTCGGCGCGCGGCGCCAGGGCGGCCCGCTCGGTCCTGGTGAACCTGGCGGAATCGCCGCTCGGCTGGCTCAAGGCGCGCGGCCTGGTCAGCGCGCGGCAATATGCGGCGGGCGAGAGCTTGCGCGCGGACTGGGAAAGGGCCGCGCTCGGCCCCCGCGTGACGATGCGCTGGGATGCGCCGCCGCAGGCTAGAACCGCGCGCGCGGCACCGGCGGCCGAGACGCCGACGCTGGACCAGGTCGCCGCGCGGCGTCGCTTCGACGAGGCGGTCGCGGCGGTCGGCGGCGGCCTCGCCGACGTGCTCTGGCGGGTGGTCTGCGCGGGCGAGGGGATGCGCGACGCGGAACGGGCTTTGGGCTGGCCCGCGCGCGCGGGCCGCATCGTTCTCACC
>JBKJZJ010000182.1:0-9668 GCA_046715355.1 Allosphingosinicella sp. | reverse complement strand
GGTGGTATGTCGCGCGGCGCGACATTCTGGCGACGTTGATCAAGCGCCGGATCAGGCCCCCGCTAGGCGCGCGCATCCTGGAGGTCGGCTGCGGGACCGGGCACAACCTCGATATGCTGAAGCGCTTCGGCGCCGTCGACGCGATCGAGGTGGACGAAGCAGCGCGCGATATGGCGAGCGCGCGGCTCGGCCGCGACGTCTTGAACGCGCCGCTGCCGGCGCTGGAGGGGGTCGAGGACGGCGCCTACGACCTGATCGCCATGCTCGACGTGCTCGAGCATCTCGACGACCGCCCCGGCGCGCTGGCCAATCTGGCGCGCAAGCTCAAGCCCGGCGGCAGCATCCTGATCACCGTGCCCGCCTTTCCGTTCATGTGGAGCGGCCATGACGTGGTGAACCATCATAAGCTGCGCTACACCCGCGCGACGCTGAGGAAGGACGTCGCGCAGGCGGGCCTGAAGCTCGACATGCTGCGCTGGTTCAACAGCCTCTTATTCCCGGTCGCCGCTTCGGCGCGGCTGGGCAGCCGGCTGCTCGGCCTGAAGGGCGGCGACGACAAGGTGCCGGCGAGGCCGGTCAACGCTCTGTTCCGCTGGATCTTCGGGCTCGAACGCTATGCGATCGGGCGCCTGCCCTTGCCGCCGGGCGTGTCGCTGGCGGCGATCGTCTCGGTGCCGGAGGGGGCTTCCGCAAGGTGAGCGACATGGCCGAGGCTGGCGGTCCCGCCTGAGCGGCCGGCAATGTCCGAGACGATGTAGAGCGGCCTTTTCTTGGCCTCGACATAGAGCCGGCCGAGATATTCGCCGATCATCCCGAGCACGAACATCTGCACCGCGCCGAGCACGACCACGACCAGCATCAGCGAGGTCCAGCCCTGGATGGCGGTGCCGGTGAAGAAGCCAATTGCGATGTAGACCAGGAGCAGGATCGAGGCGAGCACCAGCCACATGCCGACGTGGCTGGCCATGCGCAGCGGCGCGGTGGAGAAGCCGGTCACCGCGTCGAGGGCGAAGCGCATCATTCGGCCGAGCGGATACTTGGTCTCGCCGGCATGGCGCTGGGCGCGGTCGTAGACGATCGGCACCTGCCGGAAGCCGACCCAGGCGACCATGCCGCGGATGAAGCGGGACTGTTCGGGCAAGGCCAGCAAGGCGTCGAGCGCGCGGCGGCTCATCAGCCGGAAATCGCCGGTGTCGAGCGGGATCTCGATCTCGGCCAGCCTCGAGAGCAGCCGGTAGAAGAGCTTGGCGGTGCCGCGCTTGAAGCGGGTCTCGCCGGCGCGGGCGCGGCGCACCGCATAGACGACGTCGGCCTCCCGCCTTTCCATCTCGGCGATCATCTCGGGGAGCAATTCGGGCGGATCCTGGAGATCGGCGTCGATGATCAGGATGCGCGCGCCGGCGCACAGATCGAGCCCCGCGGTCAGAGCGAGCTGGTGGCCGTGATTGCGCGACAGGTTGATCGCCACCAGCCGCGGGTCGCTCTGTGCAAGCGCCTGCATCATCGCCCAGCTGCCGTCGCGCGAACCGTCATTGACGAGCACGATCTCATAATCCTCGCCGGCGACCTCGGCCGCCGCCTTGCTCAGGCGGGCGTGCAACTCCGACAGGCAGGCTTCCTCGTTGAAGCAGGGGACGACGATCGAAAGCGAGGGAGAGGTCATCGAGGGTCCTTGGACGATGCGGACGGGTTCCGGTCCGCGACCCTATAGAGGACGCTGGAGCCGCTGCGCCAGACCGGTTCGAGGCCGCGCGTGAGCGAGGCGTCATAGGCCGGCGGCGTGATCAGCCAGACATAATCGAAGGCATCGCGCGGGAATTGGGTGAGCGCCATCTCGATCGTCCGCCAGACCTCGCCGCGGCAGAGTGTGGAGGTGACGATCTGGGTGGCGTCGCGCAGGAAGGGCCAGCCGTCGCGATAGCGGACGGTGAGCAATTGCGCGCCTTCCATCGTCCACTGGTCGTTGGAGAAGGCGTGGTTTCGGACCATGGCGAGCGCCGACAGATGCAGCAGCCGCGACATCCCCCAGGGCTCGATGCAGGGCCGACCGATGAAGCTCACCATCCGCGCCCCGCGCGGGACATGGTTCAGCGCCTGAAGCTCGCGGTCGAAGCTCTCGTCGTAGAGCCAGTTCGAATAAGTGGTGGCGCCGGTGCGCAGCAGCACGAAGACCAGAGCGGTGATCGCGATGGTGCGCTGGAAGGCGAGCGTCGCCTGCTCCCGGAAGCGGATCGCGACGAGCCCGATCGCGAACAGATAGGGGGCGAGGCGCATATCCGCATAAGCCGAGCCGAACACCACCCTCGGCAACAGCACGAACACCAGGCTCAGGAACAGGAAGGAGGCGGCGAGGTTGCGCGACCAGGTCATCCTCTTGTCGAAGATCGACCAGAGCATGATCAGCACGCAGAAGGTCAGCGAGGCCCGGTCCCACAATTCCCAGCGGTCGCGCAGCGCCATCACCAGCCAGTCATATTTGCTCAGCCAGTTGAAGAAGTCCCCGGTCTGGCCCGCCGCGTTGCTCCGCCAGGCCAGCATCAGCGCCACCGGCGGCACCAGCGCCAGGCAGTGGAGGCCGGCCTGGAAGCCCGCCATCGGGTAGGAGCGGCCGCGGTCGTGCTGGCGGACCAGCTCGGCGGAAAAGGCGAGCACGCCCAAAGTCCCCCAGCCGAAGGCGTGGACCAGCCACAAAGCGAGCGAGATCGGAACGAACAAAGCGGCGCGCAGCCACACCCGGTTGAGCCGCCCGAGCCTCAGCCACAAGGCGAAGGCGATCAGCGCCAGCGCCATCGCCAGGGCGAAATTGACGAAGCCGAACAGGAAGGGGAAATTGTAGGCGAACGGCAATGCGAACAGCGCGCTCGGCGTCACCCGGCCGTGCACTTCATAGGCGACCCAGAGCAGGCCGCCGACCGCCAGAGGCGGGATCGTCAGGATGATCAGCTTCACCGCCGGCTCCAGCCCGATCAAAGGCGCCAGCCACTGGATCAGCAGGTCGACGCCGAGATTGCCGATCACCGCCCACTGGAAGCTGTAATATTGGCGCAGCTCGGCCGACGTCTCCAGTTCGAGCTGGACCCGATAGCGGCCCATGTGGCCGGGCAGATCGAGCAAAGGCGGAACGTCCGGCCACAGCAATGGCACGGCGGAGAGAAGAATAAGCGCAAAGACAAAGGTCTTGCGCTCCCAGAAGGGTCTGGGCGCGCCGTCTTCCCGCTTCGGAAAATGTCCTTCCTGCATGCCCCCGCTACTTACCCCGCCATGCCCCCGATCATGGCATGCGCGCGCACCTCATAGCCCCCCAGGGTCCGGGCGTCACTCCGCGGCCCGGCTGAGGTGCCATTCGGGCGCGTCCTCGAGCGCGTGCAGGCGCCGCTCTTCCTCGAACATATAGTCCCAGGTCATCGGGATGGCGTCGCGCCGCTTCACATATTGCAGCTGCCAGTTGACCAGGCCGCCATAGCGGAACGCGGCCTCGGCGCCGGCCAAATAGAATTGCCACATGCGGAAGAAGCGCCCGTCGTAGAGGGCGGTGATCTCCTCCCGGTGCGCCATCGTCCGATAATACCATTCCTCAAGCGTCAGCGCATAATGGTAGCGCACCGCCTCGACGTCGGTGACGATCAGCCGGTGCTGCTCGGCCTGGCTGACCAGCTCGGACAGCGCGGGGATATAGCCGCCCGGGAAGATGTACTTGCGCGTCCATTTGTCGGTCAGGCCCGGCGGGCCCATCCGGCCGCAGCAGTGCGAGAACATCACTCCGTCGGGCTTCAGCAATTCGAAGGTCTTGGCGAAGAAGCCGGGATGGTGCGGGGTGCCGAGATGCTCGATCAGGCCGACGCTGGTGATCCGGTCGAACTGCCCTTCGACGTCGCGATAATCGAGCAATTCGAACTTCACCCGATCGGAGACGCCGAGCTCCCTGGCGCGCTCGTTGGAGAATTCGATCTGGTCCGGCGCGAGCGCGATGCCGAGCACGTCGACGTCGTAATGGCGATGGAGGTAAAGCGCGAGCCCGCCCCAGCCGCAGCCGATGTCGAGCACCTTCATGCCGGGCTGGAGGTTCAATTTGGCGGCGATATGCGCCTTTTTGTCGAGCTGGGCCTGTTCGAGGCTGTCGTCGGGATGGCGGTAATAGGCGCAGGTATATTGGCGGTCCTCGTCGAGGAAGAGCTCGTAGAGCCGCCGGGTGAGGTTGTAGGTATGCTCGGCGTTGCGGCGCGAGCGGCTCCTCCAGTTGATCTGGTCGAGCTTGCCGGTGATGAAGTTGAAGCTGCGGGTGACCGGCCCCTTGGGCTTCAGCGCGTCGGGCGTCTCGAACGGCGCGTTGTAGCGGAACATCAAAGCGAGGTCGCGTATGTCGCTCGGCGGCTCGACGATCAGGCGCTCCGCCATATAGGCCTCGCCGGCGCCGACGCGCGGATCCTTGGCGATATGCCAGGCCGCGCCTTTGTCGGTCAGCCGGACGCGGATCGGGCCGTGGTGCGGGTCGGGGGCGCCGTAGCGATACTCCCTGCCGTCATGATTGGTGACGATCAGCTCACCCTTGGTGACGAGCTTGCGGAGCATTTTGTCCAGGAGCCACATGGGTTAGGCAGTCCCCTTGTTTGCCGCACTCATCGCAGAAGGCGGGCGCGGGTCAAGCCCGGGTCGAGGGAGAAGAGAACATGGCGACAGTCGCACAGGCGGTGCTGGCGCGGCGGTCGGTGCGGGCCTTTCTGGACCGGCCCGTCGATCGCGCCACGATCGCGGACATGCTGACGACGGCCAGCCGCGCGCCCTCGGGCGGCAATCTGCAGCCCTGGCATGTCGACGTTCTGGCCGGGGCGGCGCTGGCCCGGCTCAAGGCGAGGGTCCGCGCCAGCTTCGCCGCCGACCCGGCGGGAGAGGGCACCCTGTTCCCGATCTACCCGCCCGCGCTCGGCGAGCCCTGGCGGAGCCGCCGCTTCGCCTCGGGCGAGCAGCTCTACGCGGCGATCGGCATCCCGCGCGGGGACCGGGCCGCGCGCCTCATCCAGTTCGCCAGCAATTTCGACCTGTTCGGGGCGCCGGTCGGCCTGTTCTTCTCGATCCCGGCGCGCTTCGGGCCGCTGCAATGGGCGCATCTCGGCATGTTCATGCAGACCTTCATGCTGCTCGCCGAGGAACGCGGCCTCGCCACCTGCGTGCAGGAAGCCTGGGCGCTCGTCCCCAAGACGGTCGGGGACGTGCTTGGCCTGCCGCAGGACCGGCTGTTCTACTGCGGAATGGCGCTCGGCCATGCCGATGAGGCGCATCCGATCAACGCCTGGCGCACCGACCGCGAGCCGCTGGAAAGCTTCGCGACCTTCGCGGGCTTCTAGCCCGGCGGCCGCTTATAGCCGCGGGGCAGCAGCCGGCCGCGGGCATAAGCGAACACGACGAGGACCATCAGCATCACCAGGAAGAAGTCGACGAAGGTGGTGTAGAACAGCCAGAAATCGGTGCTGGTGAGCCTGGCCACGACATAATTGAGCCCCGCCATGACCAGGCCGAGCAGGCCGATGCCCAGCGCCAGCCGGCCCGGGTCGATGTCGGAATAAGGCAAATAGCGGGCGAGGCCGCGGCCGAGCCGGTTGCCGCCGAGCAGCCCGTCGCCAAGGAACAGAGCGGCGCTGATCAGGCCAATGATGGTCGAGCGCATCTTGACCATCATGTCGTCCTGGAAAGCGAGCGCGAGACCCGCCGAGATCAGCAGCATGACGATGCCGAACAAAGCGAGCCCGCCCAGGAGGTCGGCTTTGACGAAGCGCTGGGCGACGACGAGCGCGAGGCCCGCGCCCGCCCCGACCAGAGCGGCGGTGGAGAGGTCGCTCAGCTTGGCGACGATGAAGAAGAGCAGGCCGAGCGCGATGTCGACCATGAGCGGCACCTTGTTGCGGCGGATCTGGCCGGGGTCGAAGCCTTCCGGCAAGCCCTTGGCGGACGAGCGCGCCGCCATCCGCGCCGCGCGCTCGGGATAGGCGATGCGGCGGCCGGGATGACTTTCGTGGATCAGGACGCCGTCGAGGCGGACCGCGATGCCGATCGTCCACCAGCTCACATAGCCCATCTCCACATCGATCGCGCGGCCGTCGGGCAGGGTGGCGGCGAGCCGGTGATTGCGGGTGGATTCGGACCCGCCGAGCGGCGTGCGGTCTTCGGCGATCAGGCCGCCGCCAAGGATGAGCGCGCTCTCCATGCCGGTCGTGCGCACGGTGACGACGACCTCGCCGGGCAGCGCGCCCAGCGCGAAGCGCCGCCGGTAGCGCGCCAGAATCACGCCAGCGCCGCCACCGGCTGCTGCGCAGCCGGGCTTCGCGGGCAACATGCCCCTGGCATGTGGCTCTTGCCGCTACGCTCTCCTCGGCGATCCGGTCGAGTTCGGCCCGGCTCTTCTTCTCGGCGGCTGACTTCAGCTGGCCGCGGGCGGCGGCGTGCTAGGGCCACGAGCTAATATCGTGGAGACTGATCGGTCGCTTCGGATCGCATTCCGAACGTACGGCTGCCTCGGCCAGCGTCCAGAAGTCTTCAGATGGCCTTAGGCCTCTGTAGCGCTCCCTCAACGGCTGGTTGATCCGCAGCCATTTCAGGAAGAGGCGCTTGCTGATCTCATATTCTGGGCCGCGTCCCAAACTCCACTCCGGCGCATGCTTTTCCAGCGCCGCACAAGCTTCCACGTAGTTGAGCCCGTTGCAGTCGAAAATCGAAACAACGTCCCTGAACGTGAGATAGTCGGTAACCGTGGATTCGGAGTCGTCGATCGAGCGATCACACCACTCTTTGTCAACGTCGAAAACGTTGCCGCATCGCATGCAAATTCGCCTGCAGCACTTCCAGCGCTTGCCGCAGACGCGGCATCTCTTTTGCGAGAATAGTCGATTGCCGAGATCGCCCGCCGCAGCTCCCAACGCGCCAGCGCCCAGGACGAAGAGGGTAGCCATTCCGCCCGTGGTAACGACGTCCAAAGCTGCCAAGCCCGAGCCTATTCCTACCCCTGTCCCTGCTCCAGCGCCTGTCGAGATCAACTGCTTCTGCCGATAACTAGGGCCCGATTCGCATGCTGTGTTGAGCGTGGCCGCAGCCAGCCCAATTGCCGCCCCGGCGATTGTGGCTCCGATCGCTGCAATTTCATCGCCTGAACCAGGACCGCGCAGGTGAAAAAGGTTCAGCACCGGCTCGTATACAAGCCATCCACCCGCCAAGCCTCCTAACGGAATCGACAGCTGCTCGACGGGAGACAAATGGCGCTTGTCCTTCGCGCCAACGGCCAAAGTCAAAAATTTCGGCGCTATGTGCTTTTCCACGACTGATCTGCCAGTCTGACTTCGATGGTGTTTGGCGAACCTATCTGAAGCTGACCCCAATGGGAACAGCTTGCTCTAACCAGATCACTCGCTGATAACTCTGTCGGCCAAAGACCCCGGGGCCGAAAGCGCCGCCTGCTTTTCCTCCGCGATGCGGTCCAGTTCGGCGCGGCTCTTCTTCTGCGCGGCCGACTTCAGCTGGCCGCAGGCGGCCATGATGTCGCGGCCCCGCGGGCGGCGGATAGGCGCGGAGATACCAGCTTCGAAGACGAGGTCGGAGAAGCGCCGGATCCGGTCCTCGTCCGAACATTCGTAGATCGAGCCGGGCCAGGGGTTGAACGGGATCAGGTTGACCTTGGCGGGGAGCTTGTACTTGCGGATCAGCCGGACGAGCTCGCGGGCGTCCGCGTCGCTGTCGTTCAAGTCCTTGAGCATCACATATTCGAAGGTGATGCGCCGCGCATTGTTGGCGCCGGGATAGGCGGCGCAGGCCTCGAGCAGCTGCTCGATGCCATATTTGCGGTTCAAGGGGACGATCTCGTCGCGCACCGCCTTGGTCACCGCGTGCAGCGAGACGGCGAGGTTGACGCCGATCTCCTCGCCGGCGCGCGCCATCATCGGCACCACGCCGGAGGTGGAGAGGGTGATCCGGCGCCGCGACAGGCCGAGCCCGTCGCCGTCCATCACGATCCTGAGCGCGTCGCGCACATTGTCGAAATTGTACAAGGGCTCGCCCATCCCCATCATCACGATGTTGGAGAGCATCCGCCCTTCCGGCAAGGACGGCCATTCCTCGAGCGCGTCGCGGGCCAGCATGACCTGGCCGACGATCTCGCCCGCGGTCAGGTTGCGCACCAGGCGCATCGTCCCGGTGAAGCAGAAGCGGCAATTCAGGGTGCAGCCGACCTGGCTCGAGACGCAGAGCGTGCCGCGGTCGGCGTCGGGGATGAACACCATCTCGAAATCGTGGCCGTCGCTCGTGCGCAGAAGCCATTTGCGGGTGCCGTCGGTGGAGACCTGCTCGATCACCACTTGTGGCCGGGCGATCTCGAACCGCTCGCCGAGCCACAGACGCTGGGGCTTGGCGATGTCGCTCATCGTCTCGAAGCGGGTGGCGCCGCGATTGTAGATCTGGTGCCAGAGCTGCTTGGCGCGCAGCTTGGCCTGGCGCCCGTCGAGCCCCGCCTCCTCCAGCGCCGCGCGGATCTCGGCCCTGGAGAGCCCGATCAGGTTGACGCGGGCGCCGTCGGCCGCCGCCGTCGCGGGGCGCGGAACGGTGACCGGATCGATATGGCCGGGAATGGTCATGGCGGCTGTCATGAGCGCCGCTATCTAGGGCGGATGCGGCGGAATTTCCATCCCGGCGTCAGAATGGGTCGAAGGCGTCCCCCGAGGCGAGCAAAGTCTCGACCCCCGCCCGGATCTCGACCAGGCTTCCCTGCGGCAGATTGCCGGCGACCTGCCGCCCGCCGGATAGCATGCCCCGCAGCACCCGCGACGACATGCCGTGCATCACGATCAGCCGGTCGCCGGCCTGATCGGCGGTGTCATCAAGCCAGGCCCGCAGGCGTTGGGCGACTTCGTCGTAGCTTTCCCCGCCCGGAGGCCGGCCGCTGAACAGGCCCGTGGCCGGGTCGATCAGCGGCCCGCCCTCGGCGACCACGTCCCGATAGAAGCGCCCGCTCCACGCGCCGATGTCGATCTCGCGCAGCCGCGCGTCGGTCCTGGCGCCGTGCCAGTCGAGCTCCAGATGCTCGGCGATCACGGCCAGCGTCTGCAGCGCCCGGCCCGTTGGCGATGCCCACAAATCGAGCTTCGGCCTGGGCCCCAGGTGGACGCGCAGGAGGGCGCCCATCTCGTCCGCCTGGGCAAAGCCCGCGCGGGTCAGCGGCGTGTGGAGCACATCCCCCTGCATCCGCGCCGCCGCGTTGAAGACCGTTTCGCCATGGCGCGCGATGAAGAAGCGCGGCGCCGCGGTCACGGCCGCCGCGCGCAGGCCAGAGCGGCGGCGTCGATGGCGGTGGCGGCGCCGCGCAGCCCGTAGAGGTCGCGCACGATCAGGCCCTCGGCCGAGCGGGTCTCGACGACCAAAGCGAGGCCGGTGCGCATTGCCGCCTGGATTTCGGCGTCGGCGCGGGCGTCGGGCGCCCAGGCGTCGCGGCCGCGGCCAACCAGCTGGAAGCTTCGGCCGTCGATCCGCGCGAACACCGCCGAATCCTGCCGTTTCTCGCGGCTCAACCGGACGTGGAGCTGGCCGCCACCCCGTCCCGGCCAGTGGCCGACCGAGGCGAAGGGCCGCCAGCCCCCGGCCGGCGGCCCGTCGTGCGGCGCGGTGGTTGCAAATCAAATCCCCCCGCCCAGGAA
>JBKJZJ010000181.1:0-9209 GCA_046715355.1 Allosphingosinicella sp. | reverse complement strand
CGGCCAGGCCGAGCACTGATGGGTTGACCCGCAGGCCGCCTTCGCCCGGATCCTCGATGCCGGCACTACCCATTCCAATGTTGCTAACTTGAACATTGACTCAGGTTTCAGTTTGAGCCATTAGCTCCCCATCCGCAAGAACCCCGAACAGGGGCGTGCGCGGCCATTGGGGAGGGATTTCTGCACGGCTTCATTGCCTCGGACGGGATGCGAATCGCCTATCGCGACACGGGCAGCGGCACGCCGATCGTGCTGCTCCACGGGCTGATGGCGCATGGCGGCTTCTTCGAGGGCCAGGCCGGCCTCGCCGACAATTTCCGGATCATCGCCATCGACCTTCGCGGCCACGGCGAATCGGCCGGCGAGGATGCGCGCACGCCGAGCGTCGAGCGGATGGCGGCCGACGTCGCCGAGCTCGCGGACGCGCTCGATCTCGAGGGCGCGATCGGCGTCGGCTGGTCGCTCGGCGCGACGATCTTGTGGCACGTGCTCGCCGGGCCCGCCGCGGCGCGTTTCGCCGGCGCGGTGGTGGTCGACATGACGGCGCGGGTGAAGAACGACGCCGAATGGGACCTGGGGCTTTCGCCCGAGGCCTGCGAGGCGCGCTCGATCGCCATTCGCGACGATTTCGAGACCTTCGCGTTGGGCGCGGGCCAGGCGATCTTCGCCCAGCCGGTGGCGCCCGACATGCGCAAGCTCGCCGACTGGGCGAGCCTCCAATTCGCCCGCAACGACGCCGATGCCATGGCGTCCGTGTGGAACTCGCTGATCCGCCAGGACGTGCGCGCCTTGCTGGAGAAGATCCAGCATCCGACGCTGATCGTCCACGGCGCGCAAAGCTCGCTCTACGGCGCCGACACCGCCGACCATCTCGTCGAGGCCCTGCCCCAGGCCCGCGCCGTCCGCTTCGAGCGGTCCGGCCACGCCCCGCACCTCGAAGAGCCCGAATTGTTCAACGCCATTTTGAAGGACTTCGCGGACCGGCTGTCCCCGGCCCACGCCACCCAGGATACGAATTCATGAGGAGACACGTCATGACCCAGAAGCTCAACCACCGTCTGATGCTCGGTACCGCTTTGGCCGCGCTCGCCGCCTCCGCCGGCCCCGCCTTCGCGCAGGACGATCCGGTCGCGGTCAGCATGGCCCCCGCGCCAGAGGCCGCCGAGGAGGACGCCGAGATCTTCGTCACGGCGCGGCGCCGCGAGGAAAGCCTGCAGAACGTGCCGATCGCGGTCACCGCTTTCTCGGGCGACGCGCTCGAGCGCCAGGGCGCGACCGACATTACCGACCTCAGCGACGTCACCCCGAACGTCACGCTGGAGACCTCGCGCGCCACCAATACGACGCTGACCGCGTTCATCCGCGGCGTCGGCCAGCAGGACCCGGTCGCCGGCTTCGAGGCGGGCGTCGGCCTCTATCTCGACGACGTCTATCTGAACCGCCCGCAGGCCGCGGTGCTCGACATATACGACGTCGAGCGGATCGAGGTGCTGCGCGGACCGCAGGGCACGCTCTACGGCCGCAACACGATCGGCGGCGCGATCAAATACGTCACCCGCCGGCTCGATTCCGACCCGACCTTCCGGGTGCGCGCCAATGTCGGCATCTACGAGCAGCTCGATTTGATCGTCTCGGGGAGCACGCCGCTTTCCGACGCGGTCCGCATCGGCGCCTCGGCGGCGCGGCTCAGCCGCGACGGCTTCGGCGAGAACCTCAACAACGGCCTCGACAATTACAACCGCGACGTCTGGGCGGCGCGCGCCACCGTCGAGCTGGAGCCGGCCTCGAACCTCTTCATTCGCTTCTCCGGCGACTACAGCCTGGACAATTCGGATCCGCGCAACGGCCATCGGCTGATCGTCGGGCTGCAAAGCGGAGCGCCGGTGCTGAATGACGTCTACGACAACCGCGCCGGCATCAACTCGCCCGAACAGCGGGTCGAGGCCTATGGCGGCGCGATGCGCGTGGAACTCACCGTCGGCGACGTGATCCTGAGGAACATCCTGGCCTACCGGCAGGACCGGAGCGATACCTCGATCGACTTCGACTCGCTGCCGGCGCGCGATGTCGACGTGCCCGCAATCTACCGCAACAAGCAATTCTCCAACGAATTCCAGCTCATCTTCTCGGCAGGCCCGATCGCGGGCGTGATGGGCGCCTATTTTCTCGACGCCAACGCCAACAACGTGTTCGACGTGATCCTCGCCACCACCAGCCCGGTGGCGCTGCCCGGCCTCACCGCCTCGACCTTCGGCGATGTCGACACCAAGACCTGGGCGGTGTTCGGCGACTTCACCTACGATCTCACCAGCCGGCTCCAGCTGTCGCTCGGCGGCCGCTACACGCGTGACGAGCGCCGCGCGACCGTGATCCGCGCCAATTATCTCAACGGCCCCTCGCCCGCGCTCGGCGGCAGCGGCGTCCAGCTCGGCGGGCTGACCTCCAACTTCATTGGCGAGGCGACCTTCACCGAATTCACGCCGCGCGCGTCTTTGAGCTTCCGGCCCGACGACAACAACACGATCTATGCGAGCTGGTCGCGGGGCTTCAAGGGGGGCGGCTTCGACCCGCGCGGCCTGTCCACCGCCGCGCCGGACACCAACGGCAACGGCACGCGCGAGCCCGCCGAGATTTACGACTATTTCCTGTTCGATCCCGAGCGGGTCACCAGCTACGAAATCGGCTACAAGGCCAATCTGTTCGACCGCAGGCTGCGCCTCGCCATCGCCGGTTTCTATGCCGATTATACCGACGTCCAGGTGCCGGGCTCGGTCGGCGCGGTGATCAACAACGTCCCGACCTTCGTCGGCGTCACCACCAATGCCGGCGCCGCGACCTTCAAGGGGGTCGAGGTGGAGGTGTTCGCGAACCTGCTCCGCGCGGACAATGGATCACGGCTCAACTTCACCGGGACCCTGGGCTATCTCGACGCCCAATATGACGAGTTCATCACCAACATCCCCGGCCAGGGCCCGGTCGACGTCGCCAATTTCCGGCGCATCCAGAACACGCCGAAATGGACTCTGTCCGGCACGCTCGACTACACCACTCCGGTCATGGGCGGCGATCTGTCGATGAGCACCACCGTCTCCTACCGCAGCAAGACCTTCCAGTTCGAGACGCCGAGCCCCTATCTCGACCAGCCCGGCTATGCCCTGTGGGATGCGCATCTGGTCTGGACGAGCCCGGACAACCGCTACACGATCGGCCTCCACGCCAAGAACATCCTCGACGAGCAATATATTACGTCCGGGTACCAGTTCCTGGTCACCAACCCGACCACCGGGGTCCCGACGCTGGCGGGGAACGGCAATCCCATTCCCAGCCTCGGCCGGGAAGGCGTCGTCACCGCCTTCTACGGCAATCCGCGCCAGGTGTTCCTGACCCTCGGGTTCAACTTCCGCTGATGTCGGCGGCGGGGAGCAGGATGGGGACGGCTCCGGGCAGGCACGTCCTCGTCGTCCTGCTCCTCGCCTACATCTTCAATTTCGTCGACCGCCAGATCATCGGCATCCTGGCGGTGCCGATCAAGGCGGAGCTGGGGCTCACCAACACCCAATTGGGGCTGATGGGCGGGATCGCCTTCGCGATCTTCTATTCGGGCCTCGCCATCCCGATCGCCTGGCTCGCGGACCGCAAGAACCGGGTCAACATCATCGCCGCCTCGGTGGCCTTGTGGAGCGCGTTCACGGCCGCCTGCGGGCTCGCCCAGAATTTCTGGCAATTGTTCCTGGCGCGGATGGGCGTGGGTATCGGCGAGGCGGGCGGCGTCGCCCCGTCCTACGCGCTGATCTCCGATTTCTATCCCAAGGAGAGGCGCACCCGGGCGCTCGCCTTCTTCTCGCTCGGCATCCCGATCGGGTCGGCGCTCGGAATCTTCTTCGGCGGCTGGATCGCCAGCCACCTCGACTGGCGCTCGGCCTTCTTCATCGTCGGCCTGGCCGGACTGCCCGCGGCTTTGCTGGTCAGGCTGCTCATCCGCGAGCCGGCGCGGGGCGGCTTCGACGCCGGTCCCAGCCAGGCCGCGCCGCCGTTTGCGACCGTGGCGGCGACGCTGGCGAAAAAGCCCAGCTTCTGGCTGCTCTCCTTCGGCGCCGCCTCGGGATCGATCCTCGGCTATGGCCTCATCTTCTGGCTGCCAAGCTTCTTCGGGCTCAGCTTCGACATGAACGGCATGACCCCGATCATGGACGCGCTGCCGGCCTGGTTCACCGGCGGCTCCGATCCGCAATTGCTGCGCGTCTCGGTCTTCTACGGCTCGATCGTGCTGATCGGGGGCGTCGCCGGCACCTGGCTCGGCGGCTGGCTGGGCGATCGCGTCGGGCCCGAGGATCCGGGCTCCTACGCGCGCATCCCCGCCATCTGCTTCCTTATCGCCGCGCCCGTCTTCGCGATCGGATTGTTCGCGCCGAATTTGTGGCTCGGCTGGCTGCTGTTCGCGGTCGGCCAGATGCTCGCGCTCGCCTGGCTGGGGCCGGTGATCGCCGCGGTCCAGCACATCATCCCGCCCAGCATGCGCGCGACCGCCAGCGCCAGCTTCCTCTTCATCAACAATCTGATCGGGATCGGCTTCGGCATCTTCTTCCTGGGCTTCATGTCGGACACCATGGGCCCGGCTTATGGCGATCAGGCGCTCAAATTCTCAATCCTCTACGGGCTTGGCTTCTACCTGCTGAGCGCGGCCATCTACTTCGTCGCGGCGAAACGGCTGAAGAAGGATTGGGTGGGCTGAACCGGGATGGACTCCGCCGCGCGGAGCAGCCATCCTTTCGCGTCATGAAAGCGATCCTGTTCCTCGCTTTGCTGCTTGCCGGCGCGCCCGCGCTGGCGCAGCCCGAGCCGGCGCCCGCCGCGCCCCGCCAGCTCTACCTCTTCCTCTACCGCCCGGGCCCCGCCTGGCGCGCGGGCGTGCCGATGCGCCAGCAGGATTTGCGCGACCATGCCGCTTATCATGGCCGCCTGCTGCGCGAGGGGCGCAGCTTCGCCGGCGGCGGCTATGTCGGCGAGAATGGCGGCCTGGCGATCGTCCGCGCCGCCGGTCTCGAGGAGGCGCGCGCGATGCTCGCCGCGGATCCGGCGATCCGGAACGGCGTGTTCGTCGCCGAGCTCAGGCAATGGGCGCCGCGCTTCCACAATGACGGCCCCCTGGTCGAGAGGCCGCGCTGACCTATTCCGTCCGCTTGGTCACCCTAAGTCGACCGGAGCGCGCGCGATGCAGGATCGCCTCCCTGACGCGAATGAACAGCCAATCCGGCAGCAGGTCGTAGCTGGGACCGTCATGTCCCGGTGCCACCCGCACATCGGGTCCAGGCCAGATGAAGCGGTTCAATTCGGTGATGACGATCCAGCTCCGATCACGGTCAAGGCCCAGCTGAGCCTTAACGTTCGCGGGAATCTCGATCGCCTCCTTGGGGTCGGCGGGCTCACTGTGGGTGACCGGGGCGACGAACAGCTGAGTTCTGCCCTTCCGCACGACGGCGGCCACAACCACGACAACGGGTCGATCCTTGCGTCCGCTTTCCTCGCCTCGATCGGCCTCGTGCGCCCAAAGATAGACGTAGGAGATAACCTCAGTCGGCTTCGGGATCCTCGAGAAGGCGCCCGAGCTCCCTCGACCGCTCGGGGATTTCGGCGTTGCGGATAAGGTCGAGCGTTTCATCGTCGAGATCCTTCACGAGAAGAACCTGGCGATCGCGGCGCAGGAGGCGTTCGTATTCCTTCAGCGAGAGCATCACCACGCGGGTGGTGCCGTGACGTTGGATACCGACGGGATGGAGCATAGCCTCATCCGTATAATAGCCGAACTTGCTCGCGACCTCTTTTGCCGAGACCGTTCTAAGCGCTTCCTTCATATCAATGGACTCCAACGACTGCGCCATTGGCCTGACTCAATCGAAGTCCAGATAATCCGGATTATCCGTAAAAGCAAGCCTAAGTCGCGAAGCTCGGATCGAGCCTGTAGGCCTTCCTCAGCAAAGCCGGCCAGGCGAGCAGCTTGGCGGCCATCTTCAGCCCGACCTTGCCCATCTCCGCGGTGAGCTCGGGCGAGCCCTGGGGCGGGTTGCTGAGGTTGCCCTGCCCGGCGGAGAGCGCCTTGATCTGGGCCTCGCAGGCGCGCTCCAGGAAATAGATGCGGATGAAGGCCTCGCCGACGCTCTCGCCGACCGCCAGTGTGCCGTGGTTCCTGAGGATCATCGCGCTTTTGTCGCCGATATCGGCGATCAGCCGCTCGCGCTCGTCGAGGTCGACGGCGACGCCTTCATAATCGTGATAGGCGATCTCGTCGCGGATCAGCATCGCGGTCTGGGTCAAGGGCAGCAGGCCCTCTCCATGCGCGGAAACCGCTTGGCCGTCGGGCGTGTGCAGGTGGATCACCGCCTGCGCATCCTCGCGCGCCATGTGCAGCGCCGAATGGATGGTGAAGCCGGCCGCATTGGTGATGAACGGCGTCGGCTCGACCGGATTGCCCTGCATGTCGACCTTGACGAGGGAAGAGGCGGTCACCTCCTCGAACATCAGATTGTAGGGGTTGAGCAGGAAATGATGCTCGGGGCCGGGCACGCGCGCCGAGAGATGGGTGAAGATGAGATCGTCCCAGCCATAATGCGCGACCAGCCGATAGGCGGCGGCGAGGTCGACGCGGACCTTCCATTCCTCCTCGCCGACCTTGCCCTTGAGCGAGGGGATGTCGACGCAGGAAAGCGCCTGGGCCTCGGCGTAGGAATTGGCGATCGCTTCGACACGTCCCATGCGGATTCTCCTCGATTGCCGCCCTTTTAGCGCGTCGCGGGGTCCGGCGCGACCCTGTCGGGATGGGCGGCCGCGAAAGGCTCCAGCGTCGTTGCCGCGGCGTCGGCGCGCACCAGATTGGGGTAGGGGGAGAGATCGACCTCGAAGCGGCGCGCATTGTACATCTGCGGCACCAGGCAGATGTCCGCCGTGGTCACGCTGTCGCCGAACAGGAAGCGGCCGGCCCGCGGCGCGGCGAGCGCCTCCAGCGCGTCGAAGCCCGAGCGGATCCAGTGGCGGTACCAGTCGTCGCGCGCCTCCTGCTCGTGGCCGAGCGCCTTGAGCCGGTGCATGACGCGCAGATTGTTGAGCGGGTGGATGTCGGCGGCGATGGTGAGCGCCAGCGCGGCGACATGCGCGCGCTCGTCCGAATCGGCGGGAAGGAGCGGCGGCTCGGGAAAGGCGCGGTCGAGCCAGCCGATGATGGCGAGGCTCTGGGTCAGCCTTTGCCCGTCCGCCTCGAGCATCGGCACGAAGCCCTGCGGGTTGCGCGCCAGAAAGGCCGGCTCCTTCTGCCGGCCCTCGAGCAGGTTCACCGGCACGCGCTCATAAGGAACGCCCTTCAGATTGAGCGCGATGCGGACGCGGTAGCTCGCCGAGGAGCGGTAATAATCGTAGAGGACCAGCTTCATCGCGCCGCATGTTAGCGGCCGACAAGGGGGAGCGCCATGGCGACGGGCGGCGGCATCTGGGCGAAGGTTCACAAATGGCTGGCGCTCGTCATGGCGATCCAGATCCTGTTCTGGTTCGCGAGCGGGCTCTTCTTCGCCTGGTTTCCGATCGAGCGGGTCAAGAGCGAGCATATGCGCGCCGAGCAGCCGGCGACGCCGGTGCCGCTCGACGAGGCCGCCGCCGGCCTGGCGCGGCTGCGGGCCGCGGGGCTGGCCCGGGCCGAGACGGTCGAGGTCAAGCGCGTGGCCGGCCGGCCGGCGGCCCTGGTCGGGGTCCATGGCGGGCGCCCCGTCCTCTACGATCTCGCCACGGCGCGGCGGCTGTCGCCGATCCCGCTGACGGTGGCGGCGCGGATCGCCGAGGCCGACCATGCGGGCGACCTGCGCGCGGCTCGGGTGACTCGGATCACGGCCAACGATACCGAATATCGCGGGGCCTTGCCGGCCTGGCGGGTCGATTTCGAGGATGGCGAGGGCCTCGCCGTCTACGTCGCCGCCGATACCGGCGCGGTGACCGCGCGGCGTTCGACCTTGTGGCGGGTCTACGATTTCCTGTGGGGGCTGCACATCATGGACTGGGGCGGCCACGCCAATTTCAACACCTGGCTGCTGGTCATCGCCACCGGGCTGGGGCTGGTGGTGATCGTGACCGGGATCATCATCATGCCCAGCCGGCTCGGCTACACCGCCTGGCGGCGAAGGCGACGGGCGGCGCGTTCCCGCCCCGCCGGAATGACCAGCCCATGAGGAGTCGGCGAGGCGCCCTTTCGTGTTAAGGAGTGCCCATGGGATATCTGCTGCTCAAGGCCCTCATCTCGGGAATCATCATTGCGCTCGTGTCCGAGATTGCCAAGCGCAATCCCGGCGCCGGGGGTCTTGTCGCCTCCCTGCCGCTGATCTCGATTCTGGGAATGATATGGCTGTGGCGCGACACCCAGGATCCGGTGCGGATGGCGGCCCATGCCGAAGCCACCTTCTGGTTCGTGCTGCCGTCGCTGCCGATGTTTCTTCTCATCCCGCTGATGCTGCGGCAGGACATACCGTTCTGGATTGCGCTGGCGGCCGGCTGCGCGCTCACCATCGCCCTCTACGTGGCGATGCTGTGGATCGGGCCGAAGCTCGGCCTCCGCCTCTAATGCCGCGCGAATACCCGCCGCCGCCCCGCCCGCGTGAACAGGATCGTCTGATAGGGTTGGCGGTGGCCCCCATGCTCCATGCCCGGCGCCCCCATCGGCATGCCCGGGACCGCGAGGCCGGCCGCGGCGGGCCGCTCGGCGAGCAAGCGGCGTATGTCGGCGGCCGGCACGTGGCCCTCGATCGCATAGCCGCCGGCCGAGGCGGTGTGGCAGGAGCGAAGATCGTCGGGCACGCCGAGCCGCCGCGCGGTGGGGGTGACGTCGGCCACGTCGCTGATCCGCACCTGGAAGCCGGCGCGGCGCAGATGCGCGACCCAGGCGTTGCAGCAGCCGCAGGTCGGGGTTTTCACCACCGTGATGACCGGCGCGGCTTGGGCCTGGGCATGAGTGGCGAGCAGCAGCGGCATCGCGGCCATGCCGGCAATGGCGGCGCGTCTGGTCAGCATCATCATCTTGCTCCTCTTCTCGCTCATTCGATCTTCAGGCGGATGAAGACCATCGCCCCGTCAGGATCTCCCCCATAGAGCGCTTCGAGCGTCGCGGGAACGAAGTTCATCGCGTAGAGCGCGCCGAGCGAGGCCTTGGCGACAACCGCGACCTCAAAGGCTGCCAC
>JBKJZJ010000180.1:0-10591 GCA_046715355.1 Allosphingosinicella sp. | reverse complement strand
ATCTTGTTGTCGCGGCACAGAGCGACCGCGGCGGCGTCCATCACCTTGAGGTCGTCGGAAAGCACCTGGTTGAAGCTCACCGTCTCGTAGCGCCGGGCGTCCTTCACCTTCTTGGGGTCGGCATCGTAGACGCCGTCGACGCTGGTGCCCTTGAACAAGGCGTCGCAGCCCATTTCGGCGGCGCGGAGTGCGGCGGCGGTGTCGGTGGTGAAGAAGGGATTGCCGGTGCCGGCGGCGAAGATCACCACCCGCCCCTTCTCCATGTGCCGCACCGCGCGGCGGCGGATATAGGGCTCGGACACGGTCGCCATCGGGATCGCCGAGAGAACGCGGGTGTCGACGCCGATCTTCTCGAGCGCGTTCTGCATGGCGAGCGCATTCATCACGGTCGCCAGCATGCCCATATAATCGGCGCTGGCCCGGTCGAAGCCTTTGGCGGCGCCGGCGAGGCCGCGGAAGATGTTGCCGCCGCCGACCACCAGGCAGATGGTGTGGCCGCTCGCGACCGCCGCCTTGATCTCTTCGGCTAGGCCTTCGACGGCGTCCGGATCGATGCCGAATTGCCCCTCGCCCATCAGCGCTTCGCCGGAGAGCTTGAGCAGGATGCGGTTGAATCGCGGGCGCGTCATGGGGCGGGTCGGTCCGTTCTGTTCTGGCGCGGGCACATTAGTGAGGCAAGGCTGAGGTGCCAATGGGTTTGGGGGCTGGGGACTTGGGACTGGGAACGTGATTCCTCCAGTCCCCAGTCCCGAGAACCCAGTCCCCAATCAGGCGACCGGCTCGGCCTTCTGGGTGCCCGCCGCGGCGGCGACTTCGGCGGCGAAGTCGCTTTCCTTCTTCTCGATGCCCTCACCCAGCTGGAAGCGGGCATAGGCCTTGAGTGTTACCGGCGCGCCGACGTCCTTGGCCGCCTGGGCGACGACGTCCTCGATCCTGGTTTTGTTGTCGATCACGAAGAGCTGCGAGAGCAACGCATTCTCCTTGCGGAACTTGGCCATCGCGCCCTCGACCATCTTCTCGACGATCTCGGCCGGCTTGCCGGTCTCGGCGGCTTTCTCGCGGGCGATGGCGCGCTCGCGCTCCACCAAAGCCGGATCGAGCGCCTCGCCGGTCAGCGCCAGCGGGTTGGCCGCGGCGATGTGCATGGCAAGCTGCTTGCCGAGCGCCTCGAGCGCGGCGCTGTCGCCGGCGCTCTCCAGCGCGACCAGCACGCCGATCTTGCCGAGGCCCGCCGCCGCGGCATTGTGCACGTAGGAGACGATCACGCCCTGCCCGACCTCGAGCAGCGCGCCGCGGCGGATCGACTGATTCTCGCCGATCGTGGCGATGTTGGAGGTGAGCCTCTCCTCGACCGTGCCGCCGCCCGGCCAGCAGGCGTCCTTGAGCGCCTCGATGTCGGTGCCCGTGCCGAGCGTGATCGCCGCGGCGGTGCGCACGAAATCCTGGAACTGCTCGTTCCTGGAGACGAAGTCGGTCTCCGAATTGACCTCGATCATCGCGCCCTTGCGCCCGTCGACCGCGACGCCGACCAGGCCTTCGGCGGCGGTGCGGCCGGCCTTCCTGGCGGCGGCGGCGAGGCCCTTGGTGCGCAGCCAGTCGATGGCGGCTTCCATGTCGCCCTGGGTCTCGCCCAGCGCCTTCTTGCAATCCATCATGCCGGCGCCGGTGCGCTCGCGCAGTTCCTTCACTGTGGCGGCCGTGATCTCAGCCATGTCGTCTATCCTCACTTTGGTTGTGCTCCCGCGAAAGCGGGAGCCCAGAATTCCTGCCGGGCTGGGCTCCTGCTTTCGCAGGAGCGCGATTCGTCTCAGGCCTCGGCCAGAACCGCTTCGGCCGGGGGCTCGTCCTGGGCGCCGATATCTTCGCCCCGCGCCGCGGCGCCGCCCTGCTTGCCGCCGAGCACGGCGTCCGCGATCGCGTCGCAATAGAGGCGGATCGCGCGGCTGGCATCGTCATTGCCGGGGACGGGGAAGGCGATGCCCTGCGGGCTGACGTTGGAATCGAGCACGGCGACGACCGGGATGCCGAGCACATTGGCCTCCTTGATCGCGAGCTCCTCCTTGTTGGCGTCGATCACGAACATGACGTCGGGAATGCCGCCCATGTCGCGGATGCCGCCCAAAGAGAGCTCGAGCTTGTCGCGCTCGCGGGTCAGCTGGAGCACCTCCTTCTTGGTGAGGCCGGCGGTGTCCCCGGCAAGCTGCTCCTCGAGGCTCTTGAAGCGCTTGATCGAGTTGGAGATGGTCTTCCAATTGGTGAGCATGCCGCCCAGCCAGCGATGGTTGACGAAATGCTGGCCCGAGCGGCGCGCCGCCTCGGCGATCGGCTCCTGCGCCTGGCGCTTGGTGCCGACGTAGAGGACCTTGCCGCCGGCGGCGACGGTCTGCCGCACGAAATCGAGCGCGCGCGCGAACAGTGGCACGGTCTGGCTGAGGTCGATGATGTGGACGCCGTTCCGCTCGCCGAAGATGTACGGCTTCATCTTGGGGTTCCAGCGGTGGGTCTGGTGGCCGAAATGCGCTCCGGCCTCGAGCAATTGCTGCATGGAGACGTCGTTGGACGCCATGATAGTTTCTCCTTCCGGTTATGCCTCTGCAGGGCCGAGAACCCGCCGTCGCTTCAGCTAAGGCGGGCACCGGTATGGTGGCCCTGCATGTGGAATGAGCGCGCAGATAGAGCCGCTGGCCGTGGAAATCAAGCGGGAGTGCCCGGCGGCCCGCTCAGGCCCGGCGGCAGAAGATGAGATCGTAGGGAATGGCGTCGCGGCCGGCGAGCATCCGGCCGCGATCGAGCGCGCCGTCGCGCAGCCGGTGCAGATTCTTCGTCCGGCAATTATAGGCCTGGGCAATGCCCGGGGTCCGGTCGTCCGGATAGACGCGGTTGCCGAGCCGGGCGCTGGCCTCGAAATAGACCAGGTCGCCGTCGCGCCGGACGGTGTCGCGGTCGACCCACTGTCCGCCACGGCCGAGCTGGTAGTCGAGCGTCACCCAATTCTTCGCCCCGGCGGGGACGGCGATGGCGCTCAACGCGAGAGTCAGGATCCACAGGGGTACGCGTTTCATGAAAAACTCCTTCAGCGGCTCATATCATCGCGCCAGTCACAGGTCATTGAAAATTCAGGCCATTGTCGGAGCGGAGGCGATGCCAGGCAAGATCCCTCCGGCTGGCGCACTCTGGTCTCGCCCTGTCGCTTGACGTCAGAACAAAAAGGGAACATAGTCTCTTTCCAAGGAGCTTATTCGGCCCTCGGGACTTTGGCTGTGCATAAATCAGGGGAAAAGCTGTGACTCATTTGCTCTCGATCATTTTCTTCTTCGGCTTGCTGGTGGTTCTGGCGACCATCTTGGAGTTCACGCTGAGGGCGCATTGGACGGCTATCGTCGCCGCTTTGCGGGGCGTTCCGCCTCGACCTCGCCGGTCGCGTCCGGCGCGGATGGAGGAGCCGCGGCGGCGAGGCGCCGCTGCCGCTTGACCCGGGCGTAGCTCATCACGCTCAGCGGGATCAAAGCAAGGTAGACTAGCACGATCACGCTCAACGTCTCCCACGGCGCGGTGAACAGCGCCCCGCCGATCAGGGCGACCAAAGCGATCGCTTCCAGCCGGAGGCTGCGCCTTAGCCGCAGCGAGCCGAGCGACCAGGTGGCGACGCTCGAAATCAGCAGGAAAGCGGATAATGCCGCCCAGGGCGCGGCCAGCCGATAGTCGCGCAACCATTCCCATTGCCGGTCGCTGGCCAGCCAAAGCAGGATCGGCAGCAGCAGCAGCCCGGCCCCTGCGGGCGCGGGCACGCCGGTCAGGAAGCCCGCCGATTTGTGCGGCTGCTCCTCGGCGTCGATGCGCGCGTTGAAGCGGGCGAGCCTGAGCGCCATGCAGACCGCGAACGCCATCGCGAACAGCCAGCCCAGCCGCGGCCATTCCTTGAGCACCCACAAATGCAGGATTACCGCCGGCGAGACGCCGAAGGCGATCACGTCGGAGAGCGAATCGAGCTCGGCGCCGAACTTGGTCTGCGCGCGCAGCAGCCGGGCGATGCGGCCGTCGAGCCCGTCGAGCAGGGCGGCGACGCCGATGCAGGCGAGCGCCGCGCCCCAATCCTCCGAAATGGCGAAGCGGATACCGGTGAGCCCCGAGCAGAGCGCGAGCGCGGTGACCGCGTTCGGGGCGACCGCGCGCAGCGGGATGCCGCGCCGCGGCTCGCGCCGCCTTTCCTCCCTCATTGCGCGATGCCTTCGATCAGCTCGGAGACGCCGACCCGCCCGACGATGGTCTCGCCGGCGATGGTGCGCTGGCCGAGCAGGACCTGCGACGAGGTTCCGGCGGGCAGGTAGACGTCGACCCGGCTGCCGAAGCGGATCAGGCCGATGCGCTGCCCGGCGACGACGCGGTCGCCCGCCTTGATCCAGGGCACGATCCGCCGCGCCACCAGCCCGGCGATCTGGGTGAAGGCGACGAGCGTCCCATCCTCGCCCTCGACCAATATGTGCTGGCGCTCATTGTCCTCGCTCGCTTTGTCGAGATCGGCGTTGAGGAACTTGCCGGCGATGTAGCAGACCTTGAGGATCGTGCCGGTGATCGGGGTGCGATTGATGTGGACGTCGAACACGCTCATGAAGATCGAGACGCGGACCACCGGCTCTTCGGAAAGGCCGCCCTCGCCCCAAAGCTCGCGCGGCGGCGGGACGTTGGTGATCATGGTGACGAGGCCGTCGGCGGGGGCGACGATCAGCCCCTCCCCCACCGGCGTGGTCCGTACCGGATCGCGGAAGAAGGCGGCGATGCCGAAGCTCAAGGCAAAGGCCGCATAGCCGAGCCAGTCCCAATCCAGCACCCACCAGAACAAGGCCGCCACGGCGAGGGCGACGACGACGAACTTGCGCCCTTCGGGATGGACGGAGGGCCAGCGCCACTGGACGTTGGTGGTGACGAGGTCCGGCTTTTCTAGGGAAGGCATCCGCAGCCCTTTAGGCGGTGCGACGGAGCGAAACAACCGGAAGGCCAGCGGTTGACAGCGTGCCGCCACCGCTTAGGACGGCGCGCAACCCTAAAAACCGAGACAGAAAGCGCGAAGCTCCCATGGCGAAGATCAAGGTGAAGAACCCCGTCGTCGAGCTGGACGGCGACGAGATGACCCGGATCATCTGGCAATGGATCCGCGAGCGGCTGATCCTGCCCTATCTCGACGTCGACCTCCTCTATTACGACCTCTCGGTCGAGAAGCGCGACGAGACCGACGACAAGATCACCGTCGATGCCGCCAATGCGATCAAGCAGCATGGCGTCGGCGTCAAATGCGCGACGATCACGCCCGACGAGGCGCGGGTGAAGGAGTTCGGCCTCAAGAAGATGTGGAAATCGCCCAACGGCACGATCCGCAACATATTGGGCGGCACCATTTTTCGCGAGCCGATCGTCATCGAGAACGTGCCCAGGCTGATCCCGGGCTGGACCGACCCGATCGTCGTCGGCCGCCACGCCTTCGCCGACCAGTATAAGGCGACCGATTTCCTCGTCCCCGGCCCCGGCAAGCTGACCATGAAATGGCAGGGCGCGGACGGCCAGGTGATCGAGCATGAGGTGTTCGACTATCCCGCCGCCGGCGTCGCCATGGGCATGTACAATCTCGACGCATCGATCCGCGATTTCGCTTATGCCTCGCTCAATTACGGGCTGAACCGCGGCTGGCCGGTCTACCTCTCGACCAAGAACACCATCCTGAAGGCCTATGACGGCCGCTTCAAGGACATTTTCCAGGAGGTCTACGAGGCCGAGTTTCAGGACCGCTTCAAGGCGGCCGGCATCGTCTACGAGCACCGGCTGATCGACGACCTGGTCGCCTCGGCGCTCAAATGGAGCGGCAAGTTCGTCTGGGCCTGCAAGAATTACGACGGCGACGTCCAGTCGGACATGGTCGCGCAGGGCTTCGGATCGTTGGGCCTGATGACCTCGATCCTGATGACTCCGGACGGCAGGACCGTGGAGGCCGAGGCGGCGCACGGCACCGTCACCCGCCATTACCGCATGCACCAGCAGGGCAAGGCGACCTCGACCAACCCGCTCGCCTCGATCTTCGCCTGGACCGGCGGCCTCAAGTTCCGCGGCAAGTTCGACGGGACGCCCGAAGTCACTCGCTTTGCCGAGACGCTCGAGCGGGTCTGCGTCGAGACGGTCGAGGCGGGCGCGATGACCAAGGATCTCGCCATCTTGATCGGGCCCGAGCAGAGCTGGATGACCACCGAGCAATTCTTCGAGGCGATCGTCGTCAATCTCGAGGCGGCGATGGCGGAGGCCCAGCCCGCCTGAGTCCCGCGTCCGGCGAGCGGATATGCTCGCGGCGGAAGCCCATGCCGATCAGATAAGCGGGGATTCGCTGCAGGATCGGGAAACGCTGCATCAGGCGAATGAACCGCGGCGGCCTGGTGATCGGCACGTTCTTCAGCACGACCCGGTCGATAATGCGATCTTGCGCGGCCCGCTGCATGGCCTGCACGATCCTGGTGGGCAGCATCCTCCGGCGCTGCACCCGCCACAACAGGTCATCGACGTCGCTGCCGTCGGCCATCGGCCCGGCCAGATAGTTCGCCGCCGCGACCGCGTCCTGAACCGCGAGGTTGATCCCG
This sequence comes from Allosphingosinicella sp., assembly GCA_046715355.1. Classification (GTDB taxonomy): domain Bacteria; phylum Pseudomonadota; class Alphaproteobacteria; order Sphingomonadales; family Sphingomonadaceae; genus Allosphingosinicella. Next base: position 3,974 of record JBKJZJ010000180.1, on the reverse strand, counting down.
ACCCCGCCGATCGGCGACATGGCGTGGGCCGCATCGCCGATGGCGAGCAGGCCGGGCCGGTGCCATTTGGTCAGCCGGTCCAGCTCCACCGTCAGCAGCTTGACCTGATCCCAGGTCTGAAGTTCGCCGACCGCGCCGCCCAGGAACGGCGCGGTCGCGGCGACATCGTCACGAAAATTGTCGAGCCCGCGCTCTCGCAGGGCGTCCGCCATTCCCTTCGCGAACACATAGGCGCACTGCCAATAATCGCCGCGGTCGAGCAGGGCGAGCAGCCGGCCGGTGGCGATGACGCCGGTCGACCTGTTATCGCTGGTGCGCTTCTTCGACAGCCGGAACCAGAACACGTCGATCGGTGCGCCGAGATCCATGAGCGGCAGCGCCGCCTGCCCGCGGAGCAGCGAGCGGCGGCCGTCGGCGGCAATGACAAGCTTCGCGCGGATCGGCACATTGTCGCAGATCGCCCCGGCGACCCGGTCGCCTTCCCAGAGCAGGTCCGTCACCTCCGCGTTCATCCTGAGCGAGAAACTCGGATAGGCACGGGCGAGGTCGGCGACGCAATCGAGGAAATCCCATTGCGGCATCAGCGCGATGAAGCGGGCATAAGCCGGCAGATGGCCGAAATCGGCGATCCGCACTTTCTCGCCGCCGATAATGCCGCTCAGCTGTGCGGCCTTGTCATGCGGTCGGGAGAGGAGCTCGTCGAGCGCGCCAAGCTCATGAAACAGCTCCATCGTCGAGGGATGGACGGTGTCGCCCCGGAAATCGCGCAGGAAATCATCGTGCTTCTCCAGCACCAGCGTCTTCACGCCGGCCCGCGCGAACAAGAGGCCCGCCATCATTCCGGCGGGGCCGCCGCCTGCGATCAGCAGATCGGGAATTTCCTCGGTCATGACAGCTGACAATCGCCCCGGAACTTGCATAAAGGCAAGATGGCGACGCCGACCGAATTCAGCACCTCCGGCCTCAGCGACGTGCTCGTCATCCTGGGCGCGGCGGGGGTCGTCATCCCCGCCTTCGCGAGGATCAGGATCAGCCCGGTCATCGGCTTCATCCTGATCGGCATATTGATCGGTCCCTCGGGGCTGGGCGCGCTCTCGAATACGGCGCCCTGGCTCAATTATGTGACGATCTCCAACGTCCAGGCGATCGAGCCGTTCGCCGAATTCGGCATCATCTTGCTGCTCTTTTCGATCGGCCTGGAGCTGAGCTTCAGGCGCTTATGGGGGATGCGGCGGCTGGTCTTCGGCGTCGGCGCCGGCCAGCTGGTCACGTCGGCGCTGCTGATCGGGCTCGCCATCCACATCGCCGGCTATGACTGGACCGCGGCCTTCGCGCTCGGCATCGCTCTGGCCCTCTCCTCGACCGCGGTCGTCTTGCCCTTGGTCGGAACGACAAGCCCGGTCGGCAAATCGGCCTTCGCCATGCTGCTGTTCGAGGATCTGGCGCTGGTGCCGATCGTCTTCGCGCTGGGCGCGCTCGGCCCGCGCGCCAATAGCGATGTCAGCGGCCTGGCGACCACGCTCGGGCTCGGCGCCCTCGTGTTGGTCGCGATGCTGCTGCTCGGCCGTTTCATGCTGCCGCGATTGTTCGCGCAGGCGGCGCGGACCAAGAGCCCGGAGCTGTTCCTTTCGGTCAGCCTGCTGGTCGTCATCACCGCCAGCCTCGCCACCACCGCCGTCGGCCTGTCGCCGATCGTCGGCGCATTGGTCGCGGGCATCCAGATCGCCGAGACCGAATATCATGGCGAGGTCGAGGTGATGACCGCGCCGTTGCGCGGGCTCGGGCTCGGCATCTTCCTGATCGCCGTCGGGATGAGCATGGACCTTGAATTCATCGCGGCCCATTGGGCGCAGCTGCTGCTGGCCCTGATCGGGGTGATGGTCGCCAAGACGGTGGTGACGGCCCTGTTCCTGCGCTGGGGTGGGCGCCGCCAGGCGGTGGCCGCGGAGGCGAGCCTGCTCATGGCCTCGCCGTCCGAGACGACCCTGATCGTGTTGAGCGCGGCCGCGCTGGGCGGCCTGATCGACGCCAACACCGCCGCTTTCTGGCAAATCGTCACCGCCATGGGCCTCACGCTGACGCCGCTGCTGGCCAGGATCGGGCGCGATGCCGGCGCGCGCATCGAGAAGCGCGGCCAGGCGAAGGAGCCCGACATCACCCCGACCCGCGACGAGCCGCGCGCGGTGATCATCGGCTTCGGCCGGGTCGGCCGCATGGTCGCCGAGATGCTGACCGAGCACGAACGGCCCTTCGTCGCGGTCGATTCGAACATCGATTCGGTCCGGGCGGCGCGGGCTGAGGGCTTTCCGCTCATCTACGGCGACGCGGCGCGGCCCGAATTCATCGACAAGCTCAACCTCGGCCATGCCAGCGCGCTGATCCTCACCATGGACGATCCCGTGCAGGCGGTGCGGCTGGTCAAGCGGGTGCGCGCCTGGTGCCCCGATCTCACCATCGTCGCCCGCGCCCGCGATCCCGAACATGCCGCCGAGCTCTACCGCGCCGGCGCCACCGACGCGGTCCCCGAGACGCTCGAATCCTCGCTGCAGCTTTCCGAAGCCGTGCTCGTCGACCTGGGCATGGCGATGGGCCCGGTGATCGCCTCGATCCACGAAAAGCGCGCCGAATTGCGCCAGCAGATCATGGAGATGGGCGAGCTGGACGAAGAACCGGTGCAGCGGGGGAAGAGGCTGAGGGACGCGAAGTCGAGCTAAGAAGGTGGTGCGCTCCTGCGAAAGCAGGAGCCCAGCTCAGCGGCTGTCTGGGTTCCTGCTTTCGCAGGAACACAAGATGGCCTCAGGCCACGGCCGATTCGGCACTCAGCGCGCTCCTGACAACGCCCAGCGCCGCTTGCGCCTTGCCGCCGTCCGGACCGCCGCCCTGCGCCATGTCCGGCCGTCCGCCGCCGCCCTGCCCGCCGACGGCCTCCACCGCCTTGCGGACGAAGTCGACTGCGCTGAGGCGGGAGGTGAGATCGTCGGTGACGCCGACCGCGACCGTGGCGCGGCCTTCATTGACCGCGACCAGTGCGACCACGCCGGAGCCGATCCGCGCCTTGTTCTCGTCGACCAGGCCGCGCAGGGCCTTGGGGTCGAGGCCTTCGAGGACCTGGCCGATGAAGCTGGTGCCGCCAATCGCCTCCGGACCCGCCGTTTCGGCCTTGCCTCCTCCGCCCAAGGCCAGCGCCTTCTTCGCTTCGGCGAGCTCGCGTTCGAGGCGGCGGCGGTCGTCGAGCAAAGCGGCGACGCGCGCGGGCACGTCTTCGGGAGCGGCCTTGAGCGCGGCGGCGGCCTCCTTCAGCCGGTCGTCGCGGCCGGTCAGCCAGAGGCGCGCCGCCTCGCCGGTCAGCGCCTCGATGCGGCGCACGCCCGAGGCGACGGCGCTTTCGGAGGTGATCTTGAGGAGCTGGATGTCGCCGAGCGCATTGACATGGGTGCCGCCGCACAATTCGACCGAATAGCTCGCCTCGTCCTCGTCGCCCATCGAGAGGACGCGGACCTCATCGCCATATTTCTCGCCGAACAGGGCCATTGCCCCCGAGGAGATGGCATCGTCCATGCTCATCAGACGGATGCCGACCTCGCGGTTGCTCCTTATGTGGCGATTGACGTCGGCCTCGACCGTCTCGATCTCCTCGCGGGTCATCGGCTTGGGATGCGAGAAATCGAAGCGGAAATAATCCGGCGCGACCAGGCTGCCCTTTTGCGTCACGTGCGTGCCGAGCCGCCTGCGAAGCGCGGCGTGGAGGAGATGGGTGGCGCTGTGATTGGCGCGGACCTTGTCGCGGCGCGCGCCATCGACCGAAAGGTGGACCGCGTCGCCGACCGCCACAGCGCCCGCCTCGATCGTGGCGTGATGGGCGTGGAGCTTCCCGAGCGGCTTCGACGTATCCTCAACGTCGGCCTCCAGACCCTTGTCCGAGCTTATCTTTCCCGTGTCGCCAATCTGGCCGCCGCTTTCGCCGTAAAAGGGCG
>JBKJZJ010000179.1:0-10209 GCA_046715355.1 Allosphingosinicella sp. | reverse complement strand
GTCGCGCACCGAGCATGCCATGGCCAGCCTCAAGGCGGCGATGGCCTGGGACGAGGCCAGCTATGGCCGCGAATACGATCTCGCCGCGTTCAACATCGTCGCCGTCTCCGATTTCAACTTCGGCGCGATGGAGAACAAAGGCCTCAACATCTTCAACTCGCGCTACATCCTCGCCGACCCCGACACCGCTACCGACGCCGATTATGATGCCATCGCCGGCGTCGTCGCGCACGAATATTTCCACAATTGGTCCGGCAACCGGGTCACCTGCCGCGACTGGTTCCAGCTCTCGCTGAAAGAGGGCTTCACCGTGTTTCGCGATCAGAGCTTTTCGGCCGACATGGGCTCCGCCGCGGTGAAGAGGATCGAGGACGTGCGCATGCTGCGCGCCGCCCAGTTTCAGGAGGATGCGGGGCCGCTCGCCCATCCGGTGCGGCCCGATTCCTATATCGAGATCTCCAATTTCTGCACCGCCACCGTCTACAACAAGGGCGCGGAGCTGATCCGCATGCTCCACACCATCTTGGGCCCGGAGAAATTCCGCGCCGGCTGCGACCTCTATTTCGAGCGCAATGACGGGCAGGCGGTGACCTGCGAGGATTTCGTGCTGGCGATGGAGGAAGCGAGCGGCGCCGATCTCTCCCATTTCCGGCTCTGGTACGGCCAGGCGGGGACGCCGAAGGTGAGGGCGCGGCTGACGCGCGAGGGCGACAAGGCCCGCGTCACGCTGGAGCAGAGCGTGCCGCCGACGCCCGGCCAGCCGCTCAAGCAGCCGATGCAGATTCCGCTGAAGCTCGCTCTGTTCGGGGCGGGAACCGGCGCCAAGCATGACGAAAGGCTGTTCCTGCTCGACAAGGCCAAGGACGAATTGGTGATCGAGGGCGTCGGCGAAGAAGCGGTGCTCTCGGTCAATCGCGGCTTCTCGGCGCCGGTGACGGTGGAGAGCGACCGCGACGCCGCCGCTCTGGCCTTTCTTTCCGCCCATGACGACGATCCCTTCGCCCGCTACGAGGCGATGCAGCAATTGATGCTCGACACCTTGATCGAGGCGATCTCCCGCGGCGCCGCCGGGCATCAGCCGGTGATCGAGGCGGTGCGCGAGACGCTGACCAACAAGAGCCTCGATCCGGCCTTCGTCGCCGAGGCGGTGCTGCTGCCGAGCGAGGCCTTTATCGGCGACCGCATGGTCAGCGTCGATCCCGACGCGATCCACCTCGCGCGCGAGGCGCTGCGGACGGATCTCGGGCGCGCGCTGGAGCCGCTCTGGCGGGACGCTTATGCGCGCTTCGTCGCCAATCGCTACGCCTATAATCCGGCCGCGAAGGGCGCGCGGCGCCTCAGGACGATCGCGCTCGGCTATATCATGGCGGCGGGCGCGGCCGACGCGGCGGCGCTCGCCAAAAGCCAATTTGACGAGGCCGACAACATGACCGACCGGCAGGGCGCCCTGGGCGTGCTCGTCAACGGCGACGCGCCCGAGCGGACGCAGGCGCTCGCGGCCTTCCACGCGCGCTACAAGGACAATGCGCTGGTGCTCGACAAATGGTTCACCACCCAGGCGCTGTCGACCCGCGCGGATACGCCCGAGGCGGTCGAGGCGCTGGCGCGGCATCCCGATTTCGCGATGACAAACCCCAACAGGCTGCGCTCGCTGGTCGGCGCCTTCTCGGTCAACCAGCGCGCCTTCCACGATGCCTCCGGGCGCGGCTACAAGTTCCTCGCCGACATGATCATCGCCGAGGACAGGCTTAATCCGCAGACCGCCGCCAAATTGGTGCCGCCGCTCGGCCGCTGGCGCCGCTTCGGCGAGGACCGGGCGCGGCTGATGCGCGCTCAGCTGGAGCGGATCGTGGCGACCCCTGGCCTCAGCAAGGACGTGTTCGAGCAGGCCTCGAAAAGTCTGGCCTAGCCGTCATTGCGAGCGAAGGCCGGAATCTCGTGGAGACACGCCGAGACCTATTGTCATGAGACCCCGGCCTGCGCCGGGGTGACGGGTTGTTTTATTGCCCCACCCAGGCGGCGACTTCTCCGGCGAGCTGGTTGGCGGCCTGGTTGAGCGCGGGGGCGACCGCGGCGGGGGTGGCCTCGGCGACCGCGACGCGCGCCTCGAAGCGGTTGGTGGTGACCCCGGTGGCCCCGCGCGCGACGGCGGCGTCGTAGACGATCACCACCTGCATCGCCGCGGGATCGAGGCCGAACTTGACCAGGGTCCCGGTCAGCCTGGTGCCTGGATCGTGGCTGTACTGGCTGGGATCGAGCACCACGCGGCCGGTGCGCGCCGCGATCGTCTCGCCGAGCAGGCGGGCAAAGAGCGCGCCCGGCTGCTCCACCCAGACCGCATCCTCGAGATATTGGATGCTGGTCTCGCTGACATAGACCGGGATGCGGTTCGTGCGCAGCGCTTCGGGCACCCCGGGCACGGCGACGGTGATCGCTTCGCCCGCGCCGGCGGTGCGCGGCGTCGCGGCCGGGCGCATTTCGGCGGAGGTCAAGGTGAGGAGATGATCGGGCACCGAGGCGCCGCCGAAGCAGCCGGCGAGCGTGAAGAACGAGGCGGCGGCGGCGAGGAGGTTCAGGCGCATCGTCAATTCCTTCTTCCCGGCCGGTAATCGGGCAGACGCTGGCCGCCCATCACGCCGCCGATACCCTGCTGGTTGAGGCGGTCGGTGATCTGCCGCAGCGATTCGGACGCGGCCCTCAAATCGCGCATCAGCTGGCCGACCTCGGGCAGGGTCTGGTTCGAGAAGGCCTGGATGCCGGGCCGCGCATCGCCGATCGCCCGTTCGAGCTGCTCCATGCTGCCCTGCGCCGAACGCAGGGTCTGGCGAAGGTCGGCGATCAGCGGCCGGCCGTCGCGGTCGACCAATTGCGCGGTCGAGCTGGCGAGCTGGCCGATCCGGTCGGCGGCCTCGCCCGCCTGGCGGATCGCGACCCGCGCCTCGGCGATCGTGGCGGCGATTTCCGGCGCGCGTTCGGCGAGCGAGCGGCTCACCTGTTGGAGATTGTCGAGGATGCCGGCGATCGATTCCTGGTTCCGGTCCGAGAGCAATTCGGTCAGCCGCTCGGTCAGGGTGGAGACGCGTTCGAGCAATTCCGGCGCGGTGTTGAGCAATTGGCCGAGCGCGCCCGGCCGGACCGGGATGACCGGAACGCCATAGGGACATTCGGATTGCGGGTTCTGCTCCGGGCAGCGCAACTCCCGGCGCGGGCGCGGCCTCTGCCCGGCGGGTGGCGCCGGCGGCGGATCGAGCTGGATCTGGGAGACGCCGGTGAAGCCGACGCCGCGGATGGTCGCGGTCGAGCCGTCGAGCACCGGCGTGTCGTCGCTCACGGAGATGCGCACGCGGATGAATTGCGGGCTGTCCGGGATCAGGCTGATCGATTCGATCTGGCCGACCGGCACGCCCGAGAAGGTCACCGACGTGCCCTTGGCGAGGCCCTCCACCGATTGCTGGAAGAAGATGTCATACTTCTTCTCGCCGCCGCCCGAGACCTGGCTCAGCCAGATCACGAACAGGACGAGCGCGCCGAGCAGCCCCAGGGTGATGGAGCCGACGAGGACCTGGTTCGAACGGGTTTCCATCAGGCGTCGACCCCCTCAGTCTCGCGGCGCGCGGCGGCGCGCCCGCGCGGCCCCTTGAAATAGTCCTGAATCCACTGATGGTCCAAAGCCAATAATTCCTCGATCGTTCCGACCGCCACCACTTTCCGGTCGGCGAGCACGGCGATGCGGTCGCAGATCGCGTAGAGCGTGTCGAGGTCGTGGGTGATCAGAAAGACGGTAAGGCCGAGCGCGTCGCGCAGCTCCAGGATGAGCTGATCGAAGGCGGCGGCGCCGATCGGGTCGAGGCCGGAGGTCGGCTCGTCGAGGAAAAGCAGCTCGGGATCGAGCGACAAGGCGCGGGCGATGCCGGCGCGTTTCTTCATGCCCCCCGACAGCTCCGCCGGGAATTTGGCGCCCGCATCGACGGCGAGGCCCGCCATGGAGATCTTGTAGGCGGCGATCTCGTCGAGCAGGGTCTGGCCGATGCCGGGATAATATTCCTTGATCGGCACCTGGATATTCTCGGCGACGGTCAGCGTCGAGAAGAGCGCGCTGCCCTGAAACAGGACGCCCCAGCGGCGGCGGACGTGCTTGGCCTCCTCCTCGTCGCGGCCGATCATCGGCTCGCCGAAGACCTCGATCTCGCCCTCGTCCGGCATTTGCAGTCCGATGATCGAGCGCATCAGCACCGATTTGCCCGTGCCCGAGCCGCCGACCACGCCGAATATCTCGCCGCGCCGGACCTCGAGGTCGAGCCCGTCATGGACGACCTGCTCGCCGAAGCAGTTCCTCAGGCCGGTGACCTGGATGACCGGCGATTTGTCGTCGCTTCTCATAGCCAGCCGATCTCGGTGAAGAAGACCGCGAAGAAGGCGTCGAGCACGATTACCATGAAGATGCCCTGGACGACCGCGGTGGTCGTCCTGAGGCCGACCTCCTCGGCATTGCCCTCGACCTGGAACCCCTGATAGCAGCCGGCCATGGCGATGATCATGCCGAACACCGGCGCCTTGATCAAAGCCTGGTAAAGGTCGGTCATCGGCACCACCTCGCGGATGCGCTGGACGAACGTGACCGGCGGGATGTCGAGCGACATCCAGCAGAAGATGCCGCCGCCGAGGACCGCCATCATCGCCGCGAAAAAGCCGAGCAGGGGCATCAGCAGCACCGTCGAGAGCACGCGCGGCGCGACCAGGGCCTCCATCGGCGAGACGCCGATCGTGCGCATCGCGTCGATTTCCTCATTGAGCTTCATCGAGCCCAATTGCGCCGCGAAAGCCGAGCCCGAGCGGCCGGCGACCATGATCGCGGTCATCAGCACGCCCAGCTCCTTTACCGCCGAGCGTCCGATCAAATTGACCGTGAAGACCTCGGCGCCGAACTGGCGCAGCTGGACCGCCCCTTGTTGTGCAATGACGATGCCGACCAGGAAGCTCATCAGCCCGACGATGAAGAGGGCGTGCACGCCGACCACCTCGAACTGGGTGAGGACGGCGTTGATGCGCAGCCGGCGCGGATGGCGGAAGATTTGGCCGAACGCCATCAGCATCGCGCCGAAGAAGCCGAGCATGCCCTTCAGCGTGCCGAGGAAAGTCAGCGTCCAGGCGCCGAGCTGGCTGACCACGCGGATGAAGGGCGGCACGTAGTCGCGCTTCAGCTTCACCGGCTGGTCGGCGGCGGTGACATGGTCGATGAGCAATTGCTGCTCGCGATTGGCGCCGACGATGGTCGCGCCGCGGTCGCGCTCGAGCTTGTGGACCAGCCAGGCGCCGACCGTGTCCATCCGCTCGACCTCGGACAGGTCGATCGTGATATGGTCCGCCTCGATCTCATTGAGCTGCTCGGATAGCTTGCGGACGCGCAGGATCGTCAGATTCCCGGAGAACCGCAGGACACAGTGGCCGTCTTCGACGTTACGACTGAATTCGGTGGTGACGCTCATGCTGGAAAAACCCTGCGTCAATTAGCGGCGGGCGGCAAGGAGTTAGGATGGACAGCGGCGGCATTTCCATGCTTGCGGGGCGGCGATGAGCGCCACCCTCGCCATATACGACATGGACCGGACGGTGACGCGCGGGCCGACTTTCGGTCCGTTCTTGTGGCATGCAATGTGGCGGCTGGCGCCGTGGCGGGCGCTGCTCGCGCCGCTCAGCCTGGCCGCGACGCTCGCTTATTCGCTCAAGCTGATCGACCGCGGCCGGCTCAAGGAATGGACCTATCGGCTGCTCGTCGGCCCGGTCTCGCCCGAGCGGCTGGAGCGCGTCGTGCAGAGCTTCGCCGACAAGCAATGCCGGACCAACATCCTGCCCGGCGCGCGCACCCGGATCGCCGAGGACAAGGCGGCGGGCCGCCAGCTGGTGCTCGCCACCGCCTCCTACCGGCTCTACGCGGCCGCCATCGCCCAGCGGCTCGGCTTCGACGACGTCATCGCCACCGACACCAGGATCGACGCCCAGGGGCGCACGATCGCCAAGATCGACGGCCGCAATTGCTATGGCCTTGGCAAGCTCGACATGATCGAGGCCTGGCTGCAGAAGCAGGGCCTCGACCGCGACGCCGTCCATATCCGCTTCTATTCCGACCATGTCTCCGATCATCACGTCCACCGCTGGGCCGACGAAGCCTTCGCCACCAACGCCCATGCGCGGCTGATCAAGGTCGCCAAGGACGAGGGCTGGGAGGTATTGGATTGGCGGGACCGGAGAAGGGATTAAAAAGGCCCTCTCCATTTTGGGGAGTGGGTGGGGCCAATTGCGCAGCAATGGGTGGGTGAGGGAACAGCGTCGGCGCTGCGCCCCCGTCGCTCCCTCACCCCAACCCCTCTCCCCAAATGGGAGAGGGGCTAAGGAGCTACACCGCCTCCAATGCCTGGTCGAAATCGGCGATCAGGTCGTCGGCGTCCTCGACGCCGATCGAGACGCGCACGAGATTGTCGGTGATGCCGAGCGCCTGCTTGCGCTCCGCGGGCACGGACAGATGGGTCATCGCCGCCGGCGCGCTCGCCAGCGTCTCGGTGCCGCCGAGGCTGACCGCGAGATGGGCGATCCTGAGGCTGTCGAGGAAGGCGAAGGCTTCCTTCTCGCCGCCCTTGAGGTAGAGCGAGAAGGTCGAACCGGCGCCGGTGCAATGGTGGCGGTAGATATCGGCCTGGCGGGGGTCGCCGCCTTCCTCGAGGAAGCCGAGATAGCCGACGCTCTCGACCTTGGGATGATCGCGCAGGAAGCGGCAGACCTTGTCGGCATTCTCGCCGGCCCGGGTCATCCTGAGCTCGAGCGTCTCGAGGCTTCGGAGCAGCATCCAGGCGGTGTTCGGGTCGGTGATCGTGCCGATCGTGTTGCGGAGCATGCGGATGACGTTGATCAGCTCCTTGGAGCCGGTGATCCCGCCCGCGACCAGATCCGAATGGCCGCCCGCATATTTGGTCAGCGAATAGACCGACAAATCGGCGCCGTGGCGGATCGGATGGTGCCAGAGCGGCCCCAGGAAGGTGTTGTCGATCGCGATGGGCGGGCGCTCGCCAGCAGCGAAAGCCTCGTCGCAGACCTTGCGCACCGCCTGCACGTCGACCAGCGCATTGGTCGGATTGGCCGGGCTTTCGAGATAGACCAGCGGGACGCGGCCCATGGCCCTGGCGCGCTCGACCACGTTTGCGATCTCGGCCTCGGTGGCGCCGGCCGGGAAATCGAGCCATTTCACTCCGAAGCGGCCGAGCACGCGCGCGATCAGCGTCTCGGTCGCCGCATAAAGCGGCCCCGAATGGACGACGACGTCGCCGGGCTGGACGAAGGCGAGCAGCAGGGTGGCGATGGCGGACATGCCCGAGGAGAAGGTCAAGGCATCCTCGGCATCCTCCCAGACGCTGAGCCGGTCCTCGAGGATTTCCTGATTGGGTCCGTTGAAGCGCGAATAAACGAGGCCCTCGGCGCCGCCCGGGCGTTTGCCGGTCACGCCCTCGAAATGCCTTTTCCCGGCCGCCGCATTCTCGAACACGAAGGTCGAAGTCAGGAAGATCGGGGGTTTGAGCGAGCCTTCGGACAGGGCCGGATCGAAGCCGTGGCCCATCATCAGGGTGGAGGGCTTCAGCCGGCGTCCGCCGATCTCGAGCACGTCCGGCTTGGGGCGCCGCCGCGGGGCCGCGCCGGTGAGGTCGGATTCGTCTGCCATATCATAGTCTCCTTGCACCCAATCGCTTCTCGCGAAATGGAGACCGAGCCCGTCGCTATGAGACCAGGCTCACCGGCTGCCCGCATTGGGATAGCCCGGGGGTGAGGTCTGTCGCCCGCGCGCTCCCTAGCCGAAAGGGCGGGGACCTCGCTAGGCCCTAAGCGGGCAGGGCGATCAGCGAGATCTGCCGGCCGTAGCTGGGCTCGCCGCGATGGGTGGCGCGGCGGTAGGAGTAGAAGCGGTCGGGATCCGAATAGGTGTCGAGGCCGAGCGCTTCGGCGCGGGTCACGCCAGCCTGGGCCAGCCGGGCGAGGACATAGGCCTCGATGTCGAACTGGTGATGGCCTTCGCGCCCCGGCGTGAAGAAGCGCTCGTTCGCCGGATCGGCCTCGGCGAAGCGTCGCGCGAAAGCCTCGTCGACCTCGTAGCTCTTGCGGGCGATGACCGGGCCGATCGCGGCGGCGATCCGCTCGCGCCGGGCGCCGATCGCCTCCATCGCCGCGACGGCCGATTCGACGATTCCGCCCAAGGCGCCCTTCCAGCCGGCATGGGCGGCGCCGATCACGCCCGCCTCGCGGTCCGCGAGCAGCACCGGCGTGCAATCGGCGGTGAGAATCCCGAGCAGCAGGCCGGGCCGGTCGGTGACGATCGCGTCGGCATGGGGGCGCTCGCCGTCCGGCCAGGGCGCCCCCGCGTAAAGGGCGTCGGGAGAGTGCATCTGATGGACGGTGACCAGAGCGGCGCCGGGCGCCACCGCGGCGACGGCGCGGCGGCGATTCTCGTATATCGCGTCGCGGTCGTCGTCCGAGCCCAGGCCGACGTTGAGGCCGGCATAGGCGCCCGTCGAGACTCCGCCCTTCCGCCCGAGAAAGCCGTGCGGCAGGCCGTCCAGGCTGGCGGCGCGGATCACCTCGACGCCGCTCATATCAGGTCGAGCCGCATCACGGGGTCGCTATAGGTCCGCGTGCCCAGCAGGAAGGGCGCCTTACCCACGTTGACGAAGCCATGGCGCCGGTAGAAGCCGATCGCCCGCTCGCCATGCTCCCAGACGCTGAGGAACAAGGCCGGCGCGCCCTCGGCCCGCGCCGTGGCGGTCACCCAGTGCATCAGTTCCGCCGCCACTCCGCTGCCCTGCCAGGGCGCCAGCACGTAGAATTGCTTGATCTCCAGCGCGCCCGCCGGGTGATCGAGCGGCAGCGTCATCGGCGCCAGCTTCACATAGGCAAGGATGCCTCCCTCCGCCTCGGCCAGCCGGATCCGGATCGTGGGATCGCCGAGCTCTGCGGGCAGGCCGCCGGGGCCGAATTTGCGATCGAGATGGAGCGCCATGTCCGCCGGATCGAAGGCGGCGCCGAAGGTCTCGGCGAACACGCGCCGCCCGGTCGCCGCGAGCGCCGGGCCGTCGGCGGGGACGGCATCGCGATAGGAGGGGCTCACAATTTCAGCCGCATGATGATGTCCTCGTCGGCATGGCTGCCGACCATGAAAGCGTAGGCGCCGACCGCCTCGAAACCGTAGCGCGCATAAAAGGCCCTGGCGCGGCGATTGTCGACGAAGACCGAAAGAAAGAGCTGGTCCGCGCCGCGCCGCCGCGCTTCGTCGAGCACCCAGGCCATGAGCGCGGGCGCGACGCCGGCGCCCTGCCAGGGCTGGAGCACATAGAGTTGGCGCAGCTCGGCGGCGGGGCCCTCGACCTCGAACGGCAGCGAGGGCGGGCCGAGCTTGGCGAAGCCCGCCGCCGCCCCATTCTCCTCGGCGATGCGGACGGCGAAGCGGGGGTCGGTAAGCTCTCCGAGCCAGTTCGCCTCGCTGTGATTGACCAGGAAGGCGGCGAGATTCTCGGGCGTGTAGAGATGGCCGAAGGTCTCGGTAAAGGTCTCGGGGCCCAGCCGCGCCATCAGGGCCGCGTCGGCGGCGGTGGCGTCGCGATAGAAGATGGCGCTCATTGGAAGCCAGCCGGCTGGGGCCATCCGGGCGCACTCAGCGCCATGACCTTGAACAGCCGGCCCATGCGCTCGGGCGAGGTGAGGCGGTCGCGCGCTTCGGCGATCTCCTGCGAGCGGGCGGGCGCCGCTTTGGCGAGCGCGGCGGCGCGCAAGGGAAGGCCCATGGCATCGAGCCAGTCGCCCTGCGCGACGGGGCCCGAGACGCGGACGCCCCGCGCCGCCGCGGCCAAAGCGGAGAAATCGACATGGGCGGTGAGGTCGCGCTCGCCGGGCGCCTCGAACGGATCGGCATAGGCATGGCGGTAGACCGCCTGCAGCGTGTCGCCGCGGCCCGGCCGATCATGTCCGTAATCCACGATCAGCGCCGCCCCGCCCTGCGCCGCAAGCCGGCGGGAGAGATCGGCGGCTATGGCGAGAGAGGCCGGCGATGTCTCGGTTTCGACCTCGCCGGTGCGCATGATGCGGCCGTTCTTCAGGACCACCTTGAGCTCGCGCCCGGCCGCATCGAGCTGGCGCACCGGCAAGGCGTCGAAGAATTCGTTGGCGACGACGAGC
>JBKJZJ010000178.1:0-4929 GCA_046715355.1 Allosphingosinicella sp. | reverse complement strand
GTCAAGGTGCTCGTGGTCGATCCGCGCGGCAAGGTCCGCCTGTCGATGCGCGTCGTCGACCTGGAGACCGGCGCCGAGCTCGAGGACACTCGTCCTCCGCGCGAGGCGCGTGAACGCGGCGATCGTGGCGATCGCGGGCCGTGGCGTGTCGGGGGCGGCGACCGTGGTCGAGGGCGGCGTCGCGATGGCGGCGGCGGTGGGGGCAGGGACCGCGACCGCGGGCCTCGTCGTGACGGGGGCCGCGAAGGCGGCGGCGACCGCCCCACCGGCGACCGCGGCCCGCGCCCCGAGCGCAGCAGCGAGGACGGGCCAGCGCCCGAATTCGCGCCGGCGTTCCTGACGCGGGATGACGACTAAGGTTTGGAGGCGGAAGCCCGCCTCTAATTGACCTAATGAAGAGCCTCGCGAGCGATCGCGGGGCTCTTTGTCATTCTCCCGGTTTAAAGAGCCGACCATGTATACCATAGTTGACATATTGGATCGGCTTGCTTAATTGGTGCGATGATGGAGGTGCGCCAGACGGCGGCGTTCAGGAAATGGTTCGCGAAGCTGCGCGACGTTCGGGCGCAAGCGCATATCGTGCGGCGGATCGAGCGGGCGCAGGCGGGAAATCTGGGCGACTTGAAGGCCTTGGGCGACGGCGTCAGCGAAATGCGCATCCATTATGGCGCGGGCTACCGCCTCTATCTGGCGCGAAGCGGCGAGCGGCTGGTGATCCTGCTGTGCGGCGGGGACAAGTCCAGCCAGAAGGCGGACCTTCGCACGGCCAAGGCCATGGCAAAGGAATTGGACGATGACGCTTGAAACGACGCGCTGGGACGTCACCGAGTTTCTAGGGAGCGACGCGGCGATCGCGGCCTATCTGGACGCGGTCTTCGAGGAAGGCGATGCGGACGAAATGCGCGACGCGCTGCGCCATGTCGCCCGCGCCAAGGGCATGGCGGAACTCGCCAGGGCGGCGGGGATCACCCGCGCGGGGCTTTACAAGGCGCTGGGTGAAGACGGCAATCCCTCCTTCGCCACGATAGTCGCCATTATGAAAGCGCTGGGGGTGAAGCTGGCGGCGAAGCCGGCGGCGGCCTAAGGAGAGGTATCGGGTAGTGCGGACATGTACGTGCCTGTCCCCACTACCCCGTAGAAGGAAAGCCGAGATTAGAGTGGCCGGCGAGGATGTTACGTGAGAGCCGAAGGCGAGATCTGCTTTCCAGACGACTGGCACCATTCGCCACACGCCGGGTGCAAGCTGGAAGAGGCGCAACAGCAACTGATATCCTGGATACGCGAAGTGCGCGGCGGTGTGCTGACAGGCGCCTACGAGATTGAACGAAATCTAGGAGGCTTCGTCGAATTCTATCTACTCGGACCACGGGCTGCGGATACGACCATCCGGTCAATCTTCGAAGAGCATGTGTTAGGATCACTAACATTTGAGCGCCGGATCAATCTTGCCGTCCAAGTGGCCCAGGAATTGCTTCCAAAGACTGAGGTCAGGAAGCTGCAGGCTCGCCTCAATGACATGAAGTCCCTTCGGAACGCGATGGCGCACAACCCCTGCTGGTTTGAGCCCTATCTCGATCACGAAGCGAAGGTGGCGCGGCTGCGACCCAAGATCATGAGGGGAAAGCAGGAGATCGTGCTCGACGCTGACTGGGTCGCCCAAATGAACAGGGACATAGTCGCCCTGATCGCGGAAACGAGCCGACTGGTACATCTGACACTAGATCTAGCTCGGGAAGAAGCCACATAGCCGAACCCTAGCCGATGACCAGCTGCCGGGTGACAGCCACGTAACTGTCACCCACGTCTCAGCGCCGCGCGACCGGGATCGGCAAATGGCCGGGCTTGCGGCGCGGGAGCGGCTACTAACCCGCAATCAGGCCGCGATGGGCAGCGGATACTTGCCCACCTCGTTGGCGGCCTGCTGCTCCTGCTCGGTCTCGGCCTCCGGCCGGGCGGCCGGGCGCGGGTTGGGGGCGAGGAGGCGCGAGATGAGGACCACGACCGCCAGGCCCAGATAGGCGTAGATCATCGCGAGCGGGTTCCACAGCAGGCCGATGGCCAGCGCCGCGCGCAGCCAGAGCGGGTTGAAGCGGAAATCCTCGCCCAGCGCCTCGCACACCCCGAACAATGTGTCCTCGCGCCAGAAAACGGCCGGCTGATAGCTTTGCATCATCTACTCCATAAGCGAAGCGGAGCGACGGGCCCGCTTGATGCAAATCCTTAAGCATGAGCTGTGCCAGAAGTCGGATGTCGATGGTTTTCAGTGGGTTAGCCGAAATGGCGCCGTCGCTCGGGGGGGCGCGGCCACGATCTGCCGCCACTAATTGGGAAACGCCGCCAATCGCGGCGGTCATTCCTCGGCTATTGTCCGTTGCCGGCCACTTCGTTGCCTGAAGCGGCGTTGGTGTCGTTGGCGGCATTGGCTTCGATGCGGCTCAATTGCTCGTTGGCCTGCGCGTCAAGCCTGCGCTCGGTGGCGC
The DNA here is from genome assembly GCA_046715355.1 of Allosphingosinicella sp. Classification (GTDB taxonomy): domain Bacteria; phylum Pseudomonadota; class Alphaproteobacteria; order Sphingomonadales; family Sphingomonadaceae; genus Allosphingosinicella. The sequence goes on along the minus strand of JBKJZJ010000178.1, from coordinate 2,449 downwards.
CGATCTCGTTGTCGACCCGGCCCTCATAGTCGGCGGCGGTGTTGACGATCGCGCGATTGGTCTCGTCGAAAATCTCGTTGACCGAGCGCTCGCGCCCCGGCCCGCAGGCGGCGAGCGCGAGGCACAAAGCGAGGGCAGCAAGCGGAAAGGACGGCTTCATCGCGCCGGTCTAACGCGCCTGCGGGAGGAGAGGAAGTGGGGAGCTTCTGTTGCTCGGTGCTCCCCGTACCGCCGGTGTCCGCTTCTGTTGCCCGGTGCGGCCCGAACCGCGCTTTTGTCCGATGTAACTCAGTCCGTGAGGACCTCGTTACGCGGCAATCGCGAGCGCCTCGTTGTCGTTGGCACTTGTGGTTTTGAACGGTTTTACGGCGCATTCAGGCCGGGCAAAAATACCGTCTTTCAATACACGTCGATCCTGGTTCGGCCCCATCAGCTGATCCGATCGGCAGGCACGAATCATGCGAGCTGACCATGAGGCCTAAGTCGTGGAGCCGCCGGGTACTGCCCCCGGGTCCGCTGCATCTATTACACGGCACAATTTATCGCCATAGCCGGCCGAGGCCGGCAATCCCCATATAGCGATCAACGGCTTAATGTGAAGTGACCGGGCGCGTCACGGCTTTTTCCTGAGCTCGTCCCTGATCTCGCGCAGGAGCACCAGATCCGCCGGATCGGGCGCCGGGGCCGCGTCCTCGGCCTTCCTCTTCATCCGGTTCGCCGCGCGGACGATCAGGAAGATGATGAAGGCGAGGATCAGGAAATTGATCAAGACGGTCAGGAACTGCCCCCAGCCGAGCACCGCCACGCCCGCGGCCTTCAGCGCCGCATAGGTCAGCGGGCCGTCATAGCCCTCCGGCAGCGCTGCAAGCAGCACATATTTGGAGGAGAAATCGAGCCCGCCGAAGAGCGCCCCCACCGCCGGCATGATGATGTCCTGGGTCAGCGAGGTGGTGATGGTCGCGAAGGCGGCGCCGATGATCACCGCCACGGCGAGATCGAGGACGTTGCCCCGCGTTACGAAATCCCTGAACTCCCGAAGCATGGCAGCCTCCCGTTGCGGACCCGAAGGCGAAAGCCTACCTGCCTTGCAGCAAGATTTGAAGGGAGGGGCCCCAAATGACCCGCAACCGCGTCCTCATCATCGTCGGAGTGATCTTCGTGCTGCTCGCCGGCCTCACCACCTGCGGGGTCAACAAGATCCCCGCGGCCGAGGAGAGCGCCAAGGCCAAATGGGCCGACGTCCAGAGCCTTTACCAGCGCCGCGCCAATCTCATCCCCAATCTGGTCGCCACGGTGCGCGCCGCCGCCGCGCAGGAGCGCAACGTGCTGAGAGAGGTCACCGAGGCCCGCGCCGGCGCCAGCCGCATCAACGTCACCGGCGAGCAGCTCACCGACCCCCAGGCCATGGCGCGTTTCGCCGAGGCGCAGGGCCGGCTGACCATCTCGCTGCAACGCCTCCAGGAAGCCTATCCGGAGCTGCGCACCAACCAGAATTTCCTGACGCTCCAGTCGCAGATCGAGGGGACCGAGAACCGGATCGCCGTCGCCCTGCGCGATTATAACGAGACGGTCCGGCAATATAATACGACGATCCGGACCTTCCCGACGCTGCTTGCCGCGCGCATCATCTACGGCGCCCAGCCGATGGCGCAGTTCCAGGCCGAACAGGCCGCCCAGCGCGCGCCGACGGTCGACTTCGGCAACGGCCAGTAAGCGGCGGCGGGCGGCGTGAAAGCGCCCATCGCCGTTCTGGCACTGCTTGCCCTGTCGCTCGCCGGCTGCGGCGGCGCGTCGCAGGGGAGCGGCACCGTCCAATATCCGCGGCTGAGCGGGCGCGTCGTCGACACCGCCGATCTGCTCACCGCCGCGCAGGAGGCCGGGCTGACCCGCAAGCTCGAGGCGCTGCAGCGCGCCTCGAGCCGCCAGCTGGTCGTCGCCACCGTTCCCGATCTGCAGGGCCGCGGAATCGAGGAATATGGGGTCGGGCTCGGCCGCGCCTGGCGGATCGGGCAGGCGAACGCGAACAACGGCTCGATCCTGATCGTGGCGCGGACCGAGAAGAAGATCAGGATCGAAGTCGGCTACGGCCTCGAGGGCATATTGACCGACGCTCTGACGAGCCAGATCATCCGCGAGCGAATCACGCCGCGCTTCCAGGCCAATGACTATGCCGGCGGCATCGACGCCGGCGTAAACGCGATCGTCGAGCAATTGCGCGCCCCGCCCGAAGCGGCCGAGCAGCGCGTCGCCGAGGCGGCCCGGGCGGACAGCGCCGGCGAAGGGGGGCGGGGCGGCGGCTCGCTCTTCGGACTCGTCATCGGGGGCGCGATGCTGCTGTTCGTCCTGCTGTCCGTGCTCGGAAGCGGGCTGTTCGGCCGCCGCCACGGCCGGCGCGTTTCGGTCTGGGGGCCGGGGGCCGGACGCGGCGACGCCGGCCTGGGCTGGATGC
>JBKJZJ010000177.1:0-8858 GCA_046715355.1 Allosphingosinicella sp. | reverse complement strand
CGGCGATCGCCGGCGCGGTCGCCGCTTTGCTCGCCGCGCCGCCCGACCAGGCGGCGGTTCGCGCCGGCGCCGAACGGTTCAGCTGGGAGAAGAACGGCGCCGAGCTCGCCTCGCACCTCGCGGCGCTGGCGCGCTAGAACGGCATCAGGGCCGCGGCGATCCAGCGGCCTTCGCCGCGCAGCAGGCCCCAGAGGCGCGCGGCGGCGCGGCTGTCCATCGCCTCGACGCCGATCCCCTTCGCCTCTAGCGCGGCGATGAAGGCGCGCGGCGGGAAGGCCATGACCGGGCCGGTGCCGAGCAGCAGGAATTCGGGCTTCGGCGCGAGCGCGAGCAAAGGCGCGACATCGCCTTCCGCGAGATCGCCGAGCGCCGGCGCTTCCCAGGGCGCGGCGGCTTCGGGGGTCAGCAGCGCGCCCTTGAGGACCGCGCCGTCGATCCTGAAGCCGCCCGCGGCGAAGCCCTGGACCTGCGGCCCGCTCCCGGCGGGCGCCCTCTCGAGCGCGGCGCTCAAACCTGGGCGCCGTCTCGTTCGTTGCGCGGGCCCCGCGCGGCGCGGCTGATCGGATCCCTGGGCAGGAAGCTCGCCGTCGTCACCCGCAGCCAGACCAGGATCGGCGAGGAGATGTAGATCGAGGAATAGGTGCCGACGAAGATGCCGAGGAAGATCGCGATGGTAAGCCCGAAGATCACCTCCGGCCCCAGCAGCAGCAACGCGCCGAGCGCGAGCAGGATCGAGATCGAGGTCACCATCGTCCGCGACAGCGTCTCGTTGAGCGAGAGGTTGAGCAGCGGCACGATCTCCATCTTGCGGTATTTTCGCAGATTCTCGCGGATGCGGTCGTAGACGACCACGGTGTCGTTCAAGGAATAGCCGACGATGGTGAGGATCGCCGCGACCACGTTGAGATTGAACTCGAGCTGGGTCAGCGAGAAGAAGCCCAATGTCATCCAGACGTCGTGGAACAGGGTGATCAGGGCGCCGACGCCGAACTGCCATTCGAACCTGATCCAGATGTAGATGGCGATACCGAGCATGGCGAGCGCGATCGCCAGGGCGCCCGAGCGCAGCAATTCCTCCGAAACCTTGCCCGAGACGGTATCGACCGACCGGATCGTCGCGTTGCCCGGATAGGCGGTGCCGATCATCGTCCGCACGCCCTGGGTGGCGGCGGCGGCCGCGCCCTGGTCGCCGGGCGGCAGCGCGATGCGGATCAGATATTCGGTCTCATTGGCCCCGGCCTTGTTGCCGGCGGCGGCGCGCTGGACGACGTTCTGCCGGCTCTCCTGGATCGAGGCCTCGCCGATGCCGAGCGCGTTCACCCGCTCGCGCACCTGCTCGATCGGCGGCGGCTGGGTGAAGCCGACGCGCAGGCTCTGCCCGCCGACGAAATCGACGCCGAAATTGAGCCCGCGCGTGAACACCAGGGCGATCGCCGCGACGGTGACGAGGATCGAGATCATCAGCGCCCAATTGCGCCAGCGCATGAAATCCAGGTTGGTATTGTCGGGGACGAGCTTCAGCAGGCGCATCGGAAGCCTCCGGAACCCGTGGAGGGGGCGATCATATGTGCAGCTCCTTTGGCCGCGCGCGGCGGACCCAGAGGGCGACGAACATGCGGGTGACGTTGACCGCGGTGAACACCGAGGTGATGATGCCGATCATCAGCACCACCGCGAAACCGCGGATCGGGCCCGAGCCGAAATAGAACATCAGCACGGCGGCGATGACGTTGGTGATGTTGGCGTCGAAGATCGCCGTCTGCGCCTCGCGATAGCCGAATTCGAGCGCGTCGTGCAGCCTTCGCCCGCGCCTCTGCTCCTCGCGTATGCGTTCGTTGATCAGCACGTTGGCGTCGACCGCGGCGCCGATGGTGAGCACGAAGCCGGCAATTCCGGGCAGGGTCAGCGTCGCGTTGAACAGCGCCATGATGCCGAAGATCATCAGCGCGTTCAGGACGAGCCCGATCGTCGTGTAGACGCCGAACCGGCCATAGGTGATGAGCATGAACAGGATCACCACCACGGTCGCCGCGATCGAGGCGATGACGCCGCTGCGGATCGAATCGGCGCCGAGCTCCGCGCCGACGCTGCGCTCCTCGACCACCCTCAGCTCGACGGGCAGGCGGCCCGAGCGCAGCGAGATGGCGAGCTGGTTGGCGGATTGGACGGTGAAGCTGCCCGAGATCGATGCGGTGCCGCCCAGGATCGCCTCGCGGATGACGGGCGCCGAGATGACGCGGTTGTCCAGAATGATCGCGAACCTCTTGCCGACATTGGCCTGGGTTGTCCGCGCGAAGCTGTGGCTGCCGGCCGTGTCGAAGCTGACCCGGACCGCGGGCTGACCGTCTTGCGGGTCGAAATCCTGGACGGCGGTGGTGACCCTCTCGCCGGTGATCATCGCGCGGCTGCGGACGCCGATGCAGGTGCCTGCCGGCAATTCCTCGGATGGGAGGGCCTGCAGGTTCGGCCGGCGCGTGTTGCAGGGGAGCTGGTCGACCATGACCATCTTGAACTCGAGCCGCGCGGTGCGCCCGATCAGCCGCTTCAGCGCCTCCGGGTCCTGCATTCCCGGCACCTGCACCAGGATGCGGCTGGCGCCCTGGCGGATGATCGTCGGCTCGAGCGTGCCGAGCGCGTTGATGCGGCGGTCGATGACGTCGCGCGCCACCTCCATCGCCTGCTTGATCCCCTCGTCGATGCCGGCCTGGGTCTGGCGCATCGTCACCCGCCGGCCGTCGCTGACCGAGACGGTCCAGTCGGCGCCGCCGAAGCCGACCTGGTTGATCTGCGCGTTGGCGCGCGCGGTCGCGGCCCCGATCTGGGCCGGGTTGTCGACGACGAAGCTGACCTCGCCATTGTTCGCCGCCAACTGGCTGACCGGGATCGAATTGCGGCTCAGGTCCGAATTCAGCTGGTCCTCCATCGCCTCGCCGCGCTGCTTGGCGACGTCCTGGATCTGCGCCTCGAGCAGCAGCTGGCTGCCGCCGGCGAGATCGAGGCCCAGATTGATGTGAATCGCCTGCAGGAATCCCGGCAGCTGGGCCGCGACGGGCGGTGGCAGAAAGCTCGGGACCGCCAGCAGCGCGAAGAAGGCGCAGATCAGGCTGATGCCCCAGACCTTCCAGCGAGGGAAGTTCAACATGGAAAGGCGGCCCCTAGTCGTTCGCGGCTTTGGCGCCGTGCGGCCGGATGTCGCTCAGCATCGACTTGACCACGCGGACCTTGACGCCCGTCGCCACTTCGAGCTCGATCTCATGCTCGTCGACCTTGGTGACCTTGCCGATCAGCCCGCCGGTGGTGATCACGGTGTCGCGCGGCTTGACGCCGCCGATCATCGCCTGGTGCTGCTTCATCCTCTTCTGCTGCGGGCGGATCAGCAGGAAATAGAAGATGACGAAGATCAGGATGAGCGGGAAGATGTTCGTCATGAAGGCGGCCGTGCCGTTGGCGCCGCCGCCGCTCGCGCCTTGGGCATAGGCTGGGGATTCGAACATGATCGGACCTCTGGAAAAAGGGGACGGCGCGAAGGCGCTCGCCTTTGAAAGCGCGGTGCGACTATCATGGGGACGGCCCGTTGCCAAGGCAAGGCGCCAAGGCAATTAGGCGGGCAGGCAAGGGGAGAGACTATGATCATCGTGACCGGTCAGGCGCGATTCGCGCCGGGCGAGATCGAGCGGCTGAAGCCCGCCTTCAAGATGAACATCCAGGCGACGCGGGCGGAAGCGGGCTGCGCGCGCTATTCCTATGCGGTCGATATCGCCGATCCCAACCTCCTCCACATCGCGGAAGAATGGAGCGACGAAGAGGCGATCGCCGCCCACATGTCCGCGCCGCACATGGCCGAGCTGATGGGCGCGCTCGGCGGCGCCAAGCTCGAATCGATCAGCGTCAACGCCTATGAGGCGCATTTCCTGAAGACCCTGCTGGGGGCGGCGGGCTGACCCCCTCCCTCGTCATCCCGGACTTGATCCGGGATCCATGAACACGGACTGCGCGGACTCGGCGCTTCCGTGTTCATGGGTCCTGACTTTCGTCAGGATGACGGAGGGGTGCGCGGATAGAGAATGATCAGGGTCGAGGTGCCGTGGGCGAGCAACTTGCCCTCGGCCGAGCGCAGATAGGCCTCGGCGGTGGCGATCTGGCGGCCGCGGCTCACCACCCGGCCCTCGCAGGCCACAGGGCCGCCGGCGGGGTCGATCGCGCGGGTGAAGTTCACCTTGGTCTCGACCGTCGTATAGCCGATCCCGGCGTCCAACTCGGTGTGCACCGCGCAGCCGCAGGCGCTGTCGATCAGGGTCAGCGCATAGCCGCCATGGACCGCGCCCAGCGGATTGAGCAGATGCGGGCCTGGAACGCCCTCGAACAGCGCGCGGCCCTTCTCCACCTCGACGAGCCGGAAGCCCAGAGCCTCGGCGATCGGCGCGGCCGGCAGCTTGCCGGCGATCATCGCGCGGAGCATGTCGATGCCGGACAGGCCCGCAACCTCCTCGCGTGAAGCAACTCCGTAACGCATTCCGTCGCACCGCCATTTAGGTTTCGAAACGAAACTAACCATGGCCGACCGCGGAGTCAATCCGGCGTTGCCTTCACGCCATGCCCCGCCTAAATGCCGCCCCTTGGTCGGGGCGTAGCGCAGCCTGGTAGCGCATCACACTGGGGGTGTGGGGGTCGCTGGTTCGAATCCAGTCGCCCCGACCAGCAAGGGGACAGTCACTTTCGGCTGCCCCGCGCGGCCCTCAATCGCCGGCGCGTGAAAGTGATTGTCCCCGTTCCGGCAGCGTCACGCCTTCCCGCTCATTGTCCCAGATCATCGACATGATTCGCCAGCCCTTGTCCGGATCGCGGAACAACTGAATCGAGTTCATGCCGCGGCGCTCGGGCGCCTCGTCGTCCAATGCGGTGCGCGCCTCGTAGGCGCTCCAGACATGGGCGATGTTGCCGAACAGGTCGATGCGGCGCGCGATCTCCAATTCGTAGAAGTCGTTTTCCGCGAAGAAGGGCGTCGTATCCCGCGCATAATCGGCGAGGTGCATGATCTTGCATGCCTGGCGGCCGTCCGCGCCGATCCAGGTGCGGATCTGCCGCGCGTCGGGATGGAAGCAATTCGCCTGGCGCGACCAATCGCGCGGACCCTTGGGCCCCGAGATCATCGCGTACATCTCATCGACGACGGCGCCGATCTCCGTGCGATCGTCCATCAGCTTGCGCCGATCATCGCGGCGACGATGGCGATGGCGATCAGGCCGACCAGGCCGGCGAGCGCGATCGGCAGCCAGGACGGCGCCGGCCCGCGCAGTCTGGGCAGCGGCATCGGCGGCGCGGTGAGCGGCCTGAGCGGCGCGCCTTCGCCGCCGTCGAGCAGCCGGCCCACGGTCGCGGTCAGATGGTCGAGATGCGGGCCGAGCGGCGGCGCCAGCGCATCGAGCGTCCGCGCCCCGCCGATCGGGAAAGCGAGCCCGGCGGGCGGCTCCACCGCCTCGATCCGGAACGGGACGATGGCGAGCCCTTCGCCGGCGGCGCGCTCGGCTTCGCGCCGGACCTGGGCCGATTCGGCGCTCGCCGCCGAGAAGATCAGGAGGAAGACCTTGCACGACGCGATCACCTCGACGCCCACCGCATCGTCCCGACGGCCGCCGGGCAGGTCGCGATCCGCCAGCCAGCACAGGTGGCCGGCCCGCTCGATCGCGTCGCAAACCGCCTCGGCGACGGCCTTGTCCTTCGCGGCATAGCTGATGAATACGTCGTGCGGCACCCGCGACCCCCCCGTCCCTTCTTAAGACGAAGCTTTCGGATTCGCCAGTGTTCAGGCCTGTTCGCGCTCGGCCCTAAGTACCGGTCCGTAGAGCCGGCCGATGCCGATCAGGGCGATGCCGAGGACGAGGAAGGAGAGAATTCTGAGCACGCCCTCGATATCGGAGGCGTCGATCAGGAACACTTTGACGATGGTCGCGGTCAAGAGGACCAGGCCGGCGAGCCGCAGCGCCTTGTCCGGCAGCCGGATGCCGGCGAGGATCAGGGCGATCGCGACCATCAGGCCGGCCAGCGAATAGCCATAGGCCTCCGCGGTCGGCATCGTCGGGCCGGTCAGGATCGGGCCCTGAAAGGCCTGGCGGACCATGAGGCCGATGCCGGCGAGCAGCACGAGCAGGAAGGCGGCGAGCCAGGGCCCCGAATCGGCCGCCGCCGCCGCCCGCCGCTGCGCCGCATAGAGCCAGGCGGCGCTGAGCAGGAAGGCCGGCAGGAGCAGGTTGAGCAATGGAATCGTCCCGACCCACTGCTCGGTCCAGAGCGGATTGTGCAGGCCGATATCGAACCAGACCAGGCGCATCGCCGCCAACATCGTCAGCAGGGTCCCGGCGAGCCGCGCCAGCTCGGGCTCGATCCTGGGCGGGCGCAGGATCCCGGCGGCGAGCAGCCAGCCTGCGGCGAACAGGGCCTGGGTGACGATGGTCCGCTCGAGCAGGCCGCGCGCGGCGAAATCCTCGCCATCGGCGAGGCCGAACGCCTGCTTGAACCAGAGATAGAGCGCCGCCAGCGCGAACATCCCCGCGGCCAGAGGCAGGCCGCGCCGCGCGCCGAGCGGCAGCGGCGGCAGCGCCAGCCGGATCGCGATCAGCAGGAGCGCCGGCACGGCGAAGGCGGTCAGCGCCGCCATCGCATCGGGCAGGTCCGAGGCGAGCGCCGGCCTCCCGGCCAGGCTCTCCATCGCCGTGATCGAGAGCGAAGGCGCCATCCACAAGGCGCGCATCACCGCGACGATCGCGACCAGGGTGGCGACCGTGCCGAGCGCGAGATCGCCGAGCCGCCGTGCCCCCAGCGCCGCGGCGAGCGCCACGCCGAGCCAGCCCGCCGCCACCCAATCGGGAGCCGCCAGGTCCCAGACCGCCGCGCCCGCCAGCAACGCCGCCGCGCCGCCTGCGGTCAGCAGAAGGAGGTCGGCGGGCGCCTTGTCGCTCGCCCGCGTCCGCGCCGCCCAGACCAGCACGGCCGGCCCCAGAGCGAGCAACGCAGCGAGCGCCCCCCAGGCCGGCCGGCCGAGCAAGGCCGGCTCGAGCGCGCGCACCACCAGCAGCGGCCCGGCGAGGCCCGCGCAGGCGAGCCCCGCCCAGTAGGTCTCGCGCTTCCACAGCGCCAGCGCCAGCCCGCCGAGGCCGAACAGGGCCGTCGCCCCCGCCGCCACCATCGGCACCAGATCGTCGTGCCCGGTCGCCGCCTTGGCGCCGAGCAGGACCAAGGCGAAGGCCAGCGCCAGCGGCGGGGCGAGGGCGAATTCGCGCCGGATCGCCGCAAGCGCAAGGCTCGCCGCGGCGAGACCCGCGAACAGGCCCCAGGCCGGTGCGCCGAGATCGGTGCGCGCGACCAGCAAGGCGAGCTGGACGACGCCGATGGCGAGCGGCTGGAGCAGCACCAGCTGCCGGCCGGCCCCGGGCTGGAGCAAAGACGCCGCCAAAGCGAGCAGCAGGACGAACCCGCCCGAGAGCAAGGCGTCGCGCTCGCCCGGCTGGGCGATCAGGAAGCCGGTCCAGACGAAACTGAGCACCACCGCGGCAGCCGCCAGCCAGGTCCAGCCGCGCCGCCAGGCGAGCAGGAACAAGGCGATGTCGAGCAAGGCGAGATAAGCGAGCAAAGGCAGCGCGCCGGCCTCGGGGTCGCCGACCAGCAAAGGCGTCAGGAAGCCGCCGACCAGCCCCATCAATGCGGTCGGCGCGCCGTGCCGCAGCGACAGAGCGAGCGCCGACCCGGTCACCGCGAGCATCGCCGCCGAGGCGATTTGCGAATCGATCAAGGCGTGCAGCCGGTAGCTGCCGTAGAAGGTCGCGTAGAGCACGGCGATGCCGGCGCCGGCCAGGGCCTGGGCGATCCGCGGATCGTCCGCGAGCCGGCCTCTACGCGCATATTCGCCCGCGCCGACCAGGATCAGCCCGAACAGGCCGGCACCGATCATCCTCGCCGCCGGCGTCACCAGCCCGATGTCGATCGAATAGCGGATCAGGAACACCGCCGCGAGCACCAGCGCGATGCCGCCGAGCCAGATCAGCAGCCGTCCCGCCACCAGCCGCTCGAACAGCCCGCCGAACGTCTCGGACGGGCCGCGCGGCGCGTCGTCGAAGGCCGGCTCGGGCTCCGCCTCGAAGGTCACGATCCGGCCCGGCGCGGCGGGTTCGGCCGGCTGGACGGGCGGCTGCGGGACCACGACCGGCGCCTCCGCCGGCGCGCGCCCCTGGAGCGCGTCGATCCGCCATTCGAGCCGGATAAGCCGCGTCCGCAAGCTCTGGTTGGCGAGAAACAGCAGCAGCACCGCCAGCAGCAGGATGGGAATGAGAAAGTCCATCAAGGGCCTAGCTAGACGTGCCGGCCCGCCCTGTCAGCGCTTATCTAATTACGGGGACACTATACTTAATTATGTGCGCGGAGATCGAATTAAGTATAGTGTCCCCGTAATTTCAGATCCGCGCCATCGGCACTTTCGTCACGTCGCCCTCCCAGATCGCGCGGGCCCGGGCGAGGTTGCGGTCGGCCGCTGCCGCGTCGCCGGCGGCGCGGTCGATGCGCGAAAGCAAATAGAGCGCGAGCGCGTCGTTCGGCCAGTGCCTGAGCGAGGCGTAGAGCTGCGCCCGCGCGCTGTCATGCTCGCCGCTCTCCAGCATCGCCGCGGCGAGGCTGCGCCGCACCGAATACCAGAACAATGGCGGATCGCTGCCGAAGTCGGCGGCGACCTGCCGCTCCATCGCCTTGCGATAGGCCGCGGCCGCCGCGCGCGAATCGCCGGCCAGCATCGCGGCGCGCCCCTCCAGCACATATTGGAAGACCTCGGCGAGCTCAGCGCCGCGGCGCCCCAGCCCCGGCGCGTCGCGCCC
>JBKJZJ010000176.1:0-4144 GCA_046715355.1 Allosphingosinicella sp. | reverse complement strand
GTCTCGACGATCCTCCACCAGGGGACCGACTTCGACCGCGATGGCTGGAGCTTCTTCTCCTATCCGATCGACCGCCAGCCGTTCGACGCCGGCCGCCATCCCTACGCGCTCGACATTCCCGGCGACGGCATCGACCAGGACGGATTCGGCGGCGACTTCGTCTTTGCGCAGGGGGCGCCCCGGCCCGAGCGCGCGATCATCGCCGGACGCCGGCCGAACGTCATCCTGATCGTGCTCGAAAGCACCCGCGCCGACGGCATCGGGCGCCGGGTCGACGGGCGGCCGCTGACGCCGGTGCTCGACGCGCTCGCCGCGCGCGGCAGCGCCGCCCGCCGCGCTTATTCCCATGTCGGCTTCACCACCGACTCGCTGCAGTCGCTGTTCAGCGGCCGGCTGGCGCCGGTCGACGACCGCCAGTCGCTGGTCCGCGACTTCCTCGCCAACGGCTATCAGGTCGGCACCTTCTCCGGCCAGGCCGAGGATTTCGGCGGCACCGCGAACCTCGTCGGCCTGCGGCGCGGCGGGATCTTCGTTGACGGCACTATGCTGAAGGACGAGCGCTCGGGCGCCTTCGCCGCGCAGGGCTCGATCAATGTGGACGGCAAGATATTGCTCCGCGAGTTCGACCGGCGCCTCGGCCGGCCCGAGGCCTGGCGGCGGCCGCATTTCCTCTATTTCAACCTGCAATCGGCGCACTTCCCCTATTCCAATCCCGGCATGGACCGGATCCTGCCCGGCGAGCCGATCGCGCGCGGCGACATCAATGCCGGCAATCGCGAGCGGGTGGCGCACAGCTATTGGAACGCGATCGCCTATAACGACCGGCTCGTGGGCGCGCTGATCGAGCGGCTGAGGCGGCTGGGCGTGCTCGACAACAGCATCATCATCGTCACCGCCGACCATGGCGAATCCCTGTTCGACGACGGCTTCCTGGGCCACGGCCATATGCTGAACGAGCAGCAGACCCGGATTCCGTTCATCCTGAGCGCGCCCAATGTGGCGATGCCCGACGTGATCGGGCTCGACGACATGCGCGCGATCATCCTGGGCGCGGCGGGCGCGAACGTCGCCCCGCCGGCCGGGCAGCCGGTCTTCCAGTTCCTCGGCAGCCTCGACCGGCCCGGCGCGATCGGCACGGTCGATGGGAATGGCCGCCGGCTCGTCTTCGACTTCTTCCAGCAGACGCTCTGGGACAGCGCCACCGGCCGGCGCACGCTCTATGCCGATCTCCCCGCCGGCAGCGCCGAGCGCCGCGCCGCCGACGGGCTGATCAACGAATGGGCGCGGCAGCGCTGGCTACGCCACCTCGACGGCGGAGCCTAATTGCCGCCGCCCTTCGCCGGGCCCTCGACCTTGACGTCCGCCTTGATGTTGGTGTCGCCGCCGCCAACAATGCGATCCTTGAAGACGAAGAACAGAATAGCGAGCACGGCGAGCACCAGGATCACGCCGGCGAGCATGCCGAAGCCGCTCCCGCCGCCGCCCTCGGTCACGATCACTTCCTTTTCACGGTCGACCATGTCGTTTCTCCCTCACTGTCAGCGGGCCAAACGCCGGCGAGCGCCGCCCTGTTCCGCTTGCGATGGGCCGCCGCCTCGCCCATGAAGCGGCGATGACGAGCATCGGCATATTGGGCGCGCGCGGACGGATGGGCCGCGCCATCGCCGAAGCGGCGGCAGAAGCGGGCGCGACCGTGGCCGCCGATCAGGCGGCGAGCGACGTGCTGGTCGATTTCACCGCGCCGAACGCGCTTCAGGCGCATCTCGATGCCGCGGTCGCCGCGGGGACGCCGATCGTGATCGGCACGACCGGGCTCACGCCCGACCATCATGCGGCGATCGACGCGGCCGCCGGGCGCATCGCCATCGTGCAGACCGCCAACACTTCGGTCGGCATCAACCTGCTGCGCGTCCTGGTCGAGGAAGCGGCGCGGCGGCTCGGGCCCGAATGGGACATCGAGATCCTCGACACCCACCACCGCCACAAGCTGGACAGCCCGTCCGGCACCGCTTTGCTGCTCGGCGCCTCGGCCAATAAAGGGCGCGGTGCCGCGAGCGACAGCGAGAAGAACCGCTTCGACCGCATGCGCGAGGGACCGCACCAGCGCGAGGAAGGCGGCATCTATTACGCCTCGCTGCGCGGCGGCTCGGTGGCGGGCGACCATCTTGTCGTCTTCGCCGGCGAAGGCGAGCGCATCGAGCTCGGCCACCGCGCCGAAAGCCGCGCGATCTTCGCCAGGGGCGCGGTCAGGGCGGCGCTCTGGCTCGCGGATAAGCCGGCGGGGCGCTACACGATGGCGGACGTGCTGGGGACCGGGTGAAGAAGGCCGACATCGCCGAATTCTACCGGCGGCTGGCCGACCGGATTCCGGCGCCCGAGACCGAGCTTCGATCGGTCAATACCTACACTCTCCTGGTCGCGGTGGTGCTCTCCGCGCAGGCGACCGACGCAGGCGTGAACCGGGCGACCCGCGATCTGTTCGCGACAGTAACTACGCCCGCGCAGATGCTGGCGCTCGGCGAGGCGGGCCTGAAGGAGCACATCAAGACGATCGGCCTCTACAACATGAAGGCGAAGAACGTGATCGCGCTCTCGCAGGCGCTGATCGACCGCTACGCCGGCGAGGTCCCCGCGGACCGCGACTCGCTGCAGAGCCTGCCCGGGGTCGGCCGCAAGACCGCCAATGTGGTGATGAACGTCGCCTTCGGGGCGGAGACCTTCCCGGTCGACACTCACGTCTTCCGCGTCGCCAACCGCACCGGGCTCGCCAAAGGCAAGACCGTCGACAAGGTCGAGGCGATCCTGGAGCGGCAAACGCCCGCGCCCTGGCGCAACGTCGCCCACCACCTCCTGATCCTCCACGGCCGCTACGTCTGCAAGGCGCGCAGGCCCGAATGCTGGCGCTGCGTGGCGCGCGACCTGTGCATCTACAAGCCGAAGACGCCACCGCCGGCCGGCACGCCCTGAGCGCGGCCGCCGCCAAGATGGGGCTGGCTCCTCCCGCCGCCCTTTGCTAAGGCCCCGCCTCCGACGGCTCAGGCACCCATAGCTCAGCTGGATAGAGCGCTGCCCTCCGAAGGCAGAGGCCAGAGGTTCGAATCCTCTTGGGTGCGCCAGCCTTCCCGCGGCGCCGGCATGCGCCGCATTCCCTTCCGCAGCCGCGCCCGCTTGTCAGCCGGGCGCGCCGTCCGAGAGCCCGGCGGCGAGCGCCAGGCGGACGGCCTCGGCGGTGCCGCGGACCCCGAGCTTCTCCAGCATCTGCGCGCGATAGGTCTCGACGGTGCGGATCGAGAGGCCGAGCTCCCAGGCGATGATCTTGTTCGGCTGGCCCCTGAGGATGCCGCGCAGGACGTCGCGCTGGCGATCCGACAAGGCGGCGACCTTGGCCTGCGCCTGCTTGTTGACCGGCTGGCCTCCCGTGCTCGGCGGCGGGTCGGTGCAGGCGCGCGTGATCGCCTCGAGAAGAGCGGCCGGCGGATAGGGCTTTTCGAGGAAGTCGATGGCGCCGAGCCGCATCGCCTCGACCGCCATCGGCACATCGCCATGGCCAGTGATCATAATAACGGGAAGGCCACTGTCCAGGCTCATCAGACGTTTCAGAAACGCCATGCCGTCCATCCCCGGCATCTTGATATCGCTGACAACCACACCGGCAAATTCCGCCCCGATGCTCTTCAGCGCCTCTTCAGCCGATGCATAGGGTTCGGTGTCAAACCCTGACAGCGCCAACCACTGGCTGATCGACTGGCGCATGTCGGCCTCGTCGTCCACAATCGCCACTTTCATTGCTCGCGCCATAATACCCTCATTCTGCTGCTTTGGCTTCATTGCCCATCAAGGGCAGCTGCACTTCAAATACTGCTCCACCGTCATCTGCGTTGCGCGCCGTCAGACGCCCGCCCAGATCGGTGACAATGCCCGACGAAATGGCCAGCCCAAGGCCAACCCCTTCGCCCGCCTTCTTGGTCGTATAAAACGGCTCGAACAGGTTATCGAGATCGACAATGCCGTGCCCATTGTCGCGCACCGCCAAAACCGCGCCGTCGCCGGCTGTCAGCAAAATGTCGATCTGCGGCGTCTTGCTGTCTTTGGTGGCATCCAGCGCATTGCGCAAAAGGTTGATGATCACCTGTTCCAGCCGCAA
>JBKJZJ010000175.1:0-3435 GCA_046715355.1 Allosphingosinicella sp. | reverse complement strand
GAGCGGCAGCACCTTCTCCTCGCGCGCCGGCTGGGGCGCCGGCGCGGAGGCGTCGGCGCCCATCTCTGCGGCGACCGCCTCGACCGCGGCGGCGCCGATCGTCCCGGCGCCCTCGATGGCGGCGGCGAGCAGGACGCGCTGCATCAGCTGGTTGACCCGGCGCGGGATGCCGCCGCTGTGGCGGTGGACCGCCTCGAAGGCGCCGGCCTCGAACTCGGGATTGCCCTGCCAGTCGACCCGGGTGAGGCGGTGGCGGACGTAGAGGCTGACTTCGTCCTCGCCCATCGCGTCGAGATGGTGGGTGGCGATGACGCGCTGGCGCAATTGCTCGAGGCCCGCCCCGGCGAGCTTGTCCCGGAATTCGGGCTGGCCGAGCAGCAAGGTCTGCAGCAAGGCGCGGCCGCCGACCTGGAAGTTCGACAGCATGCGCAGCTCTTCCAGCGCCGAGACCGGCAGGTTCTGCGCCTCGTCGACGATCAGGAGGGTGCGCTTTCCGGCGCGCGATTCCTCCTCGAGCCTTTGTTCGACCGCGTCGAGCAGGCGGGCTTTCTCGACCGCGCCGGTGTCGAGGCCCAGCCCCTGCGCGACGAGGCGCAGCATGTCGTCGCCCTCGACCTGGGTCGAGACCAGGCTGATCGCGTTCAGCCGCGCGCGGTCGATATTGGCCAGCACGTGCGCGACCAGGGTCGATTTGCCCGCGCCGATCTCGCCGGTCACGACGATGAAGCCTTCGCCCTGGGCCAGGCCGTAGCCGAGATAGGCCATCGCCTTCCTGTGCGTGCGGCTGTCATACCAGAAACGCGCGTCGGGGGTCAGCTGGAAGGGCTGTCCGGTCAGGCCATAATGCTCGGTATACATAAGAAATGTCTCCGCGGGCCGGGCCCTAGAAGGTGTACCTGAGGCCGCCCAGAGCCGAAGCGTTGGTGGCGGAATCGCTGCCGTCGTCGCTATTGTAGATGCCGAGCGCCGCCATCAGCTGCAGATGCTCGGAGAGGAAGCTGCGGTTGTAGCTGGCGGTCGCGCCGATCGTGGAGACGGCGTCGGCATTGACGTCGCTGTCATACCAGCTGGCGAAGGCGTTGAGATTGAGCGAGGAGGTGCGGCTCAGCTGGCGGCTGAGCGAGCCGTAGATGCTGTAGACCTCGTCCGAAGCGGCGAAGGCGGCGACGCCGGCGATCTGCGGCCGGTTGTAGCGGCGATGGGCATAGCCCGCGCCGAGGCCGTAGCTCCAGCGGCCGCGCTCGCCCGAGAAGACCAGGCTGCCGCCGCGCATGCGGAAGCTGTTGCCGCTGATCGAGACCAGCGAGCGGTCGAAACAGGCGCCGCCATTGCCCTGGGCGCCGAACACGCAGCCGCCGAGGCCGCCCGTCACCGGATCGCGATTGGCGTTAAAGCCGCTCGGCAAACCGCTGTAATCGTTGGCCAACTGGTTGCCGAAGGTCTGCACCGAGTCGAACACGTCGATGTGGATGCCCTGATGCGAATTGAAGCGGTGGTCGAGCGAGCCGGTCACCGTGGTGCCGCCGTAGCGCCGCCCGGCCCGGGCCTGCAGCTCGGTGCGCGGCGACGGCCGCCAGATCACGCCGCCATCGTACATCACGCCGTCGAGATCGTAGGTGAGCAGGCGCGGCGCGGCGGGATCCGGGGTCGGGCCGGTGGGACCGATCACCGGGACGCCGCCCGCGTCGCGGACGAAGTCGCGCTGGTCGGCGCGCATGTCCTCATAGCCGACGCCCGCGGTCAGAGCGAGGGTCGCGCCGATCGGCAGGACCAGGTCGCCGCGGACGTAATAGCCCTCGAAGCGCTGGTCGAAGCGGCCGCCATTGTCCTCGCGCGCATAGCCGGCGCCGACGGTCCAGCCGAACGGAAGCCCCGATCCGCCCGGCGCCATGCCGATGCTGCCGGTGGCGCTGTGCGCGACGCTGTTGTCGTAATCCTCGTCGAGCAGGCCGCCGGCGCGGTGATCGTCGACCCAGACGGCGCCGAGCCGGTAGGAAGCGTTGATCGCCAGCGGGCCGGCATGGGTGGAGAGCGTCGGGCCGACATAGGCCGAATAGACGTCGATCGTCTCGTCGCGGTTGGTGACGCCGAAGACGCGCCCATCGCCGCCCGTGCGGGTCGCGAGCGCGCCGGCATCGAGCTGCAGCGCGCCGGGGACGATCTCGAGATTGACGGCGGCCAGGCCGGCATGGGAGTCGCTGTCGGCGGCGCCATTGTTCCATTGGATGTCGCGCTCGTAGCGATAGCTGATCTGGGCGGTGACGCGGCGGGTCTGCACCTGCCCGTCCACGCCGACGGCGAGGCTGGTATAAGTCAGGGTCTCGCCGCCGCTGCCCAGATCGGCGCTGAGCACCTGGGCGACCTCGAGATAGGGGTGGATTTCGCTGCGGACGCGGGCGGGCCGGCGGGTGCGGCGGCTGCCCGGCGCGGGCTCGGCCTCCTGCGCCTCCTGCGCCTCCTGCGCTTCGGCGGATTGCCCCTGGGCCGCGCCGTAATCGGGGCGCGGCGGCGGCGCGTCCTGAGCCTGGGCGGCGGTCGCCGCGGCGAGGCTCAGCCCGATCGCCAAAGCGAGGCGGCGCGCGGCGCGCGTGCGTGCAAGCTCAATCTTCATGGCCATATCCATCATAAGCGCCGAACTTGCGGCCGGTGAGGCTCGCCCCGTTGAGGATGAGGCTGATCTCGCAGCCCCGGAGCAGGCCGATCGTCTCGCGCAGGTCGGCTTCGGTTGTCTGGTCGGCGCGCACCACGACCAAAGCGCGGCCGACAAGGCCGGCCAGCACGGTCGCGTGGGACGCCATCAACACCGGCGGCGAATCGAACAATATGATCCGCTGCCGGCCGCCGGCGACGAGCTTCGCCAGCACCTCCCTGCTTCTGTCCGAAGCGAGCAGCTCCGGAACGTTATTGGTCTTGGCGCCTGCGGGCAGGACCGAGAGGCCAGGCACGTCGGTGCGTATGACAAAGGATTCGGGGTCGGCCGAGGGGTCGGCGAGCGCGTCGACGAAGCCCGGGCCGCCGGCGATGCCGAGCAAGGCGAGCACGTCGGGCTTCAGGAAATCGCTTTCGACGAGCAGCACCTCGACTTCCTTCTCGCCGGCCAGGCTCAGGGCCAGGTTGACCGCGCAGAAGGTCTTGCCCGCCTTGGGCTGGGCGGAGCAGGCCAGCACCAGCCGGCGGCGCTCCTCGGGCTGCCTGGAGGCTTCGATGTCGGCGAGCAGCTGATGCTTGATCAGGCGGAATTCCTCGGCGAGCCCGGTCACCGGCGCCTCGGGGACGATGAAGCCGTTGGCGGCGAGCACGTCGCGGTTGATCTTAGCCACGCCTTCTTGCGCGCGCGGGCGCGCCGCCGGCGCTTCGATCGCGCGGAGCAGGCGCGACGGGGCGACCGGCGCGGGCGCGGGCGCGGGAGCAGCCTCGGCCTCGACGGGCTCCGGC
>JBKJZJ010000174.1:0-3461 GCA_046715355.1 Allosphingosinicella sp. | reverse complement strand
CGGCTGGCCCGGGAGGCCGTGGAGCCGCCGCGCGACGGGCAGATCGGGCAGGCTCTCGGCGCCGCGGGCGCGGGCGAGCCGGGCGAGGTCTCCCGCCTGCGGCAGATCGGGCGCGCGGGCGAGCAATTGCGTCAGCGGCTCCAGCTCGACGCGGGGCGAGCCGGGCATGGTGTAGAGCATCGCCCGGGCGGCGTCGTGCAGCGCGCCCGTGCGCATGCCGTCGAGCCGGCCGGCGGCGCCGGCCCAGTCTCGCGCGCGCAAGGCGGCGAAGACGGCGCGGTAATTGTCGCGCTCCGAAGCGCTGAGCTGGGAAGGCGCGGCGAAGGCGCGGGCCAGGTTCGGCCGCGCGTCATTGTCCTCCGCATGGGCCGGGGCCGCGGCGAGCACGAGGCCGGCGGCGCAGGCGAGGCCGGCAAGCGTCTTCATGGGGTCAGTCCCTCCATCAGCATCTGCAGGTCGGCCCAGGCATGCGCCTTGAGCCTGGGCTGCGTCAGCAATTCTTGCGGCCTTATGGTTACCAAAGCCCTTACGGGACCCTTCGGCGTTTCCAGGTCGTGCCAGCGGCCGCGCGCCGCCGTCATCGGCTGGCCGAGCAAGGCGCGCGAACAGCTGTCGCCGAAGATGAGCAGGGCCCTGGGCCCGACCAGGCCAATATGATGGAGGGCGATCTCCGTCAGTGTGCGGACCCCCGCCGGATCGATCCGGCCGGCGGGCGGGCGGATCGGCGAGAAAGGCGCGAGCCAGATCGTCTCGCGGCTCCGCGCGATCGCCGCCAGCATGCGCTCGACCAGCGCGCCGGCCTCGCCGCTGAAGATCGTGCCCGCCGCCGCATCCGCGTCCGTCGGCATGTCGGTCACCACCATCAGGCCGGCGGCGGGATCGCCGGCCGGCGCGATCCGCGGGATCGAGGGCGAGGCGAACGGAAGCGCGTCGGTCGAGGCCAGCCAGCCCAGGAAAGCGTCGAGCGAGTCCGGCATCGCCTCCGCCTGGACGGGGACCGGTGCGGCCGCCTCGGCCTTCGGCTTGGGGGTGAGCCAGTCGCGCGGCGCCTCGCCGACGCTCGTGTCGACCCCCGCTTCCTCCCACCATGACAAAGCGCTTTCGGCCCAGCGCGACCCCATTTGCGCAACCCCCTTATATCCAGCGGCAAGTGACTCCCCCCGGGGCGCGGGCTGGTCAATCGTATAAGTGCCCATTATCTGCCGGACGGTTGGCTCTGTGCGACGACGGGAGTGCGCGAATGGCTGAACGCGAGTCCATGCCCTATGACGTGGTGATCGTCGGCGCCGGCCCGGCCGGGCTCGCCGCGGCCATCCGTCTCAAGCAGCTCGCCAATGAGGCCGGCCGCGAACTTGGCGTCTGCATCCTCGAAAAAGGCTCGGAGGTCGGCGCGCACATCCTGTCGGGCGCGGTCGTCGACCCCAAAGCGCTCGACGAATTGCTGCCGAACTGGAAGGAGCTGGACAGCCCGCTCACCGTCCCTGTGACGAAGAACGAGCATTGGGTGCTGACCGGGCGCAGGAAATACGGCTTCCCGCACGCTTTGATGCCGCCCTTCATGAACAACAAGGGGACCTATACGCTCAGCCTCGGCAATTTCTGCCGCTGGCTCGCCGGCCAGGCCGAGGCGCTCGGCGTCGAAATCTTCCCGGGCTTCGCCGCCGCGGAAGTGCTGTTCAACGAGGACGGCTCCGTGAAGGGCGTGGCGACGGGCGACATGGGGGTGGCGCGGGACGGCACCCACAAGGGCGACTACCAGCCCGGCATGGAGCTGCACGGCCGCTACACCTTCTTCGCCGAAGGCGCGCGCGGTCACCTCACCAAGGAGCTCAAGCGGATTTTCGAGCTCGAGAAGGAAAGCCAGCCGCAGGTCTACGGCATCGGCCTCAAGGAGCTCTGGGACATCGACCCGGACAAGCACGAGCCCGGCCGCGTCATCCACACCCAGGGCTGGCCATTGAACGACGCCTGGGGCGGCGGCTTCCTCTATCACCAGGCGGAAGGCCAGGTCGCGTTGGGCTTCGTCGTCGCCCTCGACTACAAGAATCCCTGGCTCTCGCCGTTCGAGGAATTCCAGCGCTGGAAGCAGCATCCGGCGATCCGGCAATTCCTCGAAGGCGGACGCCGCATCTCCTACGGCGCGCGGGCGATCAACGAGGGCGGCTGGCAGTCGGTGCCGACGCTCGCTTTCCCGGGCGGCGCGCTGATCGGCTGCGCGGCGGGCTTCGTCAACGTGCCCAGGATCAAGGCCAGCCATACGGCGATGACGTCGGGCATGCTCGCCGCCGAAGCCGCCTTCGCGGCGATCGCCGCCGAGCGCGGCGGCGACACGCTCGCCGATTACGAGCCCGCCTTGCGCGGCTCCTGGATCGCCAGGGAGCTGAAGATGGTCCGCAACGTCGAGCCGCTGGTCGCCAAATATGGCGGCGCGGCCGGGACTTTGCTCGCCGGCGCCGACATGTGGATGCGCCAGCTGCGCATCGGCCTGCCGTTCACGATGAAGCATCATGCCGACAATGAGGGGCTGTGGCGAAAGGATCTGGTCAAGCCGATCGACTATCCCAGGCCCGACGGCGCGATCAGCTTCGACCGGCTCTCCTCGGTCTTCCTCTCCAACACCAATCACGAGGAGGACCAGCCCGTCCACCTGACGCTGAAGGACCCGGACATTCCGGTCGACGTCAACCTCGCTCTCTATGCGGGGCCGGAGCAAAGATACTGCCCGGCCGGCGTCTACGAATTCGTCGAGGAGGCGGCGGGCCCGCGCCTGCAGATCAACGCGCAGAATTGCGTTCACTGCAAGACCTGCGACATCAAGGACCCGACCCAGAACATCAACTGGGTCGTCCCCGAAGGCGGAGGAGGGCCGAATTATCCCAATATGTAGGCTCAAGGCGGGCGCGCTCGCGTTCGGGGCGGTCCTTCTCGCGGCGAGTCCCGCGTCGGCGCGGGTCGACCGGGGCTCGCCTTTGCTCGCTTATGCCGAGGCGCGCGCCGCCGCCTCGGCGGGGGCGCTCGAAAGGGCCAGCACCGCCTTCGGCGCCGCGCTGGCCGCCGCGCCGGAAAGCGACCTGATCGCCAGCCAGGCGCTGACCCATGCGGTGCGCGCGGGAGACTGGCGGCTCGCGCTCGATGCGGCGCGCGCACTGGAGCGGCGGGGGGCGCTGCTTCCCGACGGCCGCTTCCTGCTCGTCGCCGAAGCCTTCCGGACGCGCGACTGGCGCGCCGCCCGTGCCCAGATCGACGCGATCGAGCGCGACCAGGCCTTCGCCTTCGCGGTTCCGGTGCTGCGCGCCTGGCTGGCTCAGGGCTCGCGCCAGGGCGACCCGCTCGCGGCGCTCGCCGCGGCCGGCGCGACCGGGCCCGCGGCGGGCTATGCGGCCGAGCATCGTGCCTTGCTCAAGCTCGCCATGGGCCGCGACGACGGGCCCGCCGAAATGCTCAGCGCCGCCCGCTCGGCC
>JBKJZJ010000173.1:0-24234 GCA_046715355.1 Allosphingosinicella sp. | reverse complement strand
AAGGACGTCCGCATTAGCTGAGCGCGGGCGTCGCCTGGAAACAGACTTGGCTGGCAAAGCGGCATCTGTGCAGGCGAAGAGTGCCCGGGGGAGCGGCCTGGGAGATCTCGCACGGCAAGGGGGTCGTGGTCGCCGTCATCGACACCGGTGTGGCGTGCGAGCAGGATGAGAAATGTAAGCTCGCCCGCGACTTCAAGGGGATCCGGGTCGCGCGCGGCTACGACTTCATTCACAACGACGCGCATCCGACCTATCTGGGCGCGCGCATGGCGATGTCGACCAACCTCGCCGAGCGCGTCCGCATCTTCCTCGACGACCGCGGCCAATGGCCGCGCTTCCCCGACGACGTGCGCGACTGGCTCCATGTCCAGGATTACCGTTCGAAGCTGCCGGCGCCGGATGAGCTCCTCGTCGAGACCTTCCCGCACGAGCACCGCCATTACATGGTCGCCTACAGCTTCGAGGGCTGGAACGCGCACCAGTCGCTGGGCATGCTGATCACCCGGCGGATGGAGAGCGCGGGCCTCAGGCCCTTGGGCTTCGTCTCCAACGATTATGCGCTCGCCGTCTACGGGCTCGATCCCATCACCGATCCCGCCGCTTTGTTCTCGGCCGACATCCTCGAGGACGAGTTCGTCGACTGGGTGCAGGGGTCGAGCCTGTTGAAGCGCGCCTTCCGCGAGGTCGCGGTGATCGGCGGCCTGGTCGAGCGCCACCATCCGGGCAAGCGCAAGTCCGGGCGGCAGGTCAGCTTCTCGACCGACCTCATCTACGACGTGCTGCGCCGCTACGAGCCCGATCACCTGCTCCTGAAGGCCGCATGGGCGGACGCCCGCGCCAGGATGACCGACGTCGGCCGCCTCGCCAGCCTGCTCGACCGCGCGCAGGGGACGATGGTCCATGTCGCGCTCGACCGAGTCTCGCCGATGGCGGTGCCGGTGCTGGTCATCATCGGCCGCGAGCGCACCGCCACCGGCACCGTCGACGACAGCCTGCTGATCGAAGCGGAAAGCCTCGCCGCGATCGCGATGCGGGTGGATTGAGCCGCTTGAAAGCGCAGTTCGACATACCAAATCGGATCGAATGAGCGCCAAGAAAATATACTTAGACGAATCGGGTTTCACCGGAACCAACCTGCTCGACTCGGCGCAGCCGTACTTCTGCGTCGCCTCAGCGGATTTCAGCGACGAAGAGGCCGACGCGATATTACGTGCGTCATTTCCTACCTATAAAGGCGAGGAATTCAAATTTGGTCAGCTTTGGAAGCGCGAAAGAGCCAGGAACGGAATGCTCGCCTTCAGCAGCGCTGTTGGATCGGACCCGTCCCGCGTATTTGTGTGGTTGATAGACAAACGCTTCTGTGTTCTTACAAAGCTTATCGATTTTATTATCGAACCACTTCTGTATGAAGCAGGATTTGATTTTTATCAGAACCAGCTTCCGCCTCGATTCTGCAATTATGCGCACTTTATGCTAGCGAAACATAAGAAGTTGTACGGCAAGACCCTTGAGACCTACGATCGCCTGGCTCGCTTCCCAAGTCAGGAAACCCTCTCCGAGGCGCAACAAACTTATGCTTTGATGGCGGCCAGTTCCCCCCGCTCAACCAGATGGTTTTTTCAGCAGATCAAGGTCGGTGTAGACCGTTTTGAGGATTTCCATGATCTAGCCTCCTTTGATGATAGCAGTGAAGTTCAGCTTACATCTGTTCTTGCTACAATTAGCCACTGGCGCCAGCAATTCGGAGACGACTTCTCCGTAAATCATGACGAGTCTGCCAGTTTTTTTGGCCAGGCAGAAATGTGGGGGAAAATAACGAGCCCCAGTGTGCCTGCCCAGGAGCTTCCAACTTCTGGCACTGGTCCCATTCCCTTCCCGCTGAGAGTCATGGAAACGAGCTCAGTCCGATCTCACGAAAGCCCGGCGATACAAATATGTGATGTTCTGGCTGGCCTTGTGAACAAAATGCAGGGGCTTCGAGCTAGGCCTCAGGATCCGTTTGCTAACCAGATACTGGCAGCAGGCCTGGGCGAAATCACGATGAACGGCATTTACCCCCGCCCGGAGTTTCCTCTTGGACCACCCGCTCGTCGCACGGGCCCGGATGCCGTTGATCGAATGACTAGCATTATTTTCGGCTCGTGACCGCCTTGGCGCCTCGCCGAGATTGCGATGCGGGTGGATTAAGCCCGTGGGGCTTCAGACGAAAATGGCGGGATGCGCGGTCAGATCGGCGAGCGAGGAGCCGCCGATCGCGATGACATAATCCTGGCCCGATTGATAGCCGGCGACGCCATTGCCGTCGACGATCAGGAAGATGGTGCCGGCAAGGTCGCCGCTGTTCGGCGCGAACCAGCGGGCCTGATTGGCACCGAGCCCGGAGAGCGCGGCGGCGAGATCGCCGTCGAAGCTGGCCTCCGAGAGCGCGCCGCCCTCGATCGCGTCGCCGAAGCTCGGCGTTTTTCCGCGAAGGTCGATGCGGTCGGAGGCGGCATCGAAATCGGCGATGACGTCGTAATTCGCGCCGGTCGAATCGCTCGCGGCATAATAAGAGAAGATATCGCCGCCGGCGCCGCCCGACAGCACGTCGGCGCCGCCCAGGCCGCTGATCAGATCGCTACCGCCGCCGCCGAAGATGAAATCGCCGCCGCCGCTACCATTGACGAAGAAGCGCCCATCGGTCTCGGCACTGCCGTCGAACATCAGGCTGTTGGCCGCCTGGCCGTGGACTAGCAGCCACTGGCCGGGTTTGACGAAATCGTCATCGACGGCGAGGACATAGTCATGGCCGGACCCGAGCTCGATCTGGCCGACGTCCATGCGGAGCGCCGACAAGGTGAAGCCGGCCGAAAAGTCGCCCGACAGCAGCAGGGTGTCGATGCGCGGATGGAAGGCGGACGAGGATTCGCTGGAGAGTCCGTCCGCGCCCTCGCCGAGCTCGGACGTCGAGACGGCGGCCACGCCGGCGAACTCGCTGTCGTCGAAGCTATATTCGGGGAAAAGCGGGCGCTCGTTGAGCATCTGGAAGGCATCGACCCAGCCGGTGCGGGTGTCGTCCGGCCGTTTCTCGGTCTCGACCTCCGAATCGGTGATCAGCTTCTGCGTCGCCAGGAAGGGCGGCGACGTCGTCCCGACCCGCAGGGTGAACAGCCGGGCATCGTCGACGGTCGCCCCCAGCTGGGGATCGCCCGGGTCGGACGCGGGGACGGCCGCCGGCTGCGCAATCTCCGTCACCGTTGCGGCCGACAGGCTCGCCAGATCGAGCGGCGACGCGGTCTCGGTGACGACGGGCCTATGCGAGGCGCGGCTCGACGATTCGGTCCGGTCGGAGATGCGCAAGACCTGCTGCAGGAAACCGCTCGTATCGGCAATGCGCGCGCCGAAATCGGAATTCGCGATCGCTTCGCGAACCTGATCGATCGTCACATCGGCATTCTTGCCGAACAGCCTTAGCCAGAAAGGTCGCGCCACTCGAATCCGCCTTCAAAATTTCGCTTTGTCCGCAGACCGGTAACACAGGCCCTTGAAGCCGTCCACACCTCTATGAGCGCGCGTAAGCCCTTGAGGCACCGGCCCTGTTTCTGCCATGGCCGGTCCATGGACGTGACCGTCGAGATCAATTGCGAAGCCTGCGGCAGCGCCAATTACAGCCTGCCGGCCGGCGCGGCCGAGGAGGCGGCGATCCTGTGCAACGATTGCGGCGCCGACCAGGGCTCGCTCGCCGAGCTCAAGGCGGCGATGGCCGAGCGCGTGCTCGACCAGTCCGCCGAGGCGATGCGCGCCAGGCTGGAGACCCTGCGCGGGACGGGAGCCGTGGCCTGATCCATTGACGCGGGGCGCCGCGCGGCGTCAGAAGAGCCGCATGCGCATCCTTCTCCTTCCCGCTCTGGCGCTGCTGCTCGCCATCCCGGCTTCGGCCCAGCAGCCCCGGGTCAGCGCCCAGGATAGAAGGGCGCATGAGCGCCTGCTGGTGCTCGACACCCATCTCGACATCCCCGCCCGCTTCGACGACGGCCGCTGGGATTTCTCGCAGGCTCACCGTTACGAGGAGGACGGCAGCCAGGTCGATCTGCCGCGGATGCGCGCGGGCGGGCTCGATGGCGGCTTCTTCGTCATCTACACGCGGCAGGGCGAGCTGACGCCCGCGGGCTATGCCGAGGCGCGCGACAGGGCGCTGGTCCGCGCCGCCGCGATCCTGAGGGTGATCGGCGAGAATCGCGCGCGCATGGGGCTCGCGCTCACCGCCGACGACGCCGAGCGGCTGCATCGCGCGGGGCGGCGCATCGCCTTCCTCTCGATGGAGAATGGCTGGCCGCTCGGCGAGGACCTGACCCTGCTCACCACCTTCCACCGGCTCGGCCTGCGCATGGCCGGCCCGGTGCACAGCCGCACCAACCAGCTCGCCGATTCGGCGACCGGCGAGGCGCGCTGGCAGGGCTTGAGTCCGCTCGGCCGGCAATGGGTCGCGGAAATGAACCGGCTCGGCATCGTCATCGACGCCAGCCACAGCTCGGACGCCGCCTTCGACCAGATGCTCGAAACGAGCCGGGTCCCGATCGTGCTCTCCCATTCGGGCCCGAAGGCGATCTTCGACCATCGCCGCAATCTCGACGACGCTCGGATGCGGCGGCTGGCGGCGGCCGGGGGGGTCATGTTCATGAACTCGATCTTCCTCGTCCAGCATGACGGCTCGCCCGAGCGCGACGCGATCAACGCCCGCCACGAACGCTGGGCCGAGCTCAACGCGGCGGAGCGGCGGCAATTGGTCGCGGACACCGCCGCCTTGAACGCGCTCAGGCCCTACACGACCGCCGATTTCGACCTCTACATGCGCGCCTTGCTGCACGCGATCCGGGTGATGGGGGTCGACCATGTCGGGCTCGGAGCCGATTGGGACGGCGGCGGCGGCGTGATCGGGATGGAGGATATCCGCGCGCTTCCCCGGATCACCGCCCGGCTGCGGCGCGAAGGCTATAGCGAGGCGGACATCGCCAAGGTCATGGGCGGCAATCTGCTGCGCGTGCTGCGCCAGGTGCAGGCCGGCGCTGGACCGGCGCGCTAGCCGCCGGGGGCTTCCTTCGCCCGGCGTGCAAGGCTAGGCTGCTGAGCAAGCGGCGAATTTCTCGTGGAGCCAGGCGTCGGATGGAACGCATCGCCAACCAGCCCGATCTTGCGCGGCCCGCGCCGCTGCCGGGCCTGGCGGGCGGCCAGGATTGGGCGGCGACATCGTTCGGACCGGTCGAAGGCTGGCCGCAATCCCTGCGCACCGCCGCCTCGATGGTGCTTGGCTCGGCGACGGCGATGTTCATCGGCTGGGGTCCCGATTTCCGGATGCTCTACAACGACGCTTATGCCGATCTGTTGGGCGATCGCGGGCCGGCGCAGGGCAAGCCCGGCCGCGAGGTCTGGGCCGACGTCTGGGACCGGATCCAGCCCAATGCCGAGCGCGCGCTGGCCGGCGAGACTCTGTTCTTCGAGGCCGAGCCGCGCACGCTGAGGCGCGGCGGGCTCGAGGAGCAGGTCTGGCTGACCTTCGGCTACAATCCGATCCTTGGCGAAGACGGCGCGCCGGTCGGCGTGTTCGGCACGGTGACCGCGATCGGCCGCGACGCCAGCGCCGAGGAGCGCATCCGCGAGAGCGAGGAGCGCTTCCGGCTGATCGCCGATTCGGCGCCAGTGCCGATGTGGGTGACCAGGCTCGACCGCAGGAGAAGCTTCGTCAACCGCGCCTATGTCGACTTCATGGGGGTGAGCTACGAGGACGCGGTCGATTACGACTGGCGGTACATCATCCATCCGGACGATCAGCCGCGCGTGCTGGCCGAATCGCTCGCCGGCGAGGCCTCGCTACAGACCTTCGTGCTCGAGGCGCGGTTCCGGCGCGGCGACGGCGAATATCGCTGGCTGCGCTCGATCTCGCAGCCGCGCTGGGGCCCCAACGGCCAACATGTCGGCTTCATCGGCGTCGCGCACGACATCACCGAGTGGAAGCTCGCCAACGAATTGCTCGAAGGCCGGGTCGAGGAGCGCACCGCCGATTTGCGCGCCGCCCTGGACCGGCTCCAGGCCGAGGTCGGCGAGCGCGAGCGCGCCGAGGAGGCGCTGCGCCAGGCGCAGAAGATGGAGGCGGTCGGCCAGCTGACCGGCGGCATCGCCCACGATTTCAACAATCTGCTCACCCCCGTGATCGGCGGGCTCGAGATCATCACCCGCTCGCTGGAGGAGCCGCGCCTGAAGCGGATCGCGGAGGCGGCGCTCGAATCGGGGCGGCGCGGTGCCAAATTGACCTCGCAATTGCTCGCTTTCTCCCGAATCCAGCGCATCCGCATGGTGCCGGTCCGCGTCAACAAGGTGATCGAGACGATGAAGCTGATGCTCAAGCACAGCATCGGCAGCGCGATCACCATCCGTACCGAACTCGACCCGGAGGCGGACCGCGCTTTGTGCGACGAGAACCAGCTCGAGAACGCGATCCTCAACCTCGCCATCAACGCCCGAGACGCGATGCCCGACGGCGGCACTCTCACCATCTCCACCGGAATCACCAGCGAGCCGGACGGGCTCGACCTCGAAGCGGGCGACTATGTCTGCGTCGCCGTCGCCGATTCGGGGCAGGGCATGACCGCCGAGGTCGCGGCGCGCGCCACCGAGCCCTTCTTCTCGACCAAGCCGCTCGGCAAGGGCACCGGGCTGGGCCTCGCCCAGGTCTACGGCATCGTCCGCCAGGCGGGCGGGACGATGCGGATCGAAAGCCGCGAGGGCGAGGGCACGATCGTGCGGCTGCTGCTGCCGCGCGCCCCGGCCGACGCCGAGGACGAGGCGCTCGGGGAAGGCCGGGAAGGCGCCATCGGCGTCGCCGCGGGCGGCGGCGCGCGCATCTTCGTGGTCGACGACGACGAGGACGTGCGCGACTTCCTCGCCGACGCTTTGGTCGGCCTCGGCCACCGGGTCGAGAACCTGGCCGGCGGCGCGGAGACGCTGGCGGCGCTGGACAAAGGCGCGCCCGACCTCGTGCTGGTCGATTTCGCCATGCCCGGGATGAACGGCGCCGAGCTCGCCCGCGAGATCCGCGCCCGCCTGCCGGACCTTCCGATCATCTTCGTCACCGGCTTCGCTGAGAGCGACCAGCTCGAGGACGCGCTCGGCCCGGACGTGCCGGTGCTGCGCAAGCCGTTCGGGATCGACGATCTGGCGGCGGTGGTCACGGGCCAGCTGACTCGGTCTTGAACCGCCGGATTCCTCTCCTAAATCATCGCTGCCGGAAGGCCTGAGTTCGGCTTCCGGTCTGTTTATCAGTGGGTTGGCCCGTCGGGGCAGCCCCCAACAATGTTGCTCAATGGAGGACATCAACATGCGTGGTTATGATTTCTCGCCCTATCGCCGTTCGACCGTGGGCTTCGACCGGTTGTTCGATTTCCTGGAGAGCGCCAGCCGCGCCGAGCAGGACAATTATCCGCCCTTCGACATCGAGAAGCTCTCCGACGACAGCTATCGCATCACGCTCGCCGTGGCGGGCTTCAGGCGCGAGGAGATCGAGATCGTCGCCCACCAGAACATGCTGACGATCACCGGCAGCCGAGGCGAGGACCGAGGCCGCGACGGCAGCTTCCTGCACATGGGCATCGCCAATCGCGCCTTCGAGCGCCGCTTCGAGCTCGCCGACTTCGTGTTCGTGACCGGCGCGGACCTGAAGGACGGCCTGCTCTCGATCGAGCTCGCCCGCGAGATTCCCGAGGCGATGAAGGCCCGCAAGATCGCGATCGGCGGCGAGGCCCCGGCGACGATCGAGACCGCCGCGACCGCTTCGGAGGCGAAGGCGGAAGCGACCGCCGACGCCTAAACCCCCGATGAACCGGCGCCGGATTCGTTCCGGCGCCGGAGCTTTCGTCGCGCGATTCGTTCGTTTGGTACGATAATGCTGGCGGCTTCAGCCTTTGTTTAGGAATTGCGGACGAGGTTTCGACGCAAGCCTGGCAAGGATAGAAAGCCCGTGAAGATCTGGAACAAGCTGCAGAACCCGTTCGCCCTGGTCGCCCAGGGCTTTCTCGTCGGCGGGCTGCTGTTCTGGACCACGCAGGGCCAGGCCAGCCGGCCCGCGCCCACCGCGCCTGTCGCCGCCAGCCTTTCGGCCCCGGCCGCCAACTGACGCCTTGAAAGCCGCCGCGCCGCCGCTTTATAGCGGGGCATGGTTCGCTTTTCGTTCTCAGGTCACGAGTTGCTGGCGCTCCCCCAGGGCGCCTTGTTCTGGCCCGCGCGCCGGGCGCTGCTGGTCGCCGATCTCCATCTCGAAAAAGCGAGCTGGTTCGCCGCGGGCGGGCAGATGCTGCCGCCCTACGATTCGCTGGCGACGCTCGCCGATCTCGCCGCGATCGCCGCCGCCACCGCGCCCGCCGAGATCTGGTGCCTGGGCGACAGCTTCCACGACCGCGATGGCTGCGACCGCCTTCCCGCCGACGCCCGCGACCTGCTCATCTCGCTGACCGCCGCGACGCGCTGGACCTGGCTCGCCGGCAATCACGATCCCGGCTTCGCCGATCTTTGCGGGGGCACGATCGTCGGGGAGGCCGAGGTCGACGGCCTGCTGCTCCGCCACGAGGCCGACCCCAATGAGACGCGGCCCGAGCTCTCCGGCCATTTCCACCCCAAGCTTAGGATCAGCCATCGCGGCCGCCTGGTCTCGCGCCGCTGCTTCGTGGCGACGGAGACGAAGCTCATCCTCCCCGCCTTCGGATCGCTGACCGGAGGCCTCGATGCCCACCATCCCGAGATCGTCCGCGCCGTCGGCGCGGGCGCCCAGGCGCTGGTGCCGGTGCGGGACCGGCTGCTGAGGTTCCCGATCGCGGCTTAATGGGGACAGTTGCTACGCCGCCCGGAAGGTCATCGCGACGCCGTTCATGCAATAGCGCAGGCCCGTGGGGCGGGGGCCGTCGTTGAAGACGTGGCCGAGATGGCCGCCGCAGCGCGCGCAGAGCACTTCGGTGCGGCGCTCGAGCAGGCTGTTGTCGGCGCGGGTGACGATGGCGCCGGGCAACGGCCGGTAGAAGCTCGGCCAGCCGGTGCCGCTGTCGAACTTGGTCGCCGAGGCGAACAGGCGGTTGCCGCAGCCGGCGCAGGAGAAGGTGCCGCGGCGATGCTCGCGGTTGAGCGGGCTGGAGCCGGGGCGCTCGGTCGAGGCCTGGCGCAGCACCGCATATTGGCTGGGATTGAGCCGCCGGCGCCACTGGGCGTCGGTCAGCCGATAGGGAAACCGGCCCGGCTGGGCGTCGGCGCCGCGGCCGGGCATGGTCACCGCCACGCCGATGATCGCGGCGGCGCCGCCGCAGGCGAGAAAGGTGCGTCGGTCGATCGTCATGGCGCCACCTATCGCGCTTCCGACCTTAACCGCGCGCGAACGAGCCCGCGCACCGCATTGCCGACATAGAAGCCCTGGCCGAGGTCGGCCTCGACGAGATCGCCCTCCTCGGCGCGGCCTTCCTCGATCAGGCGGCCGCGCAGGATGCCGGGAAGCAGGCCCCGGGAAAGCGGCGGCGTCACCAATTTGCCGCCGCGCCCGACGAACAGGCTGGTGAAGCTGCCCTCGGTCAGGAAGCCCTCGGGATCGCGGAACAGCGTCTCGAACGCGCCGGCCGCCGCGCGCGCCTCGTCGTAGAAGTCGCGGTCGCTGGTCTTGTGGCGGAGACGGAAATCGCCGGCCGGGACGGGCAAGGGCGCCAGCGCGACCTCGACGGGCTCTTCGGGGAGGGGCTCCAGCGGCCGCATCTCGATGGCCAGCGCGCCGGTCCGGCTGAGCATCATCCGGATCCGGCTCGGCCCGGCGCGGAAGGTCGCGGCCTGGAGCTCGTTGCGCGTCTCGTGCCGGTCGAACGGGAAATCGAGCGCGTCGGCGCTCGCCTTCATGCGGGCGAGGTGGCGGTCGAGATCGATGACGCCGTCCTGCGGATCGAAGCGCATCGTCTCGATCAGGTCGAACCGCCTTGCCGTCTCCACGAACGCCCCCTTCGCCAGACATTCGCGCCATTCCTCCTCAGGCACGCTGTCCGCCACGATGCCGGAACCGAGCCCCAGGCAGGCGACGCGCGCGCCGTCCCGAAAAGTCAGCGTCCGGATCGCGACATTGAACGCGGCTTCCCCGTCCGGCGCAAGCCTTCCGATCATCCCGCAATAGGGGCCGCGCGGACTCGCCTCGAGCGCGTCGATGATCTCCATCGCCCGGATCTTGGGCGCGCCGGTGATCGAGCCGCAGGGATAGATGGCGCGTATCAGGTCGATCGGCCCAAGCCCCTCCTCAAGCTCGGCGGTTACGGTCGAGGTCAATTGCAGGATGGTCGGATAGGTTTCGACCGCGAACAGCTCGGGCACCTCGACGCTGCCTGGCTTGGCGACGCGCGACAGATCGTTGCGCAACAGATCGACGATCATCAGATTCTCGGCCCGCTGCTTGGGGTCGGCGGCGAAGGCGGCGGGATCCGCGTCGCGCGGCGCGGTGCCCTTCATCGGCCGGGCGGTGACGCGCCCGCCCTGGAGCGTGAAGAAGAGCTCGGGCGAGAGGCTCAGCAGCCAGTGCGTGCCGGTGAAGACGATGC
Source organism: Allosphingosinicella sp. (assembly GCA_046715355.1). Taxonomy (GTDB): domain Bacteria; phylum Pseudomonadota; class Alphaproteobacteria; order Sphingomonadales; family Sphingomonadaceae; genus Allosphingosinicella. The sequence goes on along the minus strand of JBKJZJ010000173.1, from coordinate 13,651 downwards.
CGCCATGGCCGGCGCGCGACCGCGCCCGGAGCGCCGCATAGAGCGCGAGCGGATGGCCGGCGACCGGCACCTCGGCGGCGAATGTGAGGTTCGCCTGGTAGACGTCGCCGGCGATGATATGCGCCTTCACCGCCGCCAGCGCCGACTCATATTCGGCTTGGCTGATCAGCGGCCTCGCGCGGCCCGCCCAGGCGCCGGCGGGGTCGGGCAGGATCGCCTCGGCGTCGACCTCTTCCTCGGCGTCGAACAGGCCGAACCAGAGCAAAGGCGGCGCGTCCGGCGCGGGCGCGGCGCGCAGCGGCGCCAGCTTCGCTTCCAGCGCATCCCCGGCCTCATAGGCGAGGAAGCCCGCCGCCGCCGTACCGCGCAGACGCTCGAGGCAATCGCCTATTTCCTCGGGATCGCGCGTCTCGATCGTCTCGCGCAGGCCCGTGAACAGCCGCGCCCTGCCGCCCGGCCGGGCGTCGTCGAGCAACACGAACGGGCCGCTCAAGCTTGCCATGACGAGCCTTCGGGGCCATCTGCCACGGCCGGGAGAGAGAATTTGGTCTGCAGCGTCTTCGACCTCTTCAAGATCGGGGTCGGTCCTTCGAGCTCGCACACGATGGGACCGATGACGGCCGCCTGCCGCTTTGTCGAGAGGCTGCGCGACGCTGGCCGGCTCGACGCCACGGCGCGGGTCGAGGCCGATCTCTACGGGTCACTCGCTCTGACCGGCAAGGGCCACGCCACCGACCGCGCCGTCCTGCTCGGCCTCAGCGGCGAGCGGCCCGACCGGATCGATCCCGACGCGGCCGACCTCGTCGTGGCGCGGATTCGGGAGAGCGGGCGCCTCCTGCTCGGCGGAGAGCGCGACATCGCCTTCGACGAGGCGCGCGACCTCCACTTCCTCCAGCGCGAGCGCCTCCCACACCACAGCAACGGCATGCGCTTCACCGCTTATGACGAAGCCGGCGCGACGCTCGACCGAGCCATCTCCTATTCGGTCGGCGGCGGCGCCGTGGTCGAGGAGGCGGACGTCGCCCGCAACGCCCCGCCCGAAGGCGCCTGGGACGTGCCCTGGCGGTACAGCTCGGGCGACCAGTTGCTCGCCATCGCCGCGCGCGAGTCTTTGAGCATCGCCGAGATCGCGCTGGCCAACGAACGCGCCGGCCTTTCCGACGACGAGATTCAGACCCGCCTCGACACCATCACCGGGGCGATGTCCGCCTGCATCGACCGCGGCATGGCAGCACACGGCATCCTGCCCGGCGGCCTCAACGTGAAGCGGCGCGCGCCGGCATTGTACCGGCTGCTCACCGAGCGGGCGGAACGGGCGCTGCAGGACCCGCTGACCGTGATCGACTGGGTCAACCTCTGGGCGCTCGCCGTGAACGAGGAGAATGCGGCGGGCGGCAAGGTCGTCACCGCGCCGACCAACGGCGCCGCCGGCATCGTCCCCGCGGTGCTGCGCTATTATGAGCGCTTCACGCCCCACTCGAACCGCGAGGGAGTCCACACCTTTCTGCTCACCGCCGCCGCGATCGGCTCCCTGTTCAAGGAGAATGCCTCGATCTCCGGCGCCGAGGTCGGCTGCCAGGGTGAGGTCGGCGTCGCCTGCTCGATGGCGGGGGCCGGGCTGACCGCGGCATTGGGCGGCACGCCCGCGCAGGTCGAGAATGCCGCCGAGATCGGCATGGAGCATAATCTCGGCCTCACCTGCGATCCGGTCGGCGGGCTCGTCCAGGTGCCGTGCATCGAACGGAATGCGGTCGGCGCGATCAAGGCGATCGAGGCCTCGCGCCTCGCCCTCGTCGGCGACGGCTCGCACCGGGTCAGCCTCGACCAGGTGATCGAGACGATGCGCAAGACCGGCCTCGACATGAACGAGCGCTACAAGGAGACCAGCCTCGGTGGGCTGGCGGTCAACGTGGTGGAGTGCTGACGATAATGGGGACAGTTACTAGTAACTGTCCCCTTCTCCGCCCCCGCTCAGAAGATCACGGTCATCTCGTAGAAGAACCAGGCGGTCAGCGCCGAGGCGGGAATTGTCAGGAACCAGGCGATGACGATGTTGCCGGCGACGCCCCAGCGCACCGCGGAGGCGCGTCGCGCGGCGCCGACGCCCATGATCGCGCCCGTGATCGTGTGAGTGGTCGAGACCGGGATGCCGAAAGCGGTCGCGCCGAACAGCATGACGGCGCCGCCCGTCTCCGCGCAAAAGCCCTGATGCGGGGTCAGGCGGGTGATCTTCGAGCCCATCGTGTGGACGATCCGCCAGCCGCCCATCAAAGTGCCGAGCCCCATCGCCATCTGGCATGAGATGATCACCCAGAACGGGATGGCGTCCTGACGGCCAAGCAGCCCTTGCGAGATCAGCAGAGCCATGATGATCCCCATCGTCTTCTGCGCATCGTTGGCGCCGTGGCCGAGCGAGTAGGCAGCGGCGGAAACGAGCTGGAGGCGGCGGAAGGAGCGATCCGCCGTGTTCGCGGCGACGGGCTTGAACAGCCATGAGGTGACGATCACCAGAACGATCGCCATCAGCATCCCGAAAATCGGCGCAAGGAAGATGAAGAGCGCGGTCTTGATCACCCCCCAGGCAACGATTGATCCGAAACCGGCGGCCGCGACGCCGGCGCCGACCAGGCCGCCGACCAATGCGTGGCTGCTGCTCGACGGGATACCAAGGAACCAGGTGAGCACGTTCCAGGTGATCGCCCCCATCAGCGCTCCGAAAATCACCGCCGGAGTTATGATCGCCGGATCGATGATCCCCTTGCCGATCGTGGTCGCGACGGCGAGGCCGAAGAAAAGGAAGGAGATGAAGTTGAAGAATGCGGCCCAGATCACGGCAGCTTGCGGGCTCAGCACGCGGGTCGAGACCACGGTCGCGATCGAGTTGGCCGCGTCGTGGAGGCCGTTCAGGAAATCGAACAGCAGGGCGACGCCGATCAGGGCGATGATGGTGAAGGTATAGCCGTCCATCAGGCGTGATCGATCACGATGCCCTGGATCTCGTCGGCGACGTCTTCGAGCCGGTCGAGCACCCGTTCGATATGGCTGTAGACCTCGCGGCCGACGATGAAGCCCATCGGATGCCGGTCGCCGTGCGCCTCGAACAGCGCCCTGAGGCCGGAATCGTAGAGGTCGTCGGCCTTGCCCTCGAGCCGGACGACCTGCTCGGTGATGTCGTGCAGCCGGGCGGCGTTGCGGCCGATGTTGCGGAGCAGAGGCACGGCCTCCAGCACCAGCTGCGACGCCTCCGCGGCGAGCACCGCCATCTCCTGCATCTGCGGCTCGAAGCGCTCGACGCCGTAGAGCGTGATCGCCTTGGCGGTATGCCACATCTCGTCGAGCGCATCGTCCATCGCCGAGGTCAAGGCGGTGATCGCGCTGCGGTCGAACGGGGTGATGAACGACCGCCGGACCCCGACCAGCACCTCGCGGGTGACGTCGTCGGCGGCATTCTCATGCGCCTCGATCTGCTTGCACGATTCGGCGATCCCCTCCTCGCCCGAGAGCATTTTCTGCATCGCGCCGGCGCCGGCGACGAGGATCTGGGCGTGGCGTTCGAACATGTCGAAGAAGCGGTCCTCCTTCGGCATGATCGCGCGAATGAATCTGAGCACCCTATACCCCCAGGAGAATCGGTTAACGCCCATAACAACCAGAGAAGCGCGCGGATAGAGCGCGTCCGGGTTCGTGGAGAAGCCGGCGATCAGCGCCCTGAGCTCGGGCTCCTCGACCGCGCCCGCCGCCTCGGCGCTCGCGAACCAGCGCCGTTCGCGCTCGCGGCGCTCGGGCCAGTCCGCCGCCTCGCGGGTGACCAGCAGCGGATAGACGGTGACGATCGCCGCCGCCTCCCCGCCCGAGCGCCGCCGTTTCGCATAGCGGTAGCTGCCGGCCGGCAGGGTCGCGATCCGGCCCTCGATCCCGGCTTCCTCGAACGCCTCGCGCGCCGCCGATTCGTAATTGAGGAAGAAGGGGATCGGATTGCCCTTGGGAATCACCCAGCGCCGCCGCTCCTTCGAGGTGATCAGCAGGAATTCGAGGCCGCCCGCCTCATCTACCCGATAGGGGAGCACGCCATATTGGGTCAGCAAGGGTCGATTCCCGGATTCATCACACATCTGTTGACGCATCGAACGCGCAAAGGCCAGATCGCGCCCCACATGCCGAATCGGTCATCGGGAGGAACTCCATGCGCCTCAAGCTCGCCCTCGCCCTCGCCGCCGCTTTGCCGCTGAGCGCGGCCTTCGCCCAGGAAAGCGCAACTCCGCCCGCGGCAGTGGAGAAGCCCGCGGCGCTCGTCGCCGACGGCATCCCGCCCGTTCCGGCCGAGCTCGCCAGCCAGACCCGGCCCTATATGGAGTTCCGCACGGCGGGGTTCGCGGGCTGGAACGCCAGCGACCGCTCGATGCTGATCACCACCCGCTTCGGCAATACCGTCCAGCTGCACCGCGTCGCCATGCCGATGGGCGCGCGCGAGCAGTTGAGCTTCGAGGCCGAGCCCGTCCAGGGCGGCTGGTCGCCAAACGGCGACGTGCTCAGCGTGCAGAAGGATGTCGGCGGCAGCGAGTTCTTCCAGCTCTACACCCTGGCGAACGGCCGCCTCAATCTGCTCACCGACGGCCGCAGCCGCAACCAGATGAACGCCTGGAGCCATGACGGCCGCTGGCTCGCCTACACCTCGACCCGCCGCAACGGCACCGATTCCGACCTCTATGTCGTCGATCCGCGCAACCCCCCCAGCAACCGCATGGTCGCGCAGGTGCAGGGCGGCGGCTGGGGCCTCATCGATTTCTCGCACGACGCGACGCGGGCGGTGGCGATCAACTATCTCTCGGTCACCAAATCCAATCCCTATCTGGTCGATGTCGCCAGCGGCGCGATGACCCCGATCGGCGATCACAGCCGCGACATCTCCTATGGCGGCGCCGAATTCGCCCGCGACGGGACGTTATGGATCACCTCGGACGAGGGCTCGGAGTTCCAGCGGCTCGGCCGGATCGACCCGGCCACCGGCCGCTTCACGCCGGCGGTCACCGATATCAACTGGGACGTCGACACGTTCGACATCGCCGAGGACGGCAGCTTCATCGCCTACGTCACCAACGAGGCGGGGATCAGCCGCCTCAGGCTGCTCGATCCGCGCACCGGCCGCTCGCGGCTGGTCACCGCCTTGCCGGCCGGCACGATCGGCTCGCTGCAGATCGCGCCCTGGGGGGCGGTCGGCTTCAGCTTCACCTCGGCGCGCAGCGCCTCCGACGCTTATTCGGTCGATCCGCGCACGCTCGCCGTGACCCGCTGGACCCGCAGCGAGACCGGCGGCCTCGACACCAATGTCAATGTCGAGCCCCAGCTCATCGAGGTGCGCAGCTTCGACGGCGAGCGCGTCTCGGGCTTCCTCTACCGGCCCGATGCGGCGCGCTTCCCCGGCCGCCGGCCGCTCATCGTCAACATCCATGGCGGCCCCGAAGGCCAGTCGCGGCCCGGCTTCCTTGGCCGTAACAACTATCTGCTCAACGAGCTCGGCATCGCCATCTTCTATCCGAACGTGCGCGGCTCGACGGGCTTCGGCAAGCGCTTCGTCAGCCTCGACAACGGCCCGGCGCTGCGCGAGAATTCGGTCAGGGACATCGGCGCCTTTCTCGATCATTTCGACCGCGATCCGGCGCTCGACCGGAGCCGCTTCGCGGTCACCGGCGGCTCCTATGGCGGCTATATGTGCTACGCCTCGGCGATCTTCTACGGGACCAGGCTGCGCGCCGCCAATTGCGTCGTCGCCATCTCCAATTTCGTCACTTTCCTCGAAAATACCCAGAGCTACCGTCGCGATTTGAGGCGCGTCGAATATGGCGACGAGCGCACCCAGCGCGCCGAATTGCTGCGGATCAGCCCGATGACGCGGGTCAGCGAGCTGCGCATCCCGCTCCTGGTGGTGACCGGCGGCAACGATCCGCGCGTGCCGGCGAGCGAGGCCGACCAGATGGTCCGCGCAGTCCGCGCCGCCGGCCGCACCGCCTGGCATCTGCTCGGCCAGAACGAGGGCCACGGCTTCGCCAAGAAGGAGAATCAGGATTATCAATTCTGGGTCGGGCTGATGTTCTGGCAGGCGAACCTGCTCGGGGACGCGAGATAGGGGGGAAGGATGGCGGTTTCAGTGATCGACGGCACGCTCGAAGCGGCGGTGGTAAAGCGGATCCGCGGCAAGACCCGCATTTACCAAAGCCTGCAATTTCGCCTCCGCGACGGCAGCAGCCGGTCCATCGCCAAGGCGATCGTCCATGAGGACGTCGCGGCCTTGCTCGAACCGGGGACGAGCGGCTGCTTCTACCTCTACACCGCAATCGACCATCGCGGCATATCCGGCGTCCGCGACGATCGGGGCCGCCAGGCCTTCGCCGTCTCGAAGGTCAACGAATATGCGATGATGGCAACGGCCGGCATCGGCATCGTGCTGACCCTCTTCTACCTGACCGACAACAAGCTCTCGATCTGGGGCCTGCTGTGTATCGTCCTCGGCATTCCCGGCTATTTCCTCTACCGCCATGTCCGCGCCGAGGCGACGCGGCACTTCGAGGCGCATGCCGGGCCGGCCGCATCGGCGGCATGACCAACGACCGCCCCGATTTTCGCGCCAATGGTACCCTGGCGACGGCGGTGCGCTGGCTGCTCTGGGCCAATGCCGCGGTCACGCTCGCGGAAATCCTGCTGGTGTGGGCGGGCAGCTTGGACCGCTATCAGATCGGCGCCGCGGAGGCCGCCATGATCTGGGGCGAGCTCGCGCTCTTCTTGGTGACCGCGATCGCCTTTCTCGTCTGGCTCTACCGCGCCGAGGTCAATGCCCGGGCGCTCGGTGCGCAGGACATGATGGTGAGCCCGGGCTGGGCGGTGGGATGGTTCTTCATCCCGCTCGTCCACCTCGTCATGCCTTTCGTCGCAGTCCGCGAATTGTGGAAGGCGAGCGCGACTCCGCGCGACTGGCAGCTCGGGCACGCTTCCCCGGTCATCGCTTTGTGGTGGGCGTGCTGGATCGTCACGTCGATCACCGGCAATATCGCCTTCGCGCTCAGCCGGATGGATGAATATGGCGCGTTGGTGGCGGCGGATTTCATGAGCCTGGTCTCGGCCGCTTTCTTCATCCCCGCCGCCATCCTCCTCGCCGTGACCGTCGGCCGCATCCAGGCGATGCAGGAGGCGCCCTCCCACCTTGCCGGCCATTTCACCTGATCAGACCAGCCGGCGCGCCCGCCAGCCGCTCTCGCCAATCATCTCGGCATCGGCCACCCTTCCCGCATAGAGGCGCCCGCCCGCGCTGAAGCGGAGCGCCGTGCCGCGCAGCACCGCCTCCTCCAGCTCCAGCACCCGGCCGCCGCCGGTCAGCGTGCCGGCCACCTCTTGGAAGCGCTGCTCGATCTCGAGCGTATAGAGAGCGCCGTCGGCGTCGGTCAGCGCCCAGCTGCCGCCGGCGACCGCGGGCACGATCCACAGAAAGATGCGGCGGCGATCGAGCACGTCCTCCGCCTCCGGCCGCCAGTCGCCCATGTCGAAGGCGTGGCTGACGATTCGGCTGCCCGGCCGCAATTCGGTGAGCAGGCGCGGGCGCAGCCTGAGGTTGACGTCGGGCAGCAGATAGAGGGCGACGACGCTCGCTTCGTAGATCGGCGTGCGGAACAGGTCCTGCCGGCGAAAGACGGTGCGGGCCTCGACCTCGGCGATCCGCGCCGCCGCCGCCGCCTCCTGGATGCGCAGCGGATCGAGGTCGACGCCCAATGCGCGGGCGCCGCGCCGCGCAGCCGCCACCGCGATCCGCCCGTCGCCGCAGCCGAGGTCGATCAGATAGTCGCCGGCGCCGACCTGGGCGAGGTCGAGCATCTTCTGGACCAAAGCGTGCGGCGTCGGCACGAAGGGCACTTCATATTCACGCTGGGCGAACCCTGCCAGCAAGGGCAGGGCCGCCGTGGCGGCGAGCAGCTGGCGGCGGCTGAGCTCCATGGCCAGAGCATAGCTTGCAACGCCGCGCCGCCAAGGCCATTTGCGGGACCATGGCCAGCACTCCCCCCTATCCGCCGCTTCGCGCCGCGATCATCCCGGTGACGCCGCTGCAGCAGAATTGCTGCCTGATCTGGTGTACCAAGACGATGCGCGGGACCTTCACCGACCCCGGCGGAGACCTGGACCGCCTGAAGGCCGCCGCCGCCCAGCATGGAGTGACGATCGAGAAGATCCTGCTCACCCACGGCCATATCGACCATTGCGGCTCGGCCAAGATCCTCGCCGACGAACTGGGCGTGAGGATCGAGGGACCGCACGAGGACGACCGCTTCTGGATCGCCCGCCTGGAGGATGACGGGCGCGCCTACGGCATCACCGGCAAGGTCTTCGAATCGGACCGCTGGCTGGTCAACGGCGACACCGTCACGGTGGGCGAGCTCATTTTCGACGTCTATCACTGCCCGGGCCACACGCCCGGCCATGTCGTCTTCCACCATCCGGAATCGAGGCTCGCCATCGTCGGCGACGTGCTGTTCCAGGGCTCGATCGGCCGCACCGACTTCCCGATGGGCAACCATCAGGACCTGATCGACGCGATCACGACGCGGCTGTGGCCGCTCGGCGACGACACCGCTTTCGTCCCCGGCCACGGCCCGATGAGCACCTTCGGCCAGGAGCGGCGCACCAATCCCTTCGTGGCGGACCGGGGGCTGGCGCGGGCCTAGGCGGTGCGGCCCGGCGAGATCTGCACGCCCTGGCCTGCCGCCGGCGCGGCGTCGCGATAGGCGAAGCTCAGCGCCCAGCCGGCGAGGCCGAGCAGGACGAGCCAGCTGAGCGAGATGCCCGAGACCCGCATCCAGTTAGCGCCCGGCCGGTCCATGCCGAAAGCGTGAAGCAGACGCGCCAGGATGAAGGCGATGGCGACCGCCCACAGGATCGTCCTGTCGCCGCCGGCGAGCTCGAGCAGGGCCAGCAGGATGAGGAAGATCGGCATGTTCTCGGCATAATTGCCGTGCGCGCGCATCCGCCGCAGCAAGGTCTCGTTGCCGCCGTCGCCGAAGCCGATCTTGAGCGGGCGCCTCAGCCGCGAGACGCGCAGGCTGAGCCAGACGTGGAGGATCGCGGCGGCGCCGGCGATGGTGAGCGTGATCGGCAGGATCATAAGATGCGGGTCTCCTTTGCCTCCTGGGTAAGCACGGCGAGGCGATGCTTGCAACCGCACGCGGAATCGCTATAGGCGGCTCCCTTCATGCGAGAGCATCGGGCCGCGAGGCCAGCGGCCGATCCGCCGCTGACCATCGCAGCCGGCATTCGCCACATCATTCGAACACAGAACAGGTGCCACGATGGCCGTCCCCAAAAGAAAGACCTCGCCCTCCAAGCGCAACATGCGCCGCAGCCACGACGCGCTGAAGCCGACCGGCTATCAGGAATGCCCCAATTGCGGAGAGCTTCGCCTGCCCCACAATCTGTGCCAGAGTTGCGGCCATTATAAGGGACGTGAAATCCTCAAGACCGAAGCGTAAGACGGTCCGGCTGCAGCACGGGAGACGTTGGTGGGAAGAGGGCCGCGGATCGCAATCGACGCGATGGGCGGCGATTCCGGACCGGAGGTGATGGTCGCGGGCGCCGCCGACGCCTGGCATCGCCGCGACGATTTAAGCTTCATGCTGTTCGGCCACGAAAACGCGATCCGCATCGAGCTTGCCAAGCATCGCAGCCTCGCCGACGTCTGCGAGATCGTGCATTGCGACGACGTCATTTCGGGCGACGACAAGCCCACCCAGGCGATCCGCCGCGCCAAGACCAGCTCGATGGGCCGAGCCATCGCCGCGGTGAAGGAGGGCGATGCGCAGGCGGCGCTTTCGGGCGGCAATACCGGCGCACTGATGGCGATGTCCAAGCTCGCGCTCAGGACCATGCCCGGCATCGACCGGCCGGCGCTCGCCGCCTTGCTGCCGACCCTGGGCGCCAATGATTGCGTGATGCTCGATCTCGGCGCCAATACCGAGTGCGACACCAACAACCTCGTCCAGTTCGCGGTGATGGGCGCCGCTTATGCCCGGGTCGTGCTCGAGCTCGAGCGGCCGCGCGTGCAATTGCTCAACATCGGCACCGAGGAATTGAAGGGCACGGACGAACTGAAGGAAGCGGCCCAGATCCTGCGCGAGTCGCACCATCTCCACATGCGCTTCGCGGGCTTCGTCGAGGGCGATAAATTGTCCCGCGGCGACACCGACGTGATCGTCACGGACGGCTTCTCGGGCAATATCGCCTTGAAGTCGCTGGAGGGGACGGCGCGCTTCGTCACCGACCTTTTGAAGCGCGCATTCAGGAGCTCCGCCCGCTCCAAGATCGGCTTCCTGATCTCGCGGCCCGCCACCGAATTGCTCCGCCACCATCTCGATCCGAACAACCATAATGGCGCGGTCTTCCTCGGCCTCAACGGCCTCGTCGTGAAGAGCCATGGCAGCGCCACCGACAAGGGCGTCGCCAATGCGATCCGGGTGGCGGCGCGGATGGTGCGCGAAGATCTGACCCGCAAGATCACCGAGGACCTCGCCAACGTCTCGGCGCAAACCGCCCAGCTCGCCGCCGCCAAATGAGCCGCCGCGCGATCATCGCCGGCACCGGCTCCGCGCTGCCGTCGCGGCGGGTCACCAACCAGGAACTGGCCGAGAGGGTCGACACCACCCACGAATGGATCGTCGAGCGCACCGGCATCCACGCCCGCCACATCGCCGGAGACGGCGAGACCACGGCGACGCTGGCGACGGAGGCCGCGCGCAAGGCGCTCGAAGCGGCCGGAATCGGGCCCGAGCGGATCGGCCTCATCGTGCTCGCCACCGCCACCCCCGACCAGACCTTCCCGGCGAGCGCGACGCGGGTGCAGACCGCGCTCGGCATCGACGACTGCATCGCCTTCGACGTCGCCGCGGTCTGCACCGGCTTCCTCTACGCGCTCTCCGTCGCCGACAATATGCTCAAAGGGGGGATGGCCGATCATGCCCTGGTGATCGGCTCCGAGACGTTCAGCCGGATCCTCGACTGGGAGGACCGCGCGACCTGCGTCCTCTTCGGCGACGGCGCCGGCGCGGTCGTGCTCAGCGCCGGGGAGAGCGAAGATCGCGGCATCCTCGCCACCAGGCTCCATGCCGACGGGCGCTATAACGACATGCTCTACGTCGACGGCGGCGTCTCCACGACGGGCACAGTCGGCAAGCTCAGGATGAAGGGCCGCGAGGTCTTCCGCCACGCCGTGGTCAACCTCGCCGCCGTGCTCGGCGAGACGCTCGACGCGGCCGGCCACGGCGTCGAGGAGATCGACTGGGTGGTGCCGCACCAGGCCAATAAGCGCATCCTCGACGCCACCGCGAGGAAGCTTGGTCTCGATCCGGCCAAGGTGATCGTGACCGTCGACCGCCATGCCAATACGTCCGCCGCGTCGGTGCCGCTGGCGCTCGACACCGCCGTGCGCGACGGTCGGATCAGGCAGGGCGACCTCATCGTGCTCGAAGCGATGGGCGGCGGCTTCACCTGGGGCGCGGCCGTGATCCGCGTCTGACCGGCGTACCGGATCGTCACACTATTTTTACGAGCCCGTAACAAACCCGCAGAGTTCGATTGCACTCGCGCTAAAGCGCGGTTAAGGTTCCGAATTCTCGATTGAGAAGGGGGACGGCTTGATGGCCGATTCAGGTGCGATCCGCAAACCGTCCGTCGGGACGCTCACGCGCGCCGATCTGGCGGACATCGTGCATCGCGAGATCGGGCTGTCACGCGCCGAATCCGCCGGCATCGTCGAGGGTGTGCTGCACCATATGTGCGCCGCGCTGGCCGACGGGCAGAATGTCAAGATTTCCGGCTTCGGCAGCTTCATCCTTCGCGACAAGGGCGAGCGGGTCGGGCGCAATCCGAAGACCGGGGTCGAGGTTCCGATCGCGCCGCGTCGCGTTCTCACATTCCGCGCCAGTCAGATCATGCGCGAGCGGATCGCCCGCAGCGGCTGATATGGCCGAGCCGATCCGCAAGAGCGAGCTCGCCTTCCGGACGATCGGTGAGCTTGCCGGCGAGCTTGGCGTTCCCCAGCACATCCTGCGTTATTGGGAGACGCGCTTCCCGCAATTGAAGCCGCTGCAGCGCGCCGGCAACCGCCGCTATTACCGGCCCGACGACGTCGCCCTGGCGCGGCGCATTCATCGCCTGCTCAGCCAGGACGGCTATACGATCCGCGGTGTTCAGCAATTGCTCGGCAAAGGCGGCGCGGCGGCGTCCGACGAAGCGGCGGTGGCCCCGGCCGGGCCGGCGGCCGCCAACCAGCATGCCCCTTTCCCCACCGACGACTTGCGCGCGCTTCGGCAAGTGCTCGCCGACGCATTAGAGGAGACGACCCTGTGACCCTACGTTTTACCGCTTTCTCGCTCGCCGCTGTGGGCGGCCTCGCTCTGGCCTCCGCCGCGCCGGCCGCCGATTCGCCGCGACCGCTGCGCGAGCTGCGCTGCGACCTGATGGAGACGACGCCCGAGGGACGCATGTCGACCATCGAGGCGCCCGACCTCCACGTGCTCCGGCAGACCTCGGCCGCCGGCCGTTTCTCCGCCGATATTCCGGAGGGGACGGCAGGGATAATGTGCGGACGCTCGAGCATCCTTCCGGCCGCGCATGACGACGAGGTGATCTACCTCGGCGTGCCCCTGTTCATCGCCGAAACCGGCTCGCCCGGGCGGCTCGGCGTGCTCGAGATCGATCAGGGCCGCTACCGCTTCCGGATGCTCGAGGGCCGGCTCAGCGCCGACGAGCAGGCGGCGATCGACCGCCGGCTGGACGAGTTCCAGCGCCGGATCATTGCCCAGTCCAGCTAGTCCTCCGGGCCGAGCCCTGGATCGAGGTCGCGGGGGCGGATGAAGCGCTCCAGGCGACCCGCGCCCGCTTTCAGGTCGCGCCAGCTTTGCGCCTCGAAGCGGAGCTCGGCGAGCGCGCCGGTCGGATATTTGGCGGCGATCGCGTCGCGCGGCGCGCCTTGCCGGGCAAGCAGCAAGGCGAGCTGCTCCATGCCGGGATTGTGGCCGACGATCAGCAGCCGCACTTCGGCATCGTCGGTCGCGCGGACGATGTCGAGCAGGGTCTCGACCGAAGCGAGATAGACGCGCTCATCCGGTTCGGCCGCGAGCGCGCCATAATCCTCCTCCAGCCCGTCGATGGTCTCGGCGACGCGCGCCGCCGGCGAGGCGATGACGCGGTCGAAAGCGAGGTGGAGCCGCTTCATCTCGCGGCCCATCGCCCGCGCCGCCTTGCGGCCGCGTGGCGACAACGGCCGGTCGAAATCGCGCGCGACCGGCGCGTCCCAGCCCGATTTGGCGTGGCGCAGCAAGGTGAGCGTCTTCATTCGAGATCTTCGGTCCTCTCCAGCTCGCCATCATGCATGAGCCCCGCGTCCGGCGCCAGCCGCGCGCGCACCCGGCGGATCGCTTCGTCGAGCGGCACGCGCGAGACGCGCACCCCGGCCGGGAAGGCGTCGAGCAGCCGCGACGGCGTCGCCGCGGAGAGGAGAACGAACATGCCCTGGTCGCGCTGCCGGCGGATCAGCCGGCCGAACGCCTGCGCCAGGCGCGCGCGGACCACTCGATCGTCATAGGTGGTGCCGCCCCGCTCATCCTGAGCCTGTCGAAGG
>JBKJZJ010000172.1:0-8837 GCA_046715355.1 Allosphingosinicella sp. | reverse complement strand
TATGCGACCGTCGCGGCCGAGCAGACGGCGCTGGAGCGGCTGTCCAAGGAAGTCGCCGACCAGATCGTCACCCGGGTCGCCCTCTATGCGCGGCGCACCGGCAGCGCACCGTGAAGGCAAAGCGCGCCGAGATGGAGCGGGCGCTGAGGAGCCCCTCGGCCTGGCGCTTCTTTCTGCTTTACGGCCCGGACGATTCCGGCTCGCACTCGCTGGTGAAGGTCGCCGCCTCCGGCGCAGGGGCCGATTCGGAGCGGGTGGACTTGACCGGGGCGGAGCTCAAGGCGGATCCGGCCCGCCTGGCCGACGAGGCGGCCTCCATCTCACTGTTCGGCGGAGCCCGCTACATCGTCGTCCAGCCGGCCGGAGACGAAAGCCTGGCCGCGGTGGAGGCGCTGCTTCAGGCCCCGGCAGCGGGCAATCCGGTCCTGCTGATCGCCGGCGCCCTTAAACCCACGTCCAAGCTCGTCAAGCTCGCCCTCGCCGAGCCGGCCGCTCTGGCTCTGGCCAGCTACGCCCCGGAAGGGCAGGAGGCCGAGCGGCTGGTGACCGAGATGGCGCGGGCCGAGGGGCTGACCGTCCGTCCCGACGTCGCCCGACGACTCGCCGACGCCTGCGCCGGCAACCGGGCCATATTGGCGCTCGAGCTTCAGAAGCTGGCCTTGTACCTGGACGCCGCGCCAGAGCGGCCGAGGCCGCTCGACGACGAAGCCCTCGACGCCGTCGGAGCGGCGGCCGAGGAAGGGGATTTGAGCCGCCTCGTCGACAGCGTCGGGAGCGGCAACGCGGCCATGCTCCAGGCCGAGCTGCTCCGGCTCTCCAGTGAAGGCATAGAGGGTATCCCGCTGATCCGGGCGGTACTCCGCCGGATGAGCCTGCTGTCCCGCCTGCGAGCCCAGGTTGAGCGTGGCTCGAGCCCCGGTGCCGTCATGGCGGCACAGGGGAAGTCCTTGTTCTGGAAAGAAAAGGACTCAATCGGCAAGCAACTTTCACGCTGGCGCTCGGACGCCCTGGCACGAAGCGTCAGCCGCCTGCTGGAAGCGGAGCGGCAGGGCAAGGCGTCCGGCGGCCTAGGTCCGACTGCGGTCGACGAGGAGCTGTTCGCCATCTGCCGCCAGGCGGCACGACTGAGATAGGGGAAGGTCGGACTGATTGTCTCCGTCATTGCGAGGAGCGTAGCGACGAAGCAATCCAGCTACCGGTGCCTGAGCCGCTGGATTGCTTCGCTTCGCTCGCAATGACGGATTACTCGCGTCACGCGGCCCGTCAGATCTTCTCGCCGCTGAGGCGCTGGCAGATCATGTCGAGCTGGTCGAGCGTCGAATAAGCGAGCACGACCTGGCCGCCCTTGGGGCTGTGCCGGATCGCGACCTTGAGGCCCAACAGGTCGCCCAATTGCCGCTCCAAAGCGGCGATGTCGGCGCCGGCGCCCTTATATTCGATCGGCAGGCGGCGCTGGCGGGCGACCTTGCCTTCGCGGGCGAGCCTCTCGGCCTCGCGGACCGACAGGCCGCGGCGCACGATCTCCTCGGCCAGCCCTTCGGGGTCCTTGGCCGAGACGAGCGCGCGAGCATGGCCCATGCTGAGCTGGCCGGTCCCGACCAGGACCTGGACTTTCGCCGGAAGCTCTAGTAATCTCAACAGGTTAGCGACATGGCTGCGCGACTTGTGGACGAGCTTGCCCAATTCCTCCTGGGTGTGGCCATAATCCTCGACGAGGCGGCGATAGGCCTGCGCTTCCTCGATCGCGTTCAGATCCTGGCGCTGGATATTCTCGATCAGGGCGACCTCGAGCGTCTCCTCGTCGCTGAACTCGCGGACGATGGCGGGGATTTCGTGCAGCCGCGCCTTCTGCGCCGCGCGCCAGCGCCGCTCGCCGGCGACGATCTGGAAGCGATGGCCGTGCGGCCGGACGACGATCGGCTGGATGACGCCCCGGGCCTCGATCGACTGCGCGAGCTCGGCCAGGGCGTCTTCGTGGAAGATGCGGCGCGGCTGGCCCGGATGCGGCTCGATGCCCGCGATCGGGATCATCTGCACGGAGCCGCCGGAGGCGGTGCCTTCCGTCCCGGCGCGCACCGGCGCTTCCTGCTGGACCTCGCCGAGCAGCGAGGAGAGGCCGCGGCCGAGCCCCGTGGGCCTTTTCTTCGGGAAGGGATCGCTGCTCATGCGGCCTCGGCTTTCCGCGGCAGGCGCTCGATCAGCTCGCGGGCGAGCGCCATATAGGCCTCCGAGCCGGGGCAGCGGTGGTCGTAGATCAAGGCCGGGACGCCGTGGCTCGGCGCTTCGGAGAGGCGGACGTTGCGCGGGATCACCGTTTCGAACACCAATTTGCCCAGGCACGCGCGGACATCCGCCGAAACCTGGGAGGAGAGGTTGTTGCGGCGGTCGAACATGGTCAAGGCGACGCCGAGGATGGAAAGCTCGGGATTGAAGCGGGCGCGGATCCGCTCGACCGTCTGGAGCAACTGGCTCAGGCCCTCCAGCGCGAAGAACTCTGTCTGCAGCGGGACCAGGATCGAATTGGCGGCGATAAGCGCGTTGACCGTGAGCAGGCCGAGCGAGGGCGGGCAATCGATCAGGCAGACGTCCCAGCGGGCGTCGGCGGCGCCCTCCAGCGCCTTGTCGAGACGGTGAGTTCTTCCTTGTAATTCAATGAGTTCGATCTCGGCGCCGGACAGATCGACGGTCGCCGGGATGATGTCGAGCCGCGGCACCTTGGTGGCCACGATGGCTTCCTCGAGCGTGCATTGGCCGGTCAGCAATTCGTAGCTCGAATGGGCGCGCGCGCTATGGGCGATGCCCATCCCGGTGGAGGCATTGCCCTGCGGGTCGAGGTCGATGAGCAGGGTGCGGCAGCCGGTCGCGGCCAAAGCGGTGGCGAGGTTGATCGCGGTGGTGGTCTTGCCGACCCCGCCTTTCTGGTTGGCGACCGCGATCCGGATCATCGACGCTTTCCTCTACTCTGGCGGTTCGCCGCCCTGCGCTGGACCCCTAAAGCAACGATGATGCGCGCCTCGGGATCGGTGACGCTCGCTTCGAGCCGGAAGTCACCCTGCCACGAAGCATCGAGCGCCGCCAGTTCCGTCTCGGCGTTTCGGCCCTTTGGGAGGATCCAGACCGTCTTTGTTGTGGACAAGCCTGTGCCCAACTCCAGCAGGCGGGGCAAGGGCGCGAAAGCGCGGGCACTGATCACGTCGAACCGGCGCGGCGGCAGGCGTTCGGCCTTCGAAGCGAGAATCTCGACCTCTACGCCCAGCGCCACCGCGGCGCGGCGGAGGAAATCCACCCTGAGCCGGCGTTCCTCGACCAGGGTCACGGGCCCCTGGTGAAGAAGGGCGACGATCAGGCCGGGAAAGCCGGCCCCGCTGCCGAGATCGACCCAGCTGGCCTGGGCCGCCGGCGCGAAGGCGAGCAGCTGTGCCGAATCCGCGACATGCCGCAGCCAGAGTTGATCGAGGCTCGCTCTGGAGACCAGGTTCTGGCGCACGGACTCCTCCCGGAGAAGGGCCGCGAAGGCGTCGAGCCGCTCCATTGTTTCACGTGGAACATCGTGGCGGCGCTCGACCCAGGCCCGCGCTTCCGCTTCGTCCATCAGGCCGCCTTGCGCCGAGCGTGGACCAGCACCGCCGCCAGCGCGGCCGGAGTCAGCCCGCGAATACGCGATGCCGCGCCGAGCGTCGCCGGGCGGGCTCGGCCCAGCCGCTCGACCATCTCGGTCGAAAGACCCGGAATGGCGCCGTAATCGAGGTCGAGCGGGAGCCTGACGGCCTCGTCCGAACGCAGCCGGTCGATCTCGCTCTGTTGCCGCGCCACATAAGGGGAGTAGCGGTGGTCCTGGATCGCCTCCTCGAGGATCTCCGCCGCCGCCGCGCCCAGCTCGGGCTCCAGGGCGACGAGCGCGGCGGCGTCGGTCTCCGGAAAGCGCAGCCGCTCGGCCAGGGTCAGCGTTCCGTGCCGCCGCCCGAGGATCGCCTCGATGCGGGCGCGCTCGCTCCTGGCCGCCTCGAAATGGCGGCGGCGTTCCGCCGACACGCAGCCGGCGGCGATCGCCTTGGGCGTCAGCCGCGCCGCGGCATTGTCGGCGCGCAGCCGCAGCCGATATTCGGCGCGCGCGGTGAGCATCCGATAGGGCTCGGTGACGCCCTGCAGCACGAGATCGTCGACCATCACCCCGATGTAGGAATCGGCGCGGTCGAAGAGGACGGGCGCGCCGCCGCCCGCCCACGCGGCGGCGTTGAGGCCGGCAACCAGGCCCTGCGCCGCCGCCTCCTCATAACCGGTGGTGCCGTTGATCTGGCCGGCCAGATAGAGCCCCTCCACGTCGCGCACCATCAGGGTGGGCTCAAGGATGCGCGGGTCGACATGGTCATATTCGACCGCATAGCCCGGCTGCAGGATCTCGGCGCGCTCGAGCCCGGCCATCGAGCGCACCATCGCCCGCTGGACGTCCTCCGGCAGGGAGGTTGAGATGCCGTTGGGGTAGATGGCGGGATCGTCCAGCCCTTCCGGTTCGAGGAAGACCTGATGGCCGTCCCGATCCGCGAAGCGGTGGACCTTGTCCTCGATCGACGGGCAATAGCGCGGGCCGACTCCGCTTATCTCGCCGGCGAAGAGCGGCGAGCGGTCGAGATTGGCGCGGATGATGGCGTGCGTGCGCGCGTTGGTCCGGGTGATCGCGCAGAAGAGCTGGGGCGCGATCCGGCCCGCGCTCATCGGCGACATGGTCCACGCGGCTTCGTCGGAATCCTGGCGCTCGAGAGCCGCCCAGGCGATGGTGCGGCCGTCGAGCCGGGGCGGCGTGCCGGTCTTGAGCCGCGCCAGCGGCAGGTCGAGCGCCTGGAGCTGATGCGCCAGCGCCGTGGCGGCCCGCTCGCCGATCCGGCCACCCTCGTGGGAAGCCATCCCGAAATGAAGCTTCCCGCCCAGGAAGGTGCCCGTTGCGAGAATCACCGCCTTCGCGGTCAAAGCGCGCCCATCACCCAGGACGAGCCCCGTGAGGCGGCGCCCTTCGAGCCGCAAGGCGCTCGCCTCGCCCTCGACCACGTCCAACCCCGCCAGCGCGCCGATCAGCGCATGAATCGCCTCCTTGTAACGCTTGCGGTCCGCCTGCACCCGGGGGCCGCGCACCGCGGCGCCCTTGGAAGCGTTGAGCATGCGATAGTGGATGGCGGCGTGGTCGGAAGCGCGCGCGATCAGGCCGTCGAACGCGTCGACCTCGCGGATCAGATGCCCCTTGCCGAGCCCGCCCATCGCCGGATTGCACGACATCGCGCCGATCTGCGCGCGGGAGAAGCTGACGAGCGCCACCGACGCACCCATGCGCGCCGCCGCCGCCGCGGCCTCGGTACCGGCATGGCCGCCGCCGACCACGATGATGTCGAAATTGTCGCTCACCCGAGGCCTCTAGCCCATTGTTCCACGTGAAACATCACTTTCCGATGCAGAAACGACCGAACAAGGCGTCGAGCATGTCCTCGACTCCCGCTTTGCCCGTGACCCGGTCGAGCGCATCCCGCGCCCAGCGCAGGCATTCGGCCGCGACGAGCAGGTCGGCCGCTCTCACCTCGGTCAACGCCTCATAAGCCGCCCTGAGCGCCGTCCAATGGCGCTCGTGCAGCGCCACTTCCCCCGCGGCGGGCAGCAGCGAGCCCGAATGCTGAATCAGCAATCGGGTGAGCGCATCGACCCCTTCTCCGGTCATTACGGATACGGAAACATCCGCGCGGCCCGGCGGCGGTCCCAGATCGGCCTTGGCGTGGACCAATAGCGCGCGCTCGGGCGCGTCCCGCGCATCGCCGAGCCAGAGCACGATGTCCGCCGCGGCGACCGACGCCTGGGCCCGGGCGATGCCGATCGCTTCGACCGGATCCGCGGATTCGCGCAGGCCCGCGGAGTCGATCAGCAGGAACGGCACGCCGCCGATCGCCGTCGGCGCCTCGACCAGATCGCGCGTCGTACCGGGAATGGCTGACGTAATCGCCGCGTCCCGCCCAACTAACGCGTTGAGGAGGCTCGATTTACCAGCATTTGGTGGTCCAGCGATGGCAACGCGGATGCCCTCCTTGAGCCGCTCCGCGCGTGGCCGGGCGAGGGCCGCGGCGAGCTCGTCCTGGATCGCGCGCACGTGCACGCCGAAATCCCGGGTCAACGGGGTAACGTCGTCCTCGTCGGAGAAATCGAGCGCGGCCTCGACCTCGGCCGACAAGGCCAGGATGCGTTCCTGCCACGCCTCGACCTGCCGGCTGAGCGCGCCGCCCGCCAGCGCCAGCGCGGCGCGGCGCTGCGATTCCGTCTCCGCCTCGAGCAGATCGGCGAGCCCCTCCGCCTCGGCGAGGTCGATCCGCCCATTTTCATAGGCGCGGCGGGTGAACTCGCCGGGCCGCGCCTCGCGCAGTCCCGCGATCCGCCCCAGCGCCTCCAGCGCCCTGGCGACGACCGCGCGGCCGCCATGGAGATGCAGCTCGGCAATGTCCTCCCCGGTCGCGCTATGCGGGCCAGGAAAGCGGATTATCACGGTATTATCAAGAGCTTCACCGCCCGCGCGGAGTCGCCGGAATGTCGCCACGCGCGGCTCGGGCAAGCGCCCCGCCAGCGCCGCCAGCGCCGCGTCGGCTCTTGGGCCGCTGATCCGCACCAGCGCGACCGCGGCCGGCGGCGCGCCCGAGGACAAAGCGTAGATCGTGTCGGTCATATTGGGGCGCGGGCGCTCAGCTGCCCGCCTTTCCGCCCATCTGGCCCAGCATCTGCTTCCACATGGCCATGCCTGCCTCGTTCATCGGCCCCCAGGATTTCATCATCTCGCCGACCATTTCGGGGCTGGGCCCGTCGGTCACCGCCGCCTTCATCTTCTCGACATAGGCGTCATGGACCGGGCTGAGATCGGGCAGCCCCAGGAAGCGCCGCGCCTCCTCCGGCGTGCAATCGACGTCGACCGTGACTTTCATGCGCGCATCCTCTCCCGTCTGTTGGCTGCGGCGCGTCTAGGTCTATAGGGGCCCGGATTGCAAATCAGGAGGACGGCCATGGCGCGAATCGCGATCGAGACGCTCGAAGGGGATGGCGGCTTCTCCGCCTATCTGGCCGAGCCCGAAGGCTCGCCCAGGGGCGCGATCATCGTCATCCAGGAGATATTCGGCGTCAACGAAGGCATCAGACGCAAATGCGACCACATGGCGAGCCTGGGCTATGTCGGCGTCGCCCCGGACCTGTTCTGGCGGCTCGAGGCCGGCGTCGAGCTCGATCCGGACCTGCCCGAGCAATTCCAGCAGGCTTTGGCCCTGATGCAACGCCTCGACCAGAACCGGGCCGTCGCCGACCTCGAAGCCACCATCCGCGACGCCCGCGCGCGGCTCCCGGAGGGCGGGCGCGTAGGCTGCGTCGGCTATTGCCTGGGCGGGCGGCTCGCCTTCATGTGCGCGACGCGGACCGACATCGACGCCTCCGTCGGCTATTACTGCGTCGGCCTGGAGGGCCTGCTCGGCGAGAAGCACGCCATCGCCCGGCCGCTGCTGCTCCACCTCGCCGGCGCCGACCATTTCGTCATGCCCGACAAGCAGGCCCTGATCCACGAGGGCCTCGACGACCATCCCAAGGTCGTGATCCACGATTATCCGGGCGAGGATCACGGCTTCGCGGCGGAAATGGGCAACAGGCGGAGCGAAGCGGCGGCAAGGCTCGCCGACAGCCGCACCGAGGCCTTTTTCGCCGCGCATGTCGGCTGAGATGCCGCGCAATCCCTGGCTGGTCGCGGGCGGGCTGCTGAGCGCCGCGGCGGCGGCACTCCACCTCGCCATCATCGCCGGCGGGCCGGACTGGTACCGCTTCTTCGGCGCCGGCGAGGGCATGGCGCGGATGGCCGCGCGGGGAATGTGGCGGCCGGCCTTGTTTGCGATCGGCATCGCCGCGATCCTCGCCATCTGGGCGGCCTACGCCTTTGCCGGCGCCGGCCTGATCCGCCGCCTGCCGCTGATGCGCACCGCCCTGGTCGCGATCAGCGCCATCTATCTGCTGCGCGCGCTCGCGCCGCTGCCGATGCTGCTGCTCCGGCCGGAGCTGATCGACGCCTTCCTGCTGTGGAGCTCGGCGATCGTCCTCGTCTACGGCCTCGCCTACGCGATCGGGACGAGGCGCGCCTGGGCCGCGCTGTCGAGCCGCCTCTGATTACTGGTTCATCGAGGCGAAGAAGTCCTCGTTGGTCTTCGAATCCTTCATCTTGTCGAGCAGGAACTGCATCGCGTCGACCGTGCCCATCTGCATCAGGATCCGGCGCAGCACCCACATCTTGGAAAGCTTGCCCTGGTCGACCAGCAATTCCTCCTTGCGGGTGCCGGACTTGCCGACGTCGAGCGACGGGAAGATGCGCTTGTCGGAAACCTTGCGGTCCAGCACGATCTCGGAATTGCCGGTGCCCTTGAACTCCTCGAAGATCACCTCGTCCATCTTGGAGCCGGTGTCGATCAGGGCGGTGGCGATGATCGAGAGCGAACCGCCCTCCTCGATATTGCGCGCGGCGCCGAAGAAGCGCTTGGGCCGCTGCAGCGCGTTGGCGTCGACGCCGCCGGTCAGCACCTTGCCGGACGACGGCACCACCGTGTTGTAGGCGCGGCCCAGGCGGGTGATCGAATCGAGCAGGATGACGACGTCCTTCTTGTGCTCGACCAGCCTCTTGGCCTTCTCGATCACCATCTCGGCGACCTGGACGTGGCGCGAAGCGGGCTCGTCGAAGGTCGAGGAGATGACCTCGCCCTTCACCGAGCGCTGCATGTCGGTGACTTCCTCCGGCCGCTCGTCGACGAGCAGGACGAGCAGGAACACCTCGGGATGGTTGTCGGTGATCG
>JBKJZJ010000171.1:0-7157 GCA_046715355.1 Allosphingosinicella sp. | reverse complement strand
GCGCACGCGCCCATATCCCCTGTTTCTCAATGCAATGCGGCGGCGCGGGTGTCGGCGGACGCGGCTGAATGGCCGATGTATCAGCAAACGGGCCGGGTCAATTGTTTTAGCTTGCTAATCTTTATTGCGGACGGCCGCGGGCAATGCTTCCGGCGTCTCAGCCGAACCTGTTGTCGCGGGGGAAGCCGTTGGGCGCGGCCCGACCGGCGGCGCCCCGGGCGGTGCGCCACAGGTTCATGTCGGGCTCGGTGCGGGTGCGTCCGCCCTCGCCGCCCATCGGCCAGGACAGCCCGTCCGCGAGCGCGAAGCCGGTCGCGTCCGAGAGGCCGCCGTCGCGATAGCGCTGGAGCTGGACGCCCTGGCCGCGGCCCATTTCGGGCAGCTGATCGAGCGGGTAAGCGACGAGCTTGCGATTGTCGCCGACCACCGCGACATAATCCTGGCCGGGCCGGAGCGGCCGCACCACCTTGAGCGCCGCGCCGGGCCGAAGATTGACGATCTGCTTGCCCTTGCGGGTCTCGGCGACGGCGCCGGCGGTCGAGGTGACGAAGCCGCGGCCGTCCGACGAGGCCAGCAGCAATTTCTCGGCCGCGCCGGCGCGGAGCAGGGCGACGACATTGCCCTCTCCTTCTATGTCGACCATCAATTTGACCGGCTCGCCGAAGCCGCGCCCGCCCGGCAGCCTGTCGGCGGCGAGCGTGTAGAAGCGGCCGTCGGACGAGGCGAGCAGGATCTTGTCGGTGGTGTGGGCGTGGAGCAGTGGGAAAGCGAGCTCGTCGCCCTCCTTGAACTTCAGCGCCTCGGCATTGGTCAGCTCGACATGGCCGCGCATCGCGCGAATCCAGCCGCGCCTGGAGAGGATCACGGTGACCGGCTCGCGCTCGATCATCGCCTCCAGCGGGATGTCGCGGGCGGGCGCGGCTTCCTCGATCAGGGTGCGGCGGCGGCCGATCGCCGTTTCGAGTCCGTAGCGCGCCTTGAGCGCCGCCAGATCCTTCTTGAGCCGCTTCTTCTGCAGCTTCGGCTCGTCGATCAGCTGCCGCAGCCCCTCGCGCTCCTTGACGAGGTCGTCGCGCTCGCTCTTGAGCTGCATCTCCTCGAGCCGGCGCAGCGAGCGGAGCCGCATGTTGAGGATGGCCTCGGCCTGGCGGTCGGTCAGCCCGAACTCGTCGGTCATCACCGGCTTGGGCTCGTCCTCGTTGCGGATGATCTCGATCACCCGATCGAGATTGAGGAAGGCGATCAGATAGCCTTCTAGCAATTCCAGCCGGTCCTCGATCTTGCGGACCCGGTGCTCGGCGCGCTTGACCAGGACCTCGAGCTGGAAGCCGACCCATTCGCCCAGCACCTGCTTGAGACTCATCACCCGGGGGGTGCGCGCGGCGTCGAGCACGTTGAGGTTCAAGGACACGCGCGATTCGAGGTCGGTCAGCCGGAACAGGCTTTCCATCAGCACGTCGGCATCGACGGTGCGGCTCCTGGGCTCGATCACGATCCTGATCGCTTCGTCGGATTCGTCGCGTATGTCGGCGAGTATGGGGAGCTTCTTGTCGGCGATCAGGCCGGCGATCTGTTCGATCAGCTTGCCCTTGGGCACCTGATAGGGAATTTCGCTGACCACCGCGGTCCAGGACCCCTGCGGCCCCTTCTCGATCGTCCAGCGCGCCCGCACGCGGAAGGCGCCGCGCCCGGTCGCATAAGCCAGCGCGATCGCCTCGGCGCTGTCGACGAGGACGCCGCCGGTCGGGAAATCGGGGCCGGCGATCCAGCCGAGCAGCGCCGCTTCCTCCGCTTCGGGATCGTCGATCAGATGGACGGCCGCATCGATCAGCTCGGCGACATTGTGCGGCGGGATCGAGGTCGCCATGCCGACGGCGATGCCGCTGGCGCCGTTGGCGAGCAAATTGGGAAAGAGGCCGGGAAAGACCTCCGGCTCTTCCTCCTCATTATTATAAGTGGGTTTGAACTCGACCGTGCCTTCGTCGAGCCCGGCCATCAGCTCGCCCGCCGCCGCGGTCAGCCGCGCCTCGGTGTAGCGCATCGCCGCGGCGTTATCGCCGTCGACATTGCCGAAATTGCCCTGGCCGTCGACGAGCGGGTAGCGCAGCGAGAAATCCTGGGCGAGGCGGACCATCGCGTCGTAGACCGACTGGTCGCCATGCGGATGATATTTGCCGATCACGTCGCCAACCACGCGCGCGCATTTCTTGTAGCCCGAGCCCGGATCGAGCTTGAGCAGCCGCATCGCCCATAACAGGCGCCGATGCACGGGCTTGAGCCCGTCGCGCAGGTCCGGCAGCGAGCGCGCGGTGATCGTCGAAAGCGCGTAGACGAGGTAGCGCTGGGACAAGGCGTCGTCGAAAGGATGCTCGACAATGGAATCGAAAACGTCACTCATGGCGTGGCGTTAGCAGCCCGGATTTGGGGATGCGAGGGGTCTTGCCATTGTCTACCGATCTGGTAGACTCATGTGATAATATAACAACGAAAGGAGAGTGACGTGCGCGCTTCCGTTCCCTTCCTTGTTCTGCTTCTCGCTACCACCGCCTCCTGCGGCCGAGGCGGCCCCGACCGCAGCGACTCGCAGGGCGGCCAGCCCACTCAACGGATGCGCGAGTCGGGCGGGTCCAACGCCGTCGCCGCCGAATCGATGGCCGCGCCGGCGCCCGGCGCCCAGGCCGGCCGCGCCGCCGGCGGCCCGGACATCTCGCCGACCGCCGCGCCCGGCGTCGCCTTCAACTATCGCTATGCCTTCGCGCTCGCGGCGCCCCGCGTCGCCGAATTGCAGGAGAAGCACGCGCAAATGTGCGAGCAGCTGACTCCCGCCAAGTGCAGGATTACCGGCGTGCATTACCAGGTGATCGGCCCCGACGACATCGAGGCGAGGCTCGAGCTCAAGCTGGAGCCGGGCAGCGCCCGCCTGTTCGGGCGCCAGGCGACGGACGCCGTGCGCGAGGCCGGCGGCATGTCGACCGAGACCGAGATCAGCGGCGTCGACGTCGGCACGCCCATCCGCCAGACCGGCCGCACCATCGAGCAGCTCAACGCCGAGCTGCAGCGGATCCAGACGCGGCTCGCCGCGCGCGACATCCTGCCGGAGGAGCGCGAGCGGCTCGAGGACGAGGCGCAGCAGCTGCGCGACCAGATCGCCGGCCTGCGCGAGAATCGCGAGGCCCAGCAGGAGACGCTCGCGACCACGCCGATGGTCTTCCAATATGGCTCGGGCAGCCTCGTCCCCGGCTACCAGCCGCCGACCACGATCGGCGAGGCGCTGAGCCGGGCGGGCAACAATTTCGCGGAAGGGGGCAAAATCCTCCTGGTCGCGCTCATCACCATCGCGCCCTGGCTGCTCGCCCTCCTCGTCCTGCTCGGCATCGGCCTGTACGTGCGCCGGCGCTGGTTCCCGAGAAAGCCCCGGCCGGAGGTGGCGGCGGCGGAGCCAACGGAGGCCTGACAACTGAACCCCTCCCCTTGGAGGGATTGCGGCCGCTCTTTGGTTCGTCCGGGGGACGAACCTGCGGCCGCAATGGTAGGGAGGGGGTGTCGGGCGTCGGGGATTTTTCTCGAAAGCCGAACCCCCTCCCCCTACCCCCTCCCCACTGGGGAGGGGAGATTTACGGCGCGACGAAAATCTCGGCGGGCTCGCGCGCCTTTTCGGCCTCGACCTGCGCCAGCAGCCAGTCGCGGAAGGCGGCGATCTTGGGCTGGGTGCGCTTATATTCCGGGTAGACGAGCCAATAGCCCGGCCCCTCGAAGCTGGTCAGCTCGAACAGCTGGACCAGCCGTCCCGCCGCGAGCTCTCCCCGCCAGAACATCGGCGTCAGCACGCTCGCGCCGGCGCCGGCGAGCGCGGCATTGCCCTCCATCGCCTGGGTGTCGAAGCGGATGCCCGTCGGCACCGTCTCGACCGGCACGGCGACGCCGGCGGCGCGGAACCAGTCCGCCCACCAGATATCGTCCGGGCTGAGCCGGGGCACATTGAGCAGATCGGCGGGCGTTTCGACCGGATGGCGGTCGCGGAAATCCGGGCTGCACAAGGGCGTCGAATGGAGGCGGAACAGGAAATGCGTCCTCAGGCCCGGCCAATCGGCCGCGCCCGAGGTGCTGCGGATGCCGACGTCGATCTCCGCGCGCGCGAAATCGACGATGCTGTTGTCGGTGTTAAGCCGCACCGCCAGCTCGGGCCGGGCCAGCTGGAAGGACCCGAGCCGCGGCGCCAGCCAATTGGCCGCGAACGTCGCCGTCGTGCTGACCGTCAGCACGCCGCTATCGTCCGCGACCATGGCGGCGAAGGCGTCGGCGATCGCCTCGAATCCGGCCGAGACCGCGGGCGCCGCGCGCCGCCCCGCCTCGGTCAGCGACACCCGGCCCTTGTGGCGCGCGAACAGGGGCACTCCGAGCCGCTCCTCCAAAAGGCGGATCTGATAGCTCACCGCCGCCTGGGTCATGCCGAGCTCGGCCGCGGCCTGGGTGAAATTCTGGTGGCGCGCGGCCGCCTCGAACACACGGACGGCGCTGAGGGGCGGCAGGCGGGGCATCCGCAGACCATAAGCCAGGCTTATACTTCCCGTCCAGAGTTTCGTTGGCGCGCGGCGCCGCCTCCTGCCATTTCGGGGCCACGCAGGAACGCCCTTCCTGGCTCGGACATGAAAGGAATTTCGAGATGCGCGATGAAATGGACGCCCGTATGTGGGTTGAGCATCACGATCAGTTCAGCTTGTCGGTCGATCGCGGCCTGGCGCGGCTTGGCGCCGGTTTTTCCCGGTTGCGCTCCGGCGCTTCCAGGCTGGCAGCCTGGGACGGGACGACGGCGCAATTGCTCGCCATGGTCGCGGCCTTCGCGATCACCGCGCTCAGCTTCAACACCACCGCCTGAAAGGACATATGAGATGCGCAAGCTCCTCACCTCCCTCCGCCGCCTCGCCGCCTCCTGGTCGCTGGCAATGTGCAAGATGAACCAGATCCAGTTCAGCGCCCCCTGGAATCCGCGCCGCGACGGCTGCTAAGACGCCGGCATGAAAGCAGCCTGGTACGAGCGCAAGGGCGCCGCTTCTGACGTGCTGGTCGTGGGCGAGGCTGAAAGGGCGGCGCCCGCGGCCGGCGACGTATTGGTCCGCGTCAGTGCCTCGGGGGTCAATCCGTCCGACACCAAGGGCCGCGGCGGCGCCCGCGGCAATCTCGCCATGCCGTTCCCGCGAATCATCCCGCACCAGGACGGCGCCGGCGTGATCGAGGCGGTCGGCGAGGGCGTGCCGGCGGACCGGATCGGGGAGCGCGTCTGGCTCTACGAAGCTCAGCTCGGCCGCCCTTTCGGCACCGCGGCCGACTATGTCGCGCTGTCCGCGCACCAGGCGGTGCCGCTGCCGGACGCGGTGTCGTTTGCCCAGGGCGCCTGCCTCGGTGTCCCCGCCATGACCGCGCATCGTTGCGTGTTCGCCGACGGACCGGTGGCCGGCCGGACAATATTGGTCACCGGCGGCGCCGGCGCAGTGGGCTTCTACGCGGTCCAGTTCGCGGCCCAAGGCGGCGCCCAGGTGATCGCCACGGTGAGCAGCGACGAGCAGGCGAAGCTGGCCCGAGAGGCAGGCGCCGACCTCGTCATCAACCGGCGCGAGGAGGACGTGGCCGCGGCCGTCGCCGCCTTCTCCGACGGCGTCGACCGGATCGTCGATGTGGCCTTCGGCGCCAACCTGGCGACGACCCTAAAAATCCTGAACCGCAATGGCGTGATCGCGACCTATGCGTCCGACGCCGAGCCCATGCCGGCGTTGCCCTTCTGGCCGCTGGTCATGATCGACGCCACGGTCCGGTTCGTCCTCGTCTACGCGATGAACCGCGCGGCCCATGAGGATGCGATCCGCGCGATAGGCGACGCCCTCGCCGAGGGCTGGCTCAGGCACAATATCGCGCGGACCCTGCCGCTCGAGGAGATCGCGGCGGCGCACCGGCTGGTCGAAGCCGGCGCCGGCGGCAAGGTGGTGCTCGACCTCTGACGGAGCTATGCCCGGGTCGATGAAAGGCCTTGCTCTCCTCGCCGCGCTGGCGCTAGCCGCCTGCGCGATGGCGTCTCCGAACCAACCCAAAGGAAGCGGCCTCAATGGCCTGATGGCCTGGCCGGATCTGCTCGAACGTCCCCGTCCCCGCCCGACCGCCACGATCCGCTACGGCGCCGACCCGCTCCAGGTCGCCGACCTCTGGGTGCCCGCCGGCGCGGGGCCGCATCCGGTCGTGCTGATGGTCCATGGCGGCTGCTGGCAAACAGATATCGCCGACCGGACGATCATGAACTGGATCGCCGAGGATCTAAGGCGGCGCGGCATCGCCGTGTGGAACATCGACTATCGCGGCGTCGACCGGCCGGGCGGCGGCTATCCCGGCACCTTCCGGGACGCCGCCGCCGCCGCCGACGCGCTGCCCGCCCATGCCGCCCAATATCGGCTCGATCTCGATCGCCTCGTCGCCGTCGGCCACAGCGCCGGCGGCCATCTCGCTTTGTGGCTGTCCGGGCGGCCGAGGCTGCCGGCCGGCTCGCCGCTGCGCAGCGCCGACCCGCTGCCGATCCGCGCCGTCGTCAGCCTTGGCGGCCTGCCCGATCTGGAGGAAGCGGCGCGCTCGGAAAATGGCTGCGGCAACGAGGTGGTGGTGCGGCTGACCGGCGGCGTCCGGGCGGGCCGGATCGATCCCTTCACCGACACCTCGGTGCCCCGCCTCGCCCCGCTCGGCGCAAGGCAGGTGCTGATCAACGGCCTGCAGGACCGGATCATCCCGCCGGCCTATGCCGAAGGCTATGCGCGGCCGATGCGCGCGGCGGGCGACGACGTCCGCGTCCGCATGATCGACGCCACCGGCCATGTCGAGCTGATCGCGCCCGAGACCCGCGCCTGGGCGGCGGCGGTCGAGGAGATCCGGCGGATGCTCGGGCCATGAGCTTCACCCTCGCCGAAGCGCGCGCCGCCGACGCCGCCGATCCGCTGCGGCCGCTGCGCGAGCGTTTCCATCTGCCCGCAGGCCTCGTCTATCTCGATGGCAATTCGCTGGGGCCGCTGCCCAGGAATGTCGCGGCGCGCCAGCGCGCGTTGATCGAGGAGGAATGGGGCGAGGAGTTGGTCCGCAGCTGGAACAGCCGCGGCTGGATCTCCATGCCGCGGCGCGTCGGC
>JBKJZJ010000170.1:0-8364 GCA_046715355.1 Allosphingosinicella sp. | reverse complement strand
AGCCCGCGCCGAGGAACAGCAGGGCCTTGAAGAATGCGTGGGTGAACAAATGGAACATCGCCGCGCCGTAGGCTCCGACCCCGGCGGCGAAGAACATGAAGCCCAGCTGCGAGCAGGTCGAATAAGCGACCACCCGCTTGATGTCGTTCTGCACGGTGCCGACCGTGGCCGCGAAGATGGCGGTGGCGGCGCCGACGAAGACGACCAAGGCGGTTGCCACGGCGCTCGCCTCGAACATCGGCGACAGGCGGCAGACCATGAACACGCCGGCGGTGACCATGGTCGCGGCGTGGATCAGGGCCGAGACGGGCGTCGGGCCCTCCATCGCGTCGGGCAGCCAGGTGTGCAGGCCGAGCTGCGCCGATTTGCCCATCGCGCCGATGAAGAGGAGGATGCAGAGCAGGGTCATCGTGTCGATGCGCATCCCCATAAAGCCGATGGTCGAGCCGGCCATGCCGGGCACCGCTTCGAGGATCGCCGGGATGGAGACGGTACCGAATACCAGGAAGGTGCCGAAAATGCCGAGGCTGAAGCCGAAATCGCCGACGCGGTTGACGACGAAGGCTTTCAGCGCCGCCGCATTGGCCGAGGGCTTGTGGTACCAGAAGCCGATCAGGAGGTAGGAGGCGAGGCCCACCCCCTCCCAGCCGAAGAACATCTGGACGAGGTTGTCGGCCGTCACCAGCATCAGCATCGCGAAGGTGAAGAGCGAGAGATAGGCGAAGAAGCGCGGCTGGCTGTCGTCCTCGGCCATATAGCCCCAGCTAAAGAGGTGGACGAGCGCCGAGACGGTCGTCACCACCACCAGCATCACCGCGGTCAGCGCATCGACGCGCAGCGCCCATTCGACTTGCATCGCACCCGAGGTGAACCAGGTGAAGACGGGGTGGAGCTGGCTGTGCTCGGTACCGGCGAGGAAGCCCAGGAAGATCGGCCAGCTCATGAACATCGAGGCGAACAGGGCGCCGGTGGTGATCAGCTTGGCGGCAAAGTTGCCGAGCATGCGGTTGCCGAACCCGGCGACGATGGCGGCCAGCAGGGGCAGGAAGACGATCGCCTGGACCACCTGCTACCCCTTCATCTGGTTGATATCGTCGACCGCGATCGTGCCGCGGCCGCGGAAGTAGATGACGAGGATGGCGAGCCCGATCGCGGCCTCGGCGGCGGCGACGGTGAGCACGAACATCGCGAACACCTGGCCGACCATGTCGTGGAGGAAGACCGAGAAGGCGACGAGGTTGATGTTGACGCTCAAAAGGATCAGCTCGATCGCCATCAGGATGACGATCACGTTCTTCCGGTTCAGGAAGATGCCGAACACGCCCAGCACGAACAGGATCGCGCCGACGGTGAGATAGTGGCCCAGGCCGATCACAGCGTCATCCCCTCGCCGACGCCGGGCCGCATGTTGACGACCGCGTCCTGCGGGCGGCGGCGGACCTGGGCGGAGACGCTTTGCGGGCGCACGTCGGAGCGCTTGCGGCGGGTGAGCACGATCGCGCCGACCATGGCGACGAGGAGGACGATGCCCGCCGCTTCGAAGATGAACAGATAATCGGTGTAGAGCATCCGCCCGAGCGCCTGGATGTTCGACACCTCCGCCCCCGTCGGCGCGGCCCGCCCGCCCAGGTCGATCGCGCCGGCGCCATGGGCGAGCAAGGCCGCCACCATCTCGGCGAGCAAGGCGGCGGCGAGGATCAGGCCGGGGAAGAGATAATTGGCGAAGCCGGCGCGCAAGGCGGCGAAATCCACGTCGAGCATCATCACCACGAACAGGAACAGGACCGCGACCGCGCCGACGTAGACGATGACCAGGAGGAAGGCGAGAAACTCGGCGCCGATCAGCAGGAACAGGCCCGCCGCGTTGAAGAAAGCGAGGATCAGCCAGAGCACGGAGTGCACCGGATTGCGGGAGGCGATCGTCATCACCCCCGAGGCGATGACCAGGGTGGCGAAGAGGTAGAAGACGAAGACCTGGATCATGACGGCAGACCGCCGCCTTCCTGTTCCCCGGCGAAGGCCGGGGTCCAGCAGGAAGGGGGAAACTGGGTCCCGGCTTTCGCCGGGAAACAGGTGAGAAACGGCATCCGCGCCCCCTACCGATACGGCGCATCGGCGGCAAGGTTCGCGGCCAGAGCGCGTTCCCATTTGTCGCCATTGTCGAGCAGCTTGGCCTTGTCGTAGATCAGCTCCTCGCGGGTTTCGGTGGCGAAATCCATGTTCGGCCCCTCGACGATCGCATCGACCGGGCAGGCCTCCTGGCACAGCCCGCAATAGATGCACTTGGTCATGTCGATGTCGTAGCGCGTGGTCCGCCGGCTGCCGTCCGCGCGCGGCTCGGCCTCGATGGTGATGGCGAGCGCCGGGCAGACCGCCTCGCACAATTTGCAGGCGATGCAGCGTTCCTCGCCGTTCGGATAGCGCCTCAGCGCATGCTCGCCGCGGAAGCGGGGCGAGATCGGGTTCTTCTCGTAAGGATAGTTGATCGTCGCCTTGGGCTTGAAGAAATATTTCAGCGTCAAGGCGTGCGCCTTGACGAACTCCCAGAGCGTGAAGGTCTTGATGTAATGCGCTATGCTCATCGCCAGGCTTCCTCCCGCAATTCCCAGCCCTGCTGCCCCGACGGCGCCTGCGAACACCGGCCCTCCATGACGCTTCGCGGCCGCCGCCAGACGAAGCTGAGATTGGTGAAGTCCTCCTCCCGCGGGTCGACATATTCGAGGGTGAGGCTCTCGGCGCCGCGGGCATAACGCATGCGCCACCGGCTCTTCGCCGGCTCGCGCTGGACCTCGTAGGCGGTGAGCGCATTTTCGAGCATGACCTGATCCGCGACATGTCCCCGACCCACCTGATAGAGGCGGACGCGGTTGACGGCGTCCGTCCGCGCGACCGAAATCTGCCACCAGGGCCGCCTAAAATCGGGCCGGCTTTCGCCTCGCGGCGTGCAGACGAACAGCATCGGCGGAATCGCCGTCGTCAGCGGCAAGGGCTGCCAGGCGGCCGCCTGCAGCGCGGCGGCGGCGAGGTGACCGATCCCCATCATGACGCCCCCTGCCGCCGGCAGGAGCCGATGAAGATCACATGCAGCTGCGTGGGGCCGGCCAGGCCTGCCGGCATGATCGTGAAGGCCGCGCTGCCATCCTCGCGCGCCGACAGCTGGATAAGCGATATGCAGTTCGTCTCCGTGAACATGCAAGGCCCCCTCGCCATCGCCATGAAGGCGACATGGCCGGGCGCGAGATCGAGTCCGGGATGGGTCCCGGCGATCTGGATCGGATTGGCCGGCCATTCGACCCGGACTTCGGGGGCGGCGTTGGCAGGCGTCCTTACGCGCACACTGAAGCGCCAGGCGTCCCGGTCCGCCTCGGGGAACTGGACGGCATCGCCGGGCTGGACGCCGGTTTCCGTGACCACGGCCTGGCGCTCGATCGTGCAATCATAGCTCCCCGGCAGGGACGCGGCGAGCAAGGCGGCCGCGGACATCGCCGTCATCATCATGGCTGCGTCTCCCGTGGCGGAAGCATCGGAGCGCTGGAGGCGCTGCCGGCCGCCGGGGCCTGGCAGCGGATCGCACCCGACGATCCCTCCATGAAGAAATTGCCGCCGAGCCGGGTCGGGCCCAGCAGCCAGGTTCCGGCATAAACGCCCTGCTCGCCCGCGACGGGGCTCAGCGTGATCCGGGAGGTCTGCCGGCTGAGCGCGATCGTGCCGTCCCGCAGCGTCGCGGTCCAGCGGAGCTGGCGCGGCGAGGGCTGGCTGGACTCGATGCGAAGGCCGCCGCTCGCGTCGGGCGAACCGGAAAAGACCTGGAGCCCCTGTGTCGAGGAGAAGAGCGGCGGCCCGTCGACCCGCGCGGAGGCGATCCGGCGGCCGCGCACGTCCAGGGTCAAGGCGAGCCGCGTCGGCTCGGCGGCGGCGGCGTCGCTGCTGTCGGTCAGCGTGCAATCGAGCCGCATCTCGCCCGCAGGCACTTGCAGCGCGAGGGCGGCAAGGAGCAGGATCGTCATGAGCGCGCCCGCGCGCGGTTTCGCGGCGCGCCGGCCGGCGTCAGCGTGCAGCTGCCGCGGGCGACGCGTTCGCCGTGGCGATAGCCCAGGAG
Organism: Allosphingosinicella sp.; assembly: GCA_046715355.1. GTDB lineage: Bacteria > Pseudomonadota > Alphaproteobacteria > Sphingomonadales > Sphingomonadaceae > Allosphingosinicella. Next base: position 4,265 of record JBKJZJ010000170.1, on the reverse strand, counting down.
CTGGGCCTGGCGATTGGCGCCGCTCACGCCTTCGATGACCAGCTCCATGCCGCCGCCGGTGCGCGGATAGGCGATGTTGAGGCCGGCAAAAGCAATGGCGTCGGGCGCACCCACCACGCCGGTCCGCGCCTCCATCGCCGGGCCGGAAAAGCCGATCTCGCTATCCGCGATGCTGGCGTCCGGGAAGGTGTAGAGCCAGTGGGGCCCGCGGTCCGCGGCGGCGCTGTCGAAGCGGCGGCCGGTGCCGAAGCTGCCGGCGAGCGTGAAGGCGCCGCCACCTTCATCATGGGTCATCCGGCAGACGAAGCCGGGCCCGGTCCAGCTCTGGGGCGGGTGCGGCGCGTCCATCGGCATGGCGGCGAGCGAGAGCAGGAGCAGGGCGATCACGGCCGGTAGCTCCCCGCCTGCGGCACCAAAATGCAGGGGCCCTCGGCGACATCGTTGGCGACCGCGTGGTGCAGCGGCGACTCGCTGCGATAGAGGATGCGTCCCTGATTGGCGGGGTCGGAGCGGAAGGTCCCCGAGCCCCAGGGGAAGTCGACGCTCGCCGAAAAGGCCGGCCAGGCGTCGCCCGTTTGGACCCGCACGTCCGCCCGCTCCATCCACGAGCGGCCGTCGCCGAGCGACAGGATGTAGAGCAGCCGGCCCTGCCCGGTCTCGCCGGGTTCGCGGTGGAGGAACATGAAGACATAATCCCCCGTCCCCATGGTCTCGCCGCGCGGCTGCCCCACTTCCTCGAGGAAGAAGTCGACATGGCAATCGACCCTGCGGGCGATGCCTTCGAACGACTCCCGCGGCCGCGCGGTTGTGACCCTGGCGGTGCAGGCTCCGCTCGTCTCGACCGGCGGCGCTTCCCGCGCCGCGTCCTGGCGGCGGCCGCGAAAGCGATAGCGCGCGGTCCCGGCGGCCGCGTCATAATCGGAAATCTCGAGCTCGGCGGGTCCGCTGACGAATGTGCGCCAACGCAGGGTCAATCGCCGCGGCAGATTGTCCTCGGCCGCCTCGAAGCCGGTCGGCGAGCCGCTCTCGCGCGGCGCGGCGCCGCTGATCCAATGGCCGCCGGCGGTGGCATGATAGCGCCCGCGCACCCGGTTGGTCGGGACGGCCACCCAGAAGGGGTCGGCGCCCTGACAGGTGAACATCACCCCGTCCTGCTCGGCGGAATCGCCCGCCTGGGCCAGGGTCGCGAGGGCGAGAGCGGCAAGCTCGCCTACCACGGCAGCATCCCCTGCTTCTGCAGCATCAGGTAGCCCGAGACCAGGAACACCCAGATCAGCGAGATGGGCAGAAAGATCTTCCAGCCGAGCCGCATCAGCTGGTCGTAGCGGAAGCGCGGCACGGTCGCCTTCACCCAGGAGAAGATGAAGAAGAAAATGAATATTTTCAGGAAGAACCAGAGGATTCCCGGCACGGCGTATAAGGGCGCCCAATCGATCGGCGGGAGCCAGCCGCCCCAGAAGAGCAGGGCGTTCATGGCGCACATCAAAAGCACGTTGCCATATTCGCCGAGCCAGAAGAGCGCGAAGCTCATCGAGCTGTATTCGGTCTGGTAGCCCGCGACGAGCTCGCTCTCCGCCTCGGTGAGGTCGAAGGGCGCGCGCGCGGTTTCGGCCATGGCCGAGATCAGGAACATCACCGCGAGCGGGAACAGCAGCGGGTTGAAGCCGAAGCCGTTGATCGTGCCGAAAATATGGCCGCGCTGCGCCTCGATGATCCCGGTGAGGTTGAAGGTGCCAGCCCACAGCACCACCGGGATCAGGATGAAGCCGATCGAGACTTCATAGGACACCATCTGAGCTGCCGCTCTCAAGGCGCTGTAAAAAGGATATTTACTATTGGACGCCCAGCCCGCGATGATGATCCCGTAGACGCCCAGCGAGGAGATTGCGAGCAGGTAGAGCAGGCCGACATTGATGTTGGCGAGCACCATGCCGGGCCCGAACGGGATCACCGCCCAGGCGACCAAAGCGACGGCGAAGGTGATGATCGGCGCGATCAGGAACAGGCCGCGATTGGCCGAGGACGGGATGATGGTCTCCTTGAGGAAGACCTTGAGCCCGTCGGCGAAGCTCTGCAGCAGGCCGAACGGCCCGACCACGTTCGGCCCCCGCCGCAAGGCGATCGCCGCCCAGATCTTGCGGTCGGCATAGATGATCATCGCCACCGCGAGCATCAACGGCAGCGCGATCAGCAGGATCAGGACGAGGGTCGCGATGAACCAGCCCCAGCCGGCGCCGAGCAGCCCCTGGAACCAGGCGGTCATTCGAACGGCTCCGTCTCGTCCGCCGGCCGCGTCCGCCGGTCGAGCCGGTTGATCACCAGCGCGCCGAAGAAGGGCAAGGCGGCGGTGGTGAAGGCGTTCATCACCATCTGCAGGTGAATTTGGAGCTGCAGGGACGGTTGATCGGGCCGGTAACCGAGATCGGAGGCCATTCGCCCGGTGGTGGAGAGGAGCATGTGGATCGGCCCGATCAGCCCGATGGCGAGCTGGACGAGGGCGACCACGAACAGGATCGCGGCGCCGTAGCGCATGCACCAGCGAAAGAAGCTCATTGCGCCGCCTCCGCATAGTCCGCGCCGTGCAGCAGCTCGGCCGAGCAGCGCTGCAGCGTCGGCGAGGAGCGGGCGATCGGATTGGTGAGGTAGAAATCCCGGATCGGATAGGTGAGCGCCGTGTTCGGGGCGATGGTCACCGCCTCGAGCGCGGGCGGCGCCCACTCGAAAGCGATGAGGCCCGGGCGCGCGAAATCCGGGTGGTCGGCGAACAGCCGCTGACGCAATTCGCCGAAGCTGTCGAAGGGCAGCGGCTTGCCCAGCACGTCGGAAAGGGCGCGCAGGATCGACCAGTCGGCGCGGGCGTCGCCGGGCGGATCGACGGCTTTCTCCGAATATTGGACGCGGCCCTCGAGATTGACGTGGATGGCGTGCTTCTCGCTATAGGCGGCGGCCGGCAGGATCACGTCGGCGGCGTGCGCGCCCTTGTCGCCATGATGGCCGAGATAGACCTTGAAGCTCCTTGCGAAGGGCGCGAGATCGGCCTCGTCGGCGCCGAGCAGGAAGAGCAGCTTCGGCGCCAGTTCCGCCAATGACGTCATGCCGCCGGCCTGCGCGTAGCCGAGCATCAGACCGCCCATCCGCGCCGCGGCGGTGTGCAGGACGTTATAGCCGTTCCACCCCTCACGGGCGAGGTTCAGGCCGTCGACCAGCGCCAGGCTCGCCGCCTGCCCGCCCGCCACCTTGAGTGCGGCGCCGCCGACGATGACCGCGGGCCGCGCGGCCTGCTTGAGCGCCTCGGGCAACTCGGCGAGCAAGGCCAGATCGTCGCCCAGCCAAGTGACGGCATAAGTTAGGTCGATCTCGGGCCCGATCGCGAACACCTTGGCCCCTGCCCGCACCGCCTTGCGGATGCGGGTGTTGACCAGGGGCGCCTCCCAGCGCGGGTTGGTGCCGATCAGGAGGATCGCGTCCGCCGCCTCGATGCCGGCGATACCCGTATTGAAATTGACCGCGGCGAGATTGGAGCTGTCGTAGGCGAGGCCGGTCTGGCGGCCTTCGAGCAGGTCCGAGCCGAGCAAGGCGAGCAGGCGCTTGGCGGCATACATCGTCTCGACGTCGACGAGGTCGCCCGCCACCGCGGCGACGCTCGCTTTGGCCTTCTTCGCCACCTCGGCGATCCTGGCGAAGGCCTCGTCCCAGCTCGCCGGACGGAGCTTGCCCGCCTCGCGGACCCAGGGCCGGTCGAGCCGGTTCCTGGTCAGCCCGTCGACCGCGTGGCGGGTCTTGTCCGACGCCCATTCCTCGTTGACGTCCTCGTTGAGGCGGGGGAGCGCGCGCATCACCTCGCGGCCCCGCGCATCGAGGCGGATGTTGGTGCCGACCGCGTCCATGACGTCGATCGCGGGCACTTTCCTCAGCTCCCAGGGCCGCGCCTCGAAGCTGTAGGGCTTGGAGACCAAAGCGCCGACCGGGCACAGGTCGACGACATTGCCCGAAAGCTCGCTCTGCGCCGCGCGTTCGAGATAAGTCGTGATCTGCATATTCTCGCCGCGATAGATCGCGCCAATTTCCTCGATCCCCGCCACTTCCTCGGCAAAACGAATGCAGCGCGTGCACTGGATGCAGCGAGTCATCGCGGTCTTGATGATCGGGCCCATGTATTTTTCGGTAACCGCGCGCTTGTTCTCGTCGAACCGGCTCGCGCCGCGACCATAAGCGATGCTCTGGTCCTGCAAATCGCATTCGCCGCCCTGGTCGCAAATCGGGCA
>JBKJZJ010000169.1:0-6234 GCA_046715355.1 Allosphingosinicella sp. | reverse complement strand
TAGGCCTCATAGTCGTTCGGGTTCACCGCGCCCGCGCTGGCCAGCGCCGTGGCCTGGGTGGCGTCGTTGTACGAAGCGGGCCGCGTCGTGCTCGGGAAGGTCCAGCGGTCCTGACGCATATGGCCGTCGTAGCGCAGCTCGGCCCGGTTGCCGTTGCCGTCGATCACGGTCGTGACCTGGCCGTTGCCGTTATAGTCCCAGGTCGCTTCGGCGGCCTCGACGTCGCTGCCGACGCCCTCGCGAAGCTGCAGCCGCTGCCCGGCCGCGTCGTAGACTTTGCGGGTGATCCGGTCCGGGCCGTAATCGTTGGGCGCCGTCCCCGGCGTGTTCGGGACGCACGCATTGGGCGTGCCGGCGAAGGCGAACGCGGCCGGGTTCATCCGGACCGCCGTGCATTCCAGCCGGCCCTGCGTGTCGTAGCTATATTCGGTCATGGCGCGCACCACGCCCGTGCTGTCCTCGCGCGTCCATTCGCGGAGCTTGCGGTTCTGCGCATATTGGGTCTCGACCGTGCGGGCGGCGGTGAACCCGGCCCAGTCGGCCGGCGCCACCGTTTCCGGCTGCCAGGCCAAGAGCGAGCCGCTCTCCACCTTGATCGGCCGCCCGGCCGGATCGTAGCTGTTCCTGACCGCGAGCCGGGGATTGCCGGTTTCCACCCCGTCCGGATCGGGCGAGATCGTTCCCGCCAGCTGGCCGAACGCATCGTAGCGGTTGTGGCTGGTGTCCGCATTGCCCGTCAGCGGACCGTCGACGGCGAGCAGGCGGCCCGCGAGATCGTAGCTATTATTCGTCTCGAGCGCGGCGCCCGTCGCCAGATCCACCCGCCGCTCGCGCGTCACCAGCAAGGTGTCGCCGAGATATTCATATTCGGTGCGATGCTCCTGATTGGTGCCGCAGGTCGTGCCGACGCCGCAGACCCGCACCACCGAGCGGCGGCTGATGCCTGCCACGGGTGACGGGGCATATTCGACGATCGTGCGCCGCCTGACCCCATTCGCGTCCGCCGGCTCGGTCTGCTCGATGAGCTGGCCGTTGCCGTTGTAGAGATAGTCGGTCTGGCGATTGAGGGCATCGCGCGTCCAGTTCGGCCGCCAGCAGGAGAGGTTGCAGAGGTTTGGGAGCTCGGGCAGCGTGTAGCCGGCCGTCTGCGCGATGTCGGCGAGGCCGCTGCCGGGCTTGGCGTGCTGCGTGCGCGTGACGATGTTGCCGGCGGCGTCATAAAGGACGCTCACCGCATTGCCTTCGGGAGAGGTCACCCGGGTGACGCGCATCGTCAAGAAGTCGATCTGGTAGCTGCTCGCCCGGCTGAGCGAGTCGGTGATCCCGGTCACGGCGTTGAACTGTGACTTGACGGGGCCGCCCTGCGTGGTCTGGTAGGTCTGGTTGAAGCCGTTCGGGCCGGTCACCGTGACGCCGTCGAACAGCCAGTTCAGATTTCCGGTCTCCTGGTGCAAATTCTGATAGGCGTAGCTCCACTGCACGCCGTCGCGCGTCACCGAGGCGACGACCTGCGCGCTGGGGTGCGCGAACGCCTGCAGCGCGGGCGAGCTCTCGCCGGAAGCTGCAGCATCGCCGAGGCCGCCTCGACCTCGATGCCGAGCGTGCCGCCGCAGCCCGCGCAGCCATAGACGCGGTCGTCGCTCGTGTCGGTGACCGTGGCGCCGCTGTCGGTGACGGTGCCGGTGCCATAGGTGAGCCGCCTGAGCGCCGTGCCGGACGGCGTGCCGGCATGAAGCGTCGCCGAAGCGATCGTGGCCCAGCTCGTCGGGTCGCCGGCGAAGTCGTTCCCCTGGTAGGTGAGCGCGATCGCATAGCCCATGTTGCTGGTGAGCGCGTTCGGACGGTAGTAGGTCAGGCCATTGTGAACGACGGTGTCGTAGGAATAGTCGATCGCCTCGCCGTTCGGCCAGGCGATCCGCGACGCATAATATTGGATGTTCCTTGGCGACCCGGTCGAGTTCAGATGCTTGAGGTTGAAGGTGTAGATCGCGCCCGACCCCGCCTGCTGGTAGCGGTAGGAATTGAGGCCGACGGGCCGGAAGGTCGAGCCCGTACCGGTCACGCTCTCGCAGTCGATCGTGTCGCTGCACAGGAAGGATTCCGACGCGGCGCCCCCGCCATGCACCGAATAATTGCCGACCGGAATCTCTCCCGGCCCGCCCGACACCCGCCCTCTCACGTACGGCGCCGCATTCTGCACCCGGTCGAACACCAGGTTCGGCGCGGCCGGCACGGAAAGCACCGGTCCGCCGGGCGCGGTCTTGCCGGTCGCCATGTTGACATCATTATGGTCGGTTTCGACCCGGAGCGGCGAGATGACCTGCGGAACGTCCTGCGCGCGGGCGGCGGTGCCCGCCGTCGCGAGGGCGGCCGCGAGCAGCGCCCGGATCAGGCGCCTCGCGCTCAATTGGGCGAAACCACGTTGACGTTGGTGCGGTTGTCGCCCTTGTCATATTTGTACTCGGCCTTGACGCCGTTGTTGACGTTGCCGCTGCGCTCGACCTTGATGAGCCGGCCCCGCGCGTCATAGGTGTAGGTGACCGTCTCGCTGGCCCAGGCGGCGGCCGCCGCGGCGACGGTCAGCGCCGCCGCCACGAAGGCGAGCTTCCCGCCATGCTTCATCCCCGCCTCCCCTATTCTTTGGCCGATTCGAGTCGACTCTCATGCTATTCATAAGCCGTTTGAGCGATTAGGGCCAGTTATTCTTTTGTCCTACTTTGAGAATGCGCAAGTCATTGATTCGCAACTTACCGCCATTTCGGACCATAAAGACTGGGCCAAGAGCGGTAGTATTGCCGCGCCGCCCCATTCCCAAATAAAAAGACCGCCTCACGTTTCCGTGAGGCGGCCCAGGTTCAGGGAGGTGCGCCCCCGCTTGCGAAGGGGCGCGGGTTGCGCCGGCGTAAAGGGGGGATACGGCGGCGCTGACCTCAAGATAATAAGGCCGTTTCCGGTTTCAAGAGGAAACCGGAATGGCCGGAACGGAATCGTTCCCGGGCCACCTGCGAAGAGCGGTCTCCCCTTCTAAAACCCACCTGCCTGACCGGAAATCCACCAGCCTGACCGGAAATCCACCCTGCTTGGCGGCGCGAAACCGCCCCGGCAGCGCCTTCGACCGTTCCGATGCCCATTCCCTTATAAGGGAGCTCCCTTATAAGGGAATGAAGTCACGCCGCCGGAAGGGCCGGGAAAGCGCAGCCGTCCTCCGGTGCCGCAGTTTCCGAGAGGCAGTCGGGATTCGGGACTCCTTCTACGCCGCGCCCTCGGGCGCCATCGCCTGCAGCTGCTCGGGCACCTTGCCCAGCTGCATCTGTCGGCCGAACACCTCGCGGATCAGCGGCAGCGAGAAGAGGTGGGCGTGGACCAGCGCCAGGATGCCGTTCTGGTTGATCTTGCGCAGCACGTCGCCGTTCAGCTCGCGGAACTTCTCCTCGTCGACCATGCGGAAGCCGCGATAGAGGAAGGGCTGCGGCGCGTCGCCCGGCTGGATGGTGACCTCGCCGTCGATCAGCAGGTCGAGATCCTGCAATTCCTTGATGAAGGCGGTGGTGCGCTGCGCGGCGATCTCGAAATCCTCGCAGAATTTGAGGATGGCGGTGAGCGTCTCGGTCGGCTTCTCGTCCTCGAACAGGGCCTCGCCCTCGACCGATTCGCCGATCAGGTCGCTGGTCGGGTCGTAGCAGAGCGACAGTTCGTCGGCCTTCTGGTCGAGCCGGGCGAGCAGATAGGGATAGCGGCGGACATAGGCCGGGATGTAGACCGGGTTGAGCGGCCGGCCCTCGTCGTCGACGAAGACGTTGACGCCGTCATTGAGGCCCATCAGCGCCAGCGGCACCGGCGTGTCGCCCGACGAGAAGACGATCGGGAAATGGCGCTGCGCGGTCATGAACTCGTCGATCGTCAGCGGGATCGCATTGGCCTTGGCAAGATGCGGCGCGCGGTCGCTCGGGCGGACCTTGAAGCCCGAATGGATCGAGCTCGAGAGCGGCGCCAGATTGTTGTAGAAGACCGGCAAATTGGGGGGCGGCGGCTGAGTCGCCATGTATCATTCTCCATGTGGCTAGGGAGCGGCGCTCGCGCGGCCGCGGAATTCCGGGCAACCCTCTATGGGCGAACGGCCTTTTGTGCAAGGCTCTCCTGAGCGGGCGGCGGCACGAGCTTGCCCGGATTCATGATGTTACGGGGGTCGAGCGCCCGCTTGATCGCCCGCATCGCGTGGAGCCGCGCCGGCTCGCCCAGCCGCGCCAGCTCGGCGATCTTCATCTGGCCGATGCCGTGCTCGGCCGAGATCGAGCCGCCGGCGGCGGTGACCAGATCGTGGACATGGCGGCTCACCGCCTCGCCCTCGCCTTCGAGCCAGGCGGGGCCGGCGCCGGCGGGCGCGCGGACGTTGAAATGGACGTTGCCGTCGCCGAGATGGCCGAAGGCGATGACCCGGGTGCCGGAAAAGCGCGCCTCGACCGAAGCGGCCGCCTCGGCCATGAAGCCCGCCATGTCCTCGACCGCGACCGAAATGTCGTGCTTGGCGGCCGGGCCGTCCTTTTTCTCGGCCTCCGAAATGCTGTCCCTGAGCCGCCAGAAATCCTCCGCCTGCGCCTCGCTGGCGGCGATCGCGGCGTCGCTTATCAGGCCGATGCCGAGCGCCGAATGCAGCCCCTCGTAGAGCAAGGGCTCGGGCCCGGGCGCCGCCATCGGCGCCACCGCCTCGACGAGCACGTTCCAGGGCGCCGGCGCGGCCAGCGGCGGCCGGGTGCCGGGAACATGCTCCAGCACCAGGTCGAGCGCGCTCTTCGGGACCAGCTCGAAGCTTTCGATGGCCTCGCCCATGGTCGCCTCGAGATGGCGAAGCAAATTCATTGCCGCCAGGCCCGATTCGAGCCCGACCCACGCGACCGCCCGCTCGCCGATCGCCGGCACCAGCTTGAGGCTCGCCGCGGTGACGATGCCGAGCGTCCCTTCCGCGCCGATCAGCAGCTGCTTGACGTCGTAGCCGCGATTGTCCTTCTTCAAGACGGTCAGCCCCTCGAACAGGCTGCCGTCGGGCAGCACGGCTTCGATCCCAAGGACCAGCGACCGCATGGGCCCGAAGCGCAGCACCTGGGTGCCGCCGGCATTGGTCGAGACGAGGCCGCCGATCGTCGCCGACCCTCGCGCGCCCAAAGTGAGCGGGAAGCGCCGGCCCTCGGCCAGGGCCCGCGCCTGCAGGTCGGCGAGGATCACGCCCGCCTCGCAGACCGCGATGCCGGCGCCAGCGTCCACGCTCCTGATCCGGTTCAGCCGCCGCGTCGAGACGATCAGAGCCGCGCCCGACGCGTCCGGCGTCGCCCCGCCGACCATCGAGGTGTTGCCGCCCTGCGGCACCAGCGGCACGCCGGCCGCGGCGCAGGCGCGCACGATCTGTGCGACCTCGCCTGGCGTCCCCGGCGAAAGCAAGGCGGCGGCGGCGCCGTGATAGTGCCCGCGCCAGTCGCTGAGGCGCGGCGCCATCTCTTGCGCGTCGCGGGTGAAGCCCTTCGCCCCGAGCAAAGCGGCGAGCTTGTCGAGCAGGGCCTGGGGCGGGTAGACCATGTGCGCCGGGATAATAGGCGTCCGCGGCGGGGGCAAATTAATCCCATGTTCAAGCGCGCGCATCAATTCCGGTCAGCGATGGAGCGTCCGGCGTGATCCGGGTGGCCGTGGCCGCCCTTTTGCTGTTCGTCTCGCCCGAAGGCGAGAGCGCGCAGCCGCGCCAGCGCCAGCAGGGCGGATCGGTCACCTTCCACCAGCAGATCATCATTCGGGTCGGCCCCAGCGGCGGCAATCGCGCCGTGGCGGAGCGGCGGCCGATCGAATGGCAGGAGGATCGCGGCCCGCGCTGCGTGCCCGCCCGCCAGATCCTCCATGCCGCCTTGATGCGCCAGCAGAGCTTTGACCTCATCCTGCGCGACCGGACGCGGCTGCGCGCCCGGCTCGAGCGGCGCTGCCCGGCGCTCGATTATTATGTCGGCTTCTATATCAGCCCGACCCGCGACGGCCTGATCTGCGCCGAGCGCGATTCGATCCGCTCGCGCGCCGGCGGCGAATGCCGGATCGACCGTTTCCGCACCTTGCGTCCCGCCGTTCCCGACGCCCGCCCGCCGCGCCCGCCGCTGCGGCGGTCGGGAGGCTGATCGCTGTCGGGGGCACGTGGGGGGCACAGTGCCCCAGTACCGCCCCAGCCCCGTCATATAAAACCCCCCCCCCCGCCCCCCACCC
>JBKJZJ010000168.1:0-12570 GCA_046715355.1 Allosphingosinicella sp. | reverse complement strand
GCCGCTGCCCGTGCCGTCGCCCACGCCGCCGCTGCCGGTGCCGGGGCCCGGCACGTCAGCCGAGCCGGCGGAAGGGTCGAGGCCGGGGCCCGCGACGAGGGCGGCGACGACGGGCGGCGGCACCGGGATCAAGGGGGGAGGGGCGACGATATCGGTCCGCTGCGATTCGAGATTGGGCGGCGAGGCGGCGCCTTCGGGCCGGCGACTCCGTTCGCGGACCGGCGGGATCGTCACGACGGCGGGCGGCGGCGGTGGCGCGAGGTCGAGCAGCCGGACGGGCTCGGGCCGAAGCGCGGTCGTCGGGTCCGCGCCGAGGCCGGCCAGCAAGGCAAGGACGAGCAGCAGGTGGACGGCCAAAGTGGGTAGGCCGGCTTTGAGCCGGTCGCGATGGGCGTTTAGCACTGCAGTCATATTCGCGCCCTGGCCGCCTTTGCGTTTCCCCTCTTACGCAATGGCTTAGACCAGATGAATGCCTGCTTGCCACCCCGTTGGCGCGCGCCGGGGCGTGGCCGGTCCGGCCGCGACTCGCTTCGGCCGCGGCCGGGAAGGGCGCTATTTCTTCTTTTCAGGTTCCTGGCCGGCCGGCGGCTTTTCCTCCTCCTTGCGGGCTGGCGCTCCGATCGGTTCGTCTTCTGTCGGCTTCGGCTCCAACATCGTCTTGCTCCTTTCTTGGCCGGGCCTTTGCCCGTGCCGCGGGACAAGCCTAGTCTATTTGCGGCTATTTTCCAAAGGGCTATTCAACCGGCGGAAACGGCATTGCGGAGCAAAATCACCCGCGCCTTGCCGAAGCGCCGCTCCGCCTCGATTTCGAGGCCGGGGGGGAGGCTCGGCGCCTCGCCGTGCAGCTCGAGGCTGATCCAGCCGCCCGGCGCGAGCCATGAAGCGGCGCGCTCCAGGGCGGCCGGGGCGAGGCCCGCGCGGTAAGGCGGGTCGATGAAGACGATGTCGCAGGGCCCCGCGGGCGCCGGCGCGTGCTCGACTCCCTGGGCGCGGATTTCGCTGCTCTCCGCCGCGCCGAGATGGGCGATGTTGGCCTTGAGGATGTCGAGCGCCTTGCGGTCCTTCTCGACGAAGGTGCAGAAAGCGGCGCCGCGCGACAGCGCCTCCAGGCCGAGCGCGCCGGTGCCCGCGAAGAGGTCCGCGGCCTGCAATCCCTCGAAGCTGCCGAGCCGGCTCGCCAGCATCGAGAACAGGCCCTCGCGCGCGCGGTCGCTGGTCGGGCGGGTGGTCTCACCCGCCGGCGCGCCGATCCGCCGCCCGCGCCACCGGCCGGCGATGATCCTCACCTTCCGGATCCGCCAAGCGTCTTGCGAAACGCCACGAGGTCATGCTGCCGCACCTCGTCGACCGCGCCGGCCGGCAGATCGGCGAGCGGGAAGGGGCCGTAGGCGGTGCGGATCAGGCGGGAGACCTTGAGGCCGAGATGCTCGAGGACGCGGCGGACCTCGCGATTCTTGCCCTCGCGCAGGCGCATCTCGACCCAGGCATTGCGCCCGGTGCGTCGCTCGAGATCGGCGTTGATCGCGCCGTAGCGTATGCCCTCGATCTCGACGCCGTGGATCAGCTCCTCGAGCCGCGCCTGGCCGACCTCGCCGAACACGCGGGCGCGGTAGCTGCGCTCGACGCCGGTCGCGGGCAGCTCGAGCTGGCGCTTCAGCTCGCCGTCGGTGGTGAGCAGCAGCAGCCCCTCGGTGTTGAGGTCGAGCCGCCCGACCGGCATCAGCCGCGGCAGATCCCTGGGCAGGCGGTCGTAGATGGTCGGCCGGCCCTTGGGGTCGCGCTCGGCGGTCAGCAGGCCCGCCGGCTTGTGATAGCGGAACAGGCGCGCCGGCGCCGGCGGCTTGACCGGCTTGCCGTCGACGGTGACGCCGTGGAGCGAGGTCAGGAGCGTGGCAGGCGTCTCGACCGGCTTGCCCCCGATCGCGATCCGCCCTTCGCCGATCATCCGCTCGACCTCGCGGCGCGAGGCGATGCCGGCGCGGGCGAGCAGCTTGGCGATGCGCTGGCCTTCCCTGGCCTTTGGAGTGTCGTTCGCGGGCATGACTCTGCGTGTCTCGGGCGGTTCGAAGCCTATTTGCGCCGGGGCGATTGCCAACGGCGGCACCACTCCCCAGATTGCTCGTTAGGCGAGGATATCAATCCGGGAGGGGTGCGCCCTACATGCTCTTCGGCAAACGCGAAAGGCGGATCAGCCGCATCATGATCGTCGAGGACGAGCCCCTCGTGGCGTTCGACAACGAATATATGCTGAAGGACGCGGGCTACCAGATCGTCGCCACGGTCGACAGTTTTGCCGACGCGGTCGCGGTGATCGACGCCGAAGCGCTCGATCTCGTCCTAACCGACATCAGCCTCTCGGGCGACGGCGACGGCACCGACGTCGCCCGCGCCGCCGGGGCGAAGGGGATCGCTGTCCTGTTCGTCACCGGCAATTGCACCGAGGAAGCACAGGCGCTTGCGCTCGGCTGTCTCGCCAAGCCCTATACCGAGAAGCTGCTGCTCGGCGCGCTCGAGGCGATCGACGACCACCTCCAGGGCAAGCCCCCTAAGCGGCTGCCCGAGCAGCTCACCTTTTACGCGTAAATCCTTCGTTCCGGCGAGGATTTTGTCAGGCCAGCGCTTTCTCCACCTGGTCGTGGAAGTGGCGGATGCCGGTTTCCAGCGTGCCCAATGTCAGCGTCTCGATCGAGCCGGACGACAGCCCGCTCTGGCCGAGCGCGGCGGCGCGGTAATCCTCGGCGCCGAACACGCCTTCGTCGAGCAAGGTCCAGCTGCGCTCCCAATGGTCTGTCTCCTCCGGCGTCTTCGGCGCCTCGGGGATCAGCATGAAATCCTCGACGATGGTGCGGCCGACCGCCTGCGGCATCAGCACCATCAGGTTCACATAATCCGGGCTCATGATCATGATCGTCGCCGGGAAGAGCTGGTAGGCGAAGGTGATCACCGCGCGCAGCGCGGGCCAGTCGTGATGGTCGATCTGCGCCAGATAGTCGGTGCGGCCGACCGCCGAGCGCTGGTGGATGCCGATCCGGTCGCCGACGGTAATGCCGTCGGTGAAGAAGCGGGCGATGGTCTGCGCGTGCAGCCGCTGGACGTGATAGCTTTCGAGGAACGCGTCCATGATCAGCTTCCAGTTCGCCGGCACGTCGTGCAGCCGGCGGCGGAAGAGGTGGTGGCCGGCGAGGCCGAAGGCGTCGAATTCGGGCGCCAGCGCGTCGGCGTCGGAGAAATCCTTATCCTCCTTCGCGAACCAGATCAGTCCGCCCGCCTCGCGCGACGGCAGCTCCTTCAGGTGATGGTCGGCCTTGTCGAGCCCCGGAAAAGTGTCCGGCCGCGGCATGCCGGCGAGCGCGCCGTCGAGCGCGTAGCTCCAGGCGTGATAGGGGCAGACTATGCGTGGGCTGCAGGCAACGTCCTCGCCCTCGATCAGCCGCGTGCCCCGGTGCCGGCAGACATTGTAGAAGATATGGGCGATGCCCTTTTTGTCGCGGGTGAGCAGCAACGGCAGGCCCATCGCATCGTGCGCGGCCGCGCTGTTCGGCTTCGGCAGCAGCGCGGAGGGGGCGATGACCTGCGGCAGCCGGTCGAACAGCCGCGCCTTCTCGCGCGCGAAGCGGGCGGGATCGGTATAGGCCGAGGCCGGAACCGTGGTGATGCCCGGTCCCTCGCTGGCCCGGCCGATGGCGAGGATGCGGGCGAGGTTGAGCTGGCCTTCGGTCGGGCGCTGGCGGGCGGGCATGTCCATGGCCGCGAATATTGCGACTTTGCGGACGGCAAGGCAAGCGGCGGGTCCGGCGATGCGCTTCGGCGCTAGGAAAATGCGGCGAAGTCGATAAACCGATCCCGGTCTCGAAGGGGAGCATCGGGTGGACGAGAAACCGAAGGGCCTACGCCTCCTCGGCGCGGCGATGAGGAGCCGCAAGACGGCGATCATGCTGGTCTTCGGCTTCGCCGCCGGGCTGCCCTACACCTTGCTGATCGGCACATTGAACGCCTGGCTCGGCGAGTGGCAAATCAACCTGGCGACGATCGGCGTGCTGTCGTGGATCGGCCTAGCTTATGCGTTCAAATTCCTGTGGTCGCCTTTGGTCGACCGCATCTCGCTTCCCGTCCTGGGCAGGCTCGGGCGCAGGCGGGGCTGGCTGCTGCTCTGCCAGGTCGTCTTGGTCGGGACCTTCTTCGGCTTGTCGGTTTCCGATCCCAGGCTCGCCATCGGCTGGTTCGCGGTCGTCGCGGTGATCGGCGCTTTCGCTTCCTCGACCCAGGACGTCGTCATCGACGCCTGGCGGATCGACGTCGCCGACGAGCGGGCGACAATCGAGATCCTCTCCGCCATCTACCAGTTCGGCTATCGGATCGCCGCTTTGATCGGCGGCGCTTTGGCGCTGATCCTGTCCGAGCGGGTGAGCTGGCCGATGGTCTATGCGATCATGGCCGGCTTCATGGCGCTGACCCTGGTCGCCACGCTGTTCGCGCCCGATACGCCGCGGCCGTCGAGCGAGGAGGAGGAAGCCGAACTGCGCGCGGCCGGCGCGATCGAGCCCCGCTACCGGGCGATCGGCCTTGCCATCGTCGGCATCGGCTGGGCCTGGGCCTTGTGGAGCGTCGGCTCCTTCATGACGCGGATGCTGACGGTGACGCCCGCGCCCTCGGTCAACGACTTCACCCGCAACATGGGGCCCTGGATCATCGTCGCGACGGTGATCGTGCCCGCCATGGTGGCGGCGACGTTCAACTGGTGGAAGCAGCGGGGCATCCATGTCGTCACCAAGCCCTTGCCCGCGCCAAAAGGGGCGGAGCGCGCCGCCGACCATGCCTATATGGCGCTGATCCTGCCCCTGGCCGAATTGGTGCGGCGGCTGGGCTGGGGCGTGGTGATCGCACTGGGGCTCATCCTCAGCTACCGGATCACCGACAATATCTGGGGTTCCTTCGCCTTCCCCTTCTACCTCCAGGAACTGCAATATACAGGCGACGAGGTCGCCTTCGCCTCGAAGATTTTCGGCGTGTTCATGACCATGGCCGGCATCGCCATCGGCGGCATCATGTTCGCCACCGCCGGGCGGATGCCGACCCTGTTCCTGGGCGCCATCGTCGCCGCCGCCAGCAATTTGCTTTATGCCGATCTGGCGAGCGGCGCCTTTGCGATCGACGCCTTCGCTCGGGCGCTCGGGCTCGACAGTTTCGGCCATGATCTGCGCATGGTGCGCCTGCTCATCGCCATATCGGGTGAGAATATCGCCGGCGGCCTCGCCGGAGCCGCCTTCGTCGCCTATCTCTCCGCCATCACCTCGCGCAATTACAGCGCCGTCCAATATGCCCTGCTCTCGTCGCTGACCTTCCTGGTCGGCTCGCTGGGCCGGGCCGCGATCGGCGATGCGATCGACAAGATCGGCTATGCCCCCGTCTTCCGCTTCACCGCCTTGCTGGGCGTGGTCGCGGTGGTCTTCTGCCTGCTCGAATGGGCCAGGGTGATCCGCGCCAGACGGCGCGAGGTCGCGGTCGCCAGGTCCGTGGCCGACGCCCCGGTCTAGCCATGCCGATCATCGTAGCCATCGTCCTCCTCCAGATCGCCTGCGCGGTGCATTGCGTGCGCTCGGGGCGGAGCGGGCTGTGGATCATGGTCATCGTCTTCTTCCCGGTGCTCGGCAGCCTCGCCTACGTCATCATGGAGGTGGTGCCGCAATATTCCGCGGGCCGCACGGCGCGGAAGGTGAAGAGCGCGGCGGTGAAGGCGATCGACCCCGAGCGCGAGCTTCGCGCCGCCCGCATGGCGCTCGAGACCGCCGACACCGCGGCCAACCGCACCGCTTATGCCGACGCGCTCGCCGAGCGGCGGATGTGGGTCGAGGCGATCGGCCATTACGAGGCGGGCGAGGCCAAGGCCCCCGGCGGCAGCGACCGCGCGATCCGGCTCAAGCACGCCAAAGCCTGCTTCGAGGCGGGGCGGCTCAAGGCGGCGCGCGCGCTGCTCGATTCGCTGCCGCCCTCGACCGTGCGGAGCGACAATGACCGCGCCAGCCTGCTGCTCGCCCGATTGCTCGAGGAGGCCGGCGAGACCAAGCGCGCGCTCGCCCTTTACGCCGACGTCGGCGAGCGTTTGCCGGGCGCGGAGGCGCAATGCCGGCAGGCGGCCCTGCTGATCGCCGAGGGGCGCGAGGGCGAGGCGATGGCGCCGCTGGCAGAGGCCGAGAAACGGGCCGAAAGGATGGACCGGCACGAGCGCGCCAGGGAAGCCGAGATGTATGCCTGGGCGGCCGAGACCCTGGCCGAGCTGCGCGCCGAGCGCGGTCAGGCCGGCGGCTGATCGTTCGCCCCGAGCATTTCGCCGGCGACGTAGAGCGAGCCCATCACCAGCACGATCGGCGGCCGGGCCTGGTCGGCATGGCGCGCGATCCAGCGCAGCGCCTCCTCGACGCCGCCCGCCGGCATCGCGCCGAGCCCCGCCTCGCGCGCCACCGCGGCCAGCGCTTCGGGCGCATGGTGGTCGTGCCCGGGGACCGGGACGGCATGGACGGTGAGCGCGCGGCCGCGGAAGCGGTGGAGCACGCCAGGCGCGTCCTTGTTGGCGAGCAGGCCGAAGATGAGGTGGAAGGGCCGGCCGGCGGGGACATGGCCGCGAAAGAAATCCGCCACCGCGCGGGCGGCGGCCGGATTGTGGGCGCCGTCGAGCCAGAGCTCGGCGCCTTCCGGCAGCAGATCGCGCACCGGCCCGGGCGCCAGCAGCTGCAGCCGCGCCGGCCATTCGGTCCAGCCCATCGCGGCCCGCAAGGCCGATTCGGGCATTTCGAGCCGGTCCTGGTGCCGCAGCATCGCCACCGCCAGGGCCGCGTTCAGCGCCTGGTGGGCGCCGGCCAAGCGGGGCAAAGGCAAATCGAAGCTCCCCCGCGCGTCGCCATAATGGAGCTTGCCGGCGCGGATGCCGGCATCCCAGGCGCCGCCGCCGCGCGGCAGCCAGCGCGCCCCCGCTGCCTCGGCGACCTCGCGCACCCGCGCGGCCAGCGCCGCCGGATAGGGTTGGGTGAGCAGCGGCACGCCGGGCTTGGCGATGCCCGCTTTCTCGGCGGCGATTTCCTCGAGGGTGTCGCCGAGGAAGGCGTGGTGATCGTGGCCGAGCTCGGCGATGCCGCAGACGAGCGGGGCGGGGACGACGTTGGTCGCGTCGAGCCGGCCGCCCAGCCCGACCTCGACGATGCACGCGTCGGCAGCGGTTCGCGAGAAAGCGAGAAAGGCGGCCGCCGTGGTCGCTTCGAAGAAGCTGAGCTCCATCGCGCCGGCGGCGTCGAGCGTCTCGGCGAGAAGCGCGGCGAGCAGCTCGTCGCCGATCAGCCGCCCGGCGAGCCGGATGCGCTCGTTGAAGCGGACCAAATGCGGGCTGGTATAGGCATGGACGCTGAGCCCCGCCGCCTCGAGCGCGGCACGCAGGAAGGCGCAGGTCGAGCCCTTGCCGTTGGTGCCGGCGACGTGGAGCACCGGCGGCAGCGCGCGTTCGGGATTGCCGAGCTTTTCGAGCAGAAGCGAGATGCGCTCGAGCCCGAGAATGTCGCGGCCGGGCGAGAGCAGGGCGAGCCGGTCGAGCTGGGCCTGGACGGCGGGGTCGTCGGAGCGGGCGCGGTCGGCCACGCGGCGCTTAGGCGGCCTCCCGCCGCGGCGTCAGATAATCGAGCAGCAGCGCGAGGCGCGCCCGCAAGTCCTTCCGGTGGACGACCATGTCGACCATGCCATGGTCGAGCAGATACTCCGCCCGCTGGAAGCCTTCGGGGAGCTTCTCGCGGATCGTCGATTCGATCACCCGCTGGCCGGCAAAGCCGATCAGCGCGCCGGGCTCGGCGATCTGGACGTCGCCGCGCATCGCATAGGAGGCGGTGACCCCGCCCGTGGTCGGATCGGCGAGCAGGACGATATAAGGCAGGCCCGCTTCCTTCAGCTCGGCGATGGCGACGGTCGCCTTGGGCATCTGCATGAGGCTGAGGATGCCCTCCTGCATGCGCGCGCCGCCGGCGGCGGTGACCACGATATAGGGGCATGTGTCGGCGATCGCGGCGCGCGCCCCGGCGACGAAGGCGGCGCCGACCGCCATCCCCATCGAGCCGCCCATGAAGGCGAAATCCTGGACGCCCATCACCGCCTTGCGCCCCTCGATCGCGCCGCGGGCGTTGCTCAAGGCGTCGCGTTCGCCGGTCGCGGCGCGGGCCGTCTTGATGCGGTCGGTATAGCGCTTGGAATCGCGGAACTTAAGCGGATCCTCGGCGACCTGCGGCGGCGCCAGCACGGTATAGCCCGGGTCGAGCAGCATCTCGAAGCGGCGGGCCGGGCCGATTCGGCCATGATGGTCGCAGCGCGGGCAGACGAAGAGATTCTCCTCATATTCCTTGGAGAAGACCATCGCGTCGCAGGCCGGGCATTTGTGCCACAGGGTCTCCGTCGTCTCCCGCTTGGGCAGGAAGGGGATGGCGTTGCGGACGCGGGTGAGCCAGCTCATCTTCGTGCTCCTTGGGGAGGGGCGGATAAGGCGACGGGGGAGGGATGTCCACCGGCCGCGGGGATGGGGACAGTCACTTTTCCGCGCCGTCGTTCCGCGGAAAGATGGGGACAGTATATATTTTTCCGCGTGGCCTGGCCTTCAGCTCAGGCTCGGCGGGCTGGAAAAATATATACTGTCCCCAATTACAGCGTCGCCGCGATCGCGCGGGCGGCGGCGTCGGGATCCTCGGCCAAAGTGATCGGCCTCCCGACGACCAGGATCGAGGCGCCGGCGTCGAGCGCCTGGCGGGGGGTGACGACGCGCTTCTGGTCGCCAAGAGCGGCGTCGGCGGGGCGCACGCCGGGGACGACGAAGAAGCCGTCCGGCCAGGCCTTCTTCAGCGCCGCCACCTCCGCGCCCGAACAGACCACTCCGTCCAATCCGGCCTCGCGGGCGAGGGCGGCGAGGCGGGCGGCCTGGGCGGAAGGCGCGCCGGCGATCCCGGTCGCGGCGAGGTCCTCCTCGTCGAGGCTGGTCAGCACGGTCACTCCGACCACCTTGGTGCCGGAGAAGGCGGCGGCCTTGGCGTCCTCCATCATCGCCCGCCCGCCGGCGGCGTGGATGGTGAGGATATGGAGGTTGAGCGGGTTCAGCGCCTGCACGGCCTTGGCGACGGTGTTCGGAATGTCGTGCAGCTTCATGTCGAGAAAGATGGGCAGGCCGAATTCGGCCATGTCGCGGACGCCGTCGCCGCCGTTGGCCGAGAAGAATTCGAGGCCGAGCTTGAGCCCGCCGACATGGGTTTTGACCCTGGCTGCAATGGCTTTGGCGCGATCGGGATCGGGCGTGTCGATCGCGACGAAGACGGGGCTGGTCACGGCGTCGGCCAGGCCTTGGCGTCGGTCGCCTCGCGCGCTTCCGGCTCCGGCCTGGCGAGGGCGGCCTCGTTGGCGGCGGAGCTGCGGCGCACCGGCGTCGGCACCGGATTGGGGACCGGCACCGGGCCGCCGACATTGTTGTGCCCCTGCGTCTCCAGCCGCCGCCGCAGCGACCAGATCCGCGCGCGATAGACGATCAGAGTCGGCACGAAGCCGAGCAGGAAGGCGAGCAATACGAGCACCGGCAGCTTGATGTCGGCGATGAGGCCCGCCCAGAGATTGACATGGACGACCTGCCAATTGTCGCGGGCGAACAGCACCATCACCACCGCGACCACGACCCAGAACAGGGTTTTCAGGAACTGCATGATGCCCCTTTCCTAGAAATCGCGCGCGGCGTCCAGTGGGCGCCGCGGCGACGCAGCATTCATACGTCATCCCGGACTTGATCCGGGATCCATGAACACGGACCGGGCAGGTTCTCGAAATCCGTGTTCATGGATCCTGACTTTCGTCAGGATGATGGAGAGTCACCGATCTCCCGCTCCAGCTCCGCGAACAGGCTGTCGATCTGGGTCAGCCGGCCCTTTTCCTCGGAGAGGATGGCCCGGAAGGCGTCTCGCTTGAGCGCGGCGATGGCGTCTGGTCCAAGCCTTTTCTCCTCCGGCACCGCGGAGTTGACGATGTCGATCAGACGGTCGGCGCCGTGGAGGCGGCCCCACAGATAGTCGTTCTCGCGATAGGCGCGGCTGAAGAAGGCGCCGAAGCTGTTGAACTGGAGGCCCTTCAGCGTGGCGTGCGGGCCGCCCCCGCGGATCGCGACCGCATCGTTGGGCGAGATGCGGTCGACCTTGATCGGGTCGAATTCGTCCAGTCCTTCGCCCTGGAGCAAGGGCAAGGTGGCGATGTCGTAATATGGATAGCCGAGATAGGCGAGGATCAGCGCGCGCCGGTCCGCCTTGGGCAGCGTGAGCAGGGCCTGGCTCAGCGCTTCGTCGGTCTCCCCGTCGAGCGCCTCCAGGCCGAGCATCTCGCCGAGCGCCGCCACCGCCGCGGCCGGCTCCCCGGCGGCCGCGGCGAAGGCGCGCCGCGCCGGCTCCTCCGCCGCATCGGGCTCGCGGGCGCGATAGCGGGCGATCGATGCGTGGAGGATGCGCAGCACCGCCTCCTGCTCCTCGCGCGGCGCCTCCATCGTCTTCGTGGTCTCGGTGATGCGGCGCGCGACGAAGCGCAGCCGGCGGGTGCGGAAGGTGAGGTCGAAACCGATCAGGAAGGCGACCACGTCGTCGCGCGCGCCTTTGGCGGTGACCGCCTCCCGGTCGGTCAGGCCGACGGCGCGGATATGGTCCCAGACGGCGTCGCGGACCGCGGTGCGCCGCGCGCCGTCGCCGCCGCCGCCGAGGCGCAATATGGTGGCGGCCATCTCCTCGACCACGGTCGCGATCTTGAGCTGGCCGTAAGCCGCATAGGCATAGCCGGCCTCGCGCGCCGAAAGCTTGTTGGCCCGCGCCCGCCAGGCGGCGAGCCGCGCCGGCGTCGGGCTCGACAGAAAGAAGCTGGAGCCGACCGCGCGCTCGATCGCGGCCTCGACCTCCGGGCGGATCGATTCGGTGATTCGCCTCAGCCGCCGGATTCGCGCCGACATCCGCTCGATCCCCTCCAGATTGTCGCGAATCGGCTGCTCGCGCGGAATGTCGGAAAGCGCGCCGAACAGGGTCGCGAAGAAGCCCGGCGGCTCGGCCTGGCCGGTGCCGGTCAGGCGCACGCTCTTCATGCCGGGCTTGGGATCGATATAGACGAAGCGGCGGTCGACCTCGCGGCGCGCCGGCCGTTTCTCGAGCGCCGCCACCGCCGGCCGGAAGGGCGCGTTGTGCAGCACCGAGCCGTCGATCAGCACCGCGTCCTCCGCCGCGCCGGCTGCGAAGCGGCGGGGCAAAGCGCGGGCGAGGAAGGCGGCGCGGCCGGGCCATTTCTGGCCTCTCTTTTCAAGGCATTGATCGAGCTCGTTCACACGAAATGGCGGGAAGGCGCCGGGGAAGCTCGCGGTCGCGCGGGCGGCGAAGACGAGCTCGGCGGGGTCCGCGAGCCGGCGCGCCTCGCCGCCCGGATCCTGGAAGGCGAGGGTGAGGCGATGCTCGGTCTCGATCACCTCGGGCGGCGAATTGAGGCGGAGCAGCTCTGGATAGCCGTGGAAATCGGTGACGGTGACGAACAGGTCGAGCGGCTGATAATCGGGGAGCAACGGCGCGCCCTTCGGCCCCGCCTGCATCGCGTCGAAGGCGCCGAGCAGGAGGTTGGTGAGCTCGGGCCCCCCGAACGGCGGCGCGAACCAGGGCGCGCGCACCAGCTTGGCGAGCTTGGCCTTGATCTCGGCGCGGTGGCCCCGTTCGACGGTCCTGTCGATCGTGCCCGAGCGTTGGGTGAGCGCCCAGGCGACCGGCACGGCGGCGAGCTTGGCCAGGCGCGACATCGCATTGCCGCCCGGCGCGAGCAATTTGTCGATGTCGGCCGAATCGAGCCACAGATCGGTGAGCGGATCGAGCGCGTCGCCGGTGGCGATGGCATGGCCCAGGAAGACCGCGTTGATCCCGCCCGCGCTGGCGCCGGCGAGGATGTCGACGATGATGCGGATGTCGGTCTCGGCCTCGGTCGAAATGGTCTCGAGCAATGTCGAATAAGCGTCGCTTATCGGTGGAGCATCCGATTCTCGCAACGCGCTCGAATGGACCCTTTGGCTGGCCCGTGCGAGGCGCCAGATCTCCTTGGTGATGCCGTGCATGTAGACGGCGAGGCTGACGCCGCCATAGCAGACCAGGGCGATCCGCAGTTCCTTCTCCCGCATGGGCGCAGCCTGACACAGAAGGCGGGCCGCTGTCGAGGAAGCGCCTAGGCGGGAAGTGGGTCGGTTTGATGTCGCCGGAGCCGAGTGTCAGGGTCCGTACTCGGTACCCGCAACGGCCGTGACGGAGCGGATTTTGGCCCAGGGCAAGGAGCGAGGAGGGAGCGATGCTGTCGCATCGTGACCGACGAGGGACGCTGTCCTGCGCCAAAAGCCGCCCGCCGCTCCGCGGTCGCCCGGAGAGGCCCGTCGGCCGCGTCGCTTGCTTGCGCGTAGCGTGAGCTACGCGACTGCGCCGCGCTCCTTGCCGGCGGACCGCTCCGGACGATCCCGGCCATTGCGGGTATTGAGTACGGACCCTAGGGGCGCCCGATGGACGCAGCGGAGGC
>JBKJZJ010000167.1:0-8834 GCA_046715355.1 Allosphingosinicella sp. | reverse complement strand
CGTCCTGGGCCGCTTCGGCGGGGGGGGGGCCGACGCGGGGGCTGGGGTGCTCGAGCCTATTTTTGTCTAGCCAGCCGCGCCACGCGCGCGACGCGGCCAAGGTGACCATGAAGGTGACGGCGAGGATGGTCGCGGCGAAGATGAGCGTATTGGTCATCATGTCATTTCATTCCTGCTCGGGCGGTCTGGCATCCATCGGCGGGGGAGGGGCGCAAGTTTCTGCGGAAGCGCCCCAGTCTTCGACGAATGCCATTTCGGCCCCGCTTCCTATTCGTACCGGAGGGCGAGGATCGGGTTGGCGCGCGCGACCTTGATCGCGTGGCCGGCGATGGTGCCGATCGCGATCGCCAGAGCGAGCAGCCCGGCGAGCACGAACGGGGTGATGCCGAGGTCGATGCGGACATCGTAGCCGTCGAGCCATTTCTTCATCGCGTAATAGGCGACCGGCCAGGCGATCAGATTGGCGATGATCACCGGCTTGGAGAATTGCCAGGCGAGCAGGCCGACGATGTCGCGGATGCGCGCGCCGAGCACCTTGCGGATGCCGATCTCCTTGGTCCGCCGCTCGGCGGTGAAGGCGGCCAGCCCGAACAGGCCGAGGCAGGCGACGATCACCGCGAGGATCGAGAAGCCGGCGAAGACCTTGGTCCGCGCCGCCTCGGCCTTGTACAATTCGACGATGATGTCGTCGCTATACTCGGCCGAGAAGGGCGCGTCGGTGGCGATCCGCTTCCAGACCCGCTCGACCGCGGCGCGGACCTGCGCCGGATCGGCATTCTCGTAGCGCACGAGCATGTGCGTGGGGGCGTTGTTGCTGATCCGGAACATGATCGGATCGATCGGCTCGCGGATCGAGCGGAAGCGCGAATCCTGGACGACGCCGATGATGGTGACCGGCACCGGCCCGTAATCCGGACCCGCCAGCGAGGCGCGCCGGGTCTGGCCGATCGCCCGGGCGGGGTCGGGAAAGCCCATTCGGCGCGCGGCGAGCTCGTTGACCACGACGTTTACGCCGCGCGCCACCTGCGCCCGGATCGCGTCCGGATTGTCGGGGAATGGCAAGGTGGCGTCGTCCGCCGGCCGGTTGCGGTCGAACAGGCGGCCGGCAAGCGTGCGGATGCCCATCGTCCGGAAGAAGTCGTAATCGACAGCATAGGAGCCGATCGAGACCGGATTGCGCTGGCCGGGGATGAGCACGGCCTCGCTGGTGCTGTTCGGGGTGGAGACGCCGATCGAGCTGCGGCCGACCGAGGTCACGCCGGGAATCCGCGCGATCTCGCGCGCCAGCGTCTCCTGCAGCGGGATCAGCTGGCGGCGGGAGATACCCTCGATCTGCAGCAGCCCGTCGCGGCGGTAGCCGGGATCGGCGTTGCGCGCATAGCTGGTCTGCGCCCAGACCACGGCGGTGCAGATGATGAGCCCGATCGACACCGCGAATTGGGCGACCACCAAAAAGTTGCGCAGCAGCCCGGAGCCGGTCGCCTCGGCCGACGATTTGTTGGCCTTGAGCACCTGCGCCGGCTGGAAACGGCTGAGATAGAAAGCCGGATAGACGCCGCCCGCCGCGCCGACCAAAAGGGTCAGGCCGACGATCGGCAGCAGCATGCCGTCCCAGCCGAAATATTGCATGCTGAGCGAAGCATCGAGGAAGCCGGAGAAAAGCGGCAGCAGCAGCTCGACCAGCGCCAGAGCGAGCAACATGGCGATGCAGGCGATCAGCACCGATTCCCCCAGGAACTGGGTAATCAATTGCCGCCTATTGGCGCCGAGCACCTTGCGCAACGCGACCTCGCGGGCGCGCTGGCTGGCGCGGGCGGTGGCGAGGTTGGTGAAGTTGACGCAGGCCATGCCGAGGATGAGGAAGGCGATGATTGTGAAGGTCCAGATCGTGTTCGTGTCGTTGCCGGGCGTCCAGGCGCCCACCTGCGCCTTGCCCAGATGGACGTCGCGCACGTTGACCAGCGCAAAGTCGCTGAACTCGCCCTGGTTGACGCGGGTGCCGCCGAAATCCTGGGTGGGGATGTTGCGCCGTTTCCACTCCGTCATGCGGCCGTTGATCGCCGCCGGATCGGTGCCCGGCCTGAGCGCGACATAGTTCCAGCCCGTCTGCCAGCCCCACAGCCGCATGATCTCCGGCTGGTCGGCGAAATGAGCGGTGGGATCGATGCGGACCAGCATCGCGAACTTCATGTGGGAATCGCTCGGCAGATCGCGATGGACCCCGGTCACGCGATGATCGACCTGGCGGCCGCGCATCACGATGGTCAGCCGCTGGCCGACCACGTTGGTGGTGCCGAACAGGCGCCGCGCCCCGGTTTCGGACAGGGTCACCGAGCCGGGACTGCTGAGCGCCGTGCGCGGGTCGCCCGAAGCGAGGGGCAGCCGCACCGTGTCGAAGAAGGGGCCGTCGGTATAGCCGACATTCTCGACCGCCAGCGCTTCGCCGCCGCGCAGCACGGTGGCCTGGCTGGCCTGGACGTAGACGCTGCTCTGGATTTCGGGAAAATCGGCCTTCAGCCGCTGGCCCGCAATGTAGGAGGACATCTGGATGTCGGTGCGCTCGCCGGTCTGCGGGTCGCGAAAATAGGTCTGGAACTGGTAGGTGTTCTCGGCATTGGGCAGCCAATTGTCGTAGCTCGTCTCGTAGCGCACGTAGAGGAGCAGCATCAGGCAGGCGGCAAGGCCGATCGCCAGACCGAAGATGTTGATGAAGGCATAGGTCCGGTTCTTGGTCAGGGCCCTCACGCCGACGGTCAGGTAATTGCGCCACATCTCTCTGTTCCTCTTCACTTTTCTCCCTCTCCCCACCGGGGAGAGGGCTGGGGAGAGGGGGAGTCATCGACCCTGCCCCTCTCCCTTCGCCGCCTGCGGCGGCTCTTCCCTCTCCCCAATGGGGAGAGGGAAAACAGTCACGCCGCGCGCCGGTGCTCGACCAGGATTCGGCCATCGAGCATGTTGACGACGCGGCCGGCATAATCGGCATGGGCGGGCGAATGGGTGACCATGACGATGGTCGAGCCTTCGGCGTTCAGCGCCTGCAGCATCTTCATCACCTCCTCGCCATGCGCCGTGTCGAGATTGCCGGTCGGCTCGTCGGCGAGGATCAGGCCGGGTGATGCGACAAGGGCCCGGGCGACGGCGACACGCTGCTGCTGACCGCCTGACAATTGCGACGGCCGGTGCCTGGCGCGGTGGGCGATACCCACCTTGTCCATCACCTTGTCGACCCGGGTGCGCCGCTCCGCCGCGGGGACGTTGTGGTAGAGCAGCGCAAGCTCGATATTCTCGCGGACGGAAAGCTCGTCGACGAGATTGAAGCTCTGGAAGATGAAGCCGATGTTCCGCTTGCGGAAGTCGGCAAGCCTGGATTCGGAAAGGCCGGCGACCTCGGTGCCGTTGAAGACGTAGGAACCCGAGGTGGGCGAATCGAGCATGCCGATCACGTTCAGCAAAGTCGATTTGCCGCAGCCCGACGGACCCATGATCGCCACGAACTCGCCGTCGGCGACATCGAGGAAGATGCCGTCGAGCGCCGTCGTCTCGACCGTGTCGGTGCGGTAGACCCGCGAAACTTCACGCATGCTCAGCATGTTCTATTCCCTTCATTGCCCACTGATGGAGAGCCGGTCGCGTTCCTGGAAACCGGTATAAGACGAGGTGATGACGCGCTCGCCCGGCTCAAGCCCGGAAAGCACTTCGACATACTCAGGGTTGCGGCGGCCGAGCCGGACCTGGCGGCGCACCGCGCTGCGGCCGTCGGCCGCGACCACGAACACCCAATTGCCGCCGGTCGCCTCGTAAAAGGCGCCGTTGGGGACCAGCCGGGCCGGCGACGGCGCGCCGAGCGTCAGGCGGACCTGGACGGTCTGGCCGCGCTGCAGCTCGGCGGGCTCCGCGCCGACGAACTGGAGGTCGATCTCGAACTGGCCGTTCCTGACCTGCGGAAAGATTTTGCCGACCCGCATCCGATAGCTCCGCCCGCCGAGCTCGGCGTCGGCGACCAGGCCCTCGCTGACCCGCCCCAGGAAGAATTCGTCGACCTGGGCGCGCAATTTGTTGCGGCCGGCGCTGTCGATCTGGCCGAGCCGCTCGCCCCGGTTCAGCGACTGGCCGATCTGGATCGAGAAGGAGGTGAGCTGGCCGTCGACCGGGGCGCGGAGGTTGAGCGCGTCGAGGCTGGAGCGGGCGATGCCCAGGCTGGTGTTGAGCGCCCCGGCCGAGGATCGCAGCTGGGCGAGCTGGCTGGTCTGCAGCCTTTCGTCGTCGCCCTGCTGGCGGCGCAGCACCTCGGAGCGGCGGCGATTGGCCTCAAAGGTGTCGCGCGCGTCGGCGAAGGAGCGCCCCGAGACGAAGCCGCGCTCGGCGAGCGGGCGCTGGACCTCGAAATTGCGGCGCGCGGTCTGGGTGGCGAGATCGGCCTCGATCCGCGCGCGCTCGTTGGCCAGCCGCGACTGGTTCAGCGCCAGCTCCTGGCTGCGCATCGAATTGATCTGCTGGATGACCTCGGTCTGGCGGGCGAGCACGTTCAATTGGAGGTCGGCATTGGTCATGACCGCGAGCAGCTGGCCGCGCCGGACGCGGGCGCCGTCCTCGACCAGGATGCGCTCGACCCGGCCGCCCTCGACCGCGTCGAGATAGACGGTGAGCGAGGGCTCGACCCGGGCGCGCAGCGGCAGGAAATCGTCGAACCGGCCCTGGCTCACCGTGGAGATGGTGAGGCGGTCGGCCGGGACGGTCTGGCTGTTGGCGCCGGGCGCGAGGAAATAGAGAAGCAAGGCGGCGATGATCAGGACGGCGGCGCCGAGGCCGATCCTGGCCCGGGTCGACAGCTTCCGCGAGGTCACGACGCGGTCCATGCCGTCGCCGCATTGCGGGCCGTCCGGTTCTTTCATCCGCACCACGCTCATTCAGATCCCCGTTTCAGATATGCAGGCTGGCGGCGGCCGCAATGTCCGTTTCCGGACAGAGACTGTCCGCCGCCGCACAGGCGCCCACCTTACGCAAGCGGCAGCGCCACGAACGTGAGAAAGCCGGTGGCGATGAAGCCGACGGCGAAGGCGAGCGTTTCGATTTTGCTGGCCATGATATTCTCTCCTCAACAAGATTGATCCCTGTTGCCCGATGCTTCGCAGGAGCCGTGCCAGACGCGAAAAAGCGCGGAATTCCGCCAGTTCTGTCTCGGGTCCGGCCGCCGCGCCGGCCGCCCGTTGCGTCCGGATTCGCGCGGGCCCGTCCGCACGCGGGCTCTGGCACGCTTCGTGATTGTCCATTATCGGACATGCAGGGGTGGGAGATCGGACAGTGGCTCAGCAGAGGCGCTTCGGGCGCTGCATCATCATCGACGACGATCCGGACATCGCGCTCTCCGCGCGGCTGCTGCTGCGCGACCTGTTCGACAATGTCTCGGCCTATCAGGAGCCCGGCGAGGCGCTGGCGGCGATGGAGCGCGAGCTGCCCGACGTCATCCTGCTCGACGCCAATTTCGGCCGCGGCGCGACCAACGCCGCCGAGGGCTTCCACTGGCTCTCCGAAATATTGAAGCGCGACCCGCAGGCGGTGGTGGTGATGATCACCGCCCATGCCGGGATCGGCGTCGCGGTCGAGGCGATGAAGCGCGGCGCCACTGATTTCGTCTCCAAGCCCTGGTCGAACGAGCGCCTGCTCGCCACCGTCCGCACCGCGGCGGCGCTGCGCACCTCGCGCGCGGAAGTGGTGACCGAACGCAGGAAGGTCGAGGCGATCGCGGCGCCTTCCGGCGGCGGCGAGACCCCGTTGCTCGGCGATTCGCCGGCGATGGCGCGGATCTGGTCGCTGATCGAGCGCGCCGGCCCGACCGACGCCAACGTGCTCATCCTGGGCGAGAACGGCACCGGCAAGGAATTGGTCGCGCGCGAGCTGCACCGCCGCTCGCGAAGGGCGGACCAGGTGCTGGTCTCGGTCGATCTCGGCGCCGTCTCCGAGAACCTGTTCGAAAGCGAGCTGTTCGGCCATGTGAAGGGCGCCTTCACCGACGCCCGCGCCGACCGCATCGGGCGGATGCAGGCGGCCGACGGCGGCACCCTCTTCCTCGACGAGATCGGCAACATGCCGCTCCACCTCCAGCCCAAATTGCTGACCGCCCTGGAGCAGCGCCAGGTGATCCCGGTCGGCGCCAACAAGCCCGCGAAGATCGACATCCGCGTCATCGCCGCGACCAATTGCCCGCCCGACCAGCTCGCCGACGAGGGCCGCTTCCGCCAGGATCTCCTCTTCCGCCTCAACACGGTCGAGATCGACCTGCCCCCGTTGCGCGAGCGCCGCGAGGACATCCTTCCGCTCGCCGGCCATTTCATCGCCCTCTACGCGAAGAAATATGGCAAGCCCGCGCGCGAGCTGCCGGCCGAGGTCGGCGCCGCGCTCCAGGCCTATGATTGGCCCGGCAACGTCCGCGCGCTCCGCCACGCCTGCGAGCGCGCGGTGATCCTGTCGGACGGCGCCCAATTCACCCAGGAGGATTTCTCGCTGTCGCGCGGCCTCGCGCCCTCCCGCGCGGCGCCGACCGCGCCCGCCCCCCTCGCGGCGCCGCGCGACGACCTCAACCTCGAGCGCGCCGAAAAGCAGATCGTCGAGGAAGCGCTGAAGAAGCACAGCTACAACATCTCGCTCGCCGCGGCCGAGCTCGGCCTGACCCGCGCCTCGCTCTACCGGCGGATGGAAAAGCATGGGCTGTGAGGTGACCCCTCAGCCGTTCCCCGGCGAAAGCCGGGGTCCAGCGGCGCGGGGGGCAGGCCTGGGCCCCGGCCTTCGCCGGGGAACACGTTAGTGCGCTTCCGCAACCGCTTCCTCCTGGGCCTGGCTTGGCGGCTGGGGCTGCTGCTCGCCATGGTCTTCGCGTTAGTCGCAGCGATGGGCCGCCCCGATCTCGGTGCCGCCACCGTCGTCGCCGGCCTCGCCGTGCTCGGCGCCGCGGCCTTGCTCTGGCATTATATCCAGCGCACCAACATGGAGCTCGCCCGCTTCATCGACGCGGTCCGCTTCGGCGATTTCAGCCAAGGCTTCGCCCAGCGCGGCCAGGGCTCGGGCTTCGGCGACTTGAACGAGGTGCTCGACGACGCGATCAAGAAGCTGCGCGACGAGCGCCACAAACTGATCGACGCCAACCGCTTCTACGAAGCGGTGCTCGACGACGCGCCGACCGCGCTCCTGACCGTCGACGGCGACGGCAAGGTCGAGCTCGCCAACAAGGCGGCGCGCCGCCTGCTCGTCCGCCACCAGGGCGTCCGGGTCGAGGATTTCCGCGAATATGGCGAGGCCTTCGCGCGGGCGCTGGAGGGCGGCGCGGTCGGCCGGCCGCGCCTAGTGCCTTTGCTGAGCGACGGCGTTCCGCAGACCATGCTGGTCAGCGCCGCCATCGTCCATCGGCTCGGCGGCCTCGTCCGCGTCGTCGCGGTGCAGCCGATCCAGAGCGAATTGAACGCGATCGAGATCGCCGCCCAGTCCGACCTGATCCGCGTCCTCACCCACGAGATCATGAACTCGATGACGCCGGTCACCTCGCTCGCCCACAGCGCCGTCGATCTGATGCGCGCCGCCGATGCCGGCGGCAATGCGGAGGTCGCCGACGCGCGCATGGCGGTGGAAACGCTGGCGCGGCGCGCCGACGGAGTCATGCATTTCGTCGAGAGCTACCGCCAGATTAGCCGCGCCCCCGAAATCCGCCGCCGCCCGATCGACGCCGCCGCCTGGGGCCGCGAGCTCGAAGCCCTGTTCCGCGCCAGCGACCGCGCGGTCGGCATCGGCTTCACCCTCGAGGCCGACGAGACTTTGACCTTTGAGGCCGACCCGGACCTGATGAGCCAGGTGCTGATCAACCTGATCCGCAATGCCGGCCAAGCGGCACGCGAACATCAGGCGACGCCCGCGCGCGAGCATGATGCGGAACCCCATGTCTGGCTGAGCTTCTCGCGCACCTGCTCGGGCCGCGCTCAGATCGAGGTGGCGGACAATGGCGCCGGCGTGCCCGAAGCGCTCCGGCAGGACGTCTTTCTGCCTTTCTTCACCACCAGGAAGGAGGGCACCGGCGTCGGCCTCAGCCTCGCCCGCCAGGTCGTCCTCGCCCATCGCGGCTCGATCAGCGTCGGCGACCGCAAGGGCGGCGGGGCCTTGTTCCGGATCGTGATCTGAGCGCAGATCTGAGGATTAGGCGGTCAGCCGCGCCGCGACGCGCTCGGCCTGGGCGCGGATGTCCGGCACCGCGACGCTCTCCCAGAAGGTGCCGCGCGTTACCGGGCCGATCACCGCCAGCGTCTTGCTCGCCGCGCCGTCAGCGCCGATCGCGCGGCAGTCTGCGTCGACCTCGATGCCGATGCCGAGCGCGTCCTGCCGGATTCGCCCCGCCGCCAGCAAGGCGGCCAGCAGAGGCTCGCCGGCGCGGATGATGTCGCATTCGGGCCCGGTGCAATTGACGATCCGCGCCACCCTGAGCGTCTCCACCGCCTCGCCGCCGCGCATCCGGAAGCTGACCGCGGCGCCGCCCTCGACGGCCTCGGCCGAGACCAGCTTGCCCGCCGCGACGGCGAGCCGCGCCTCGGCCTGCATCGCCTCGATCCTCTCGCCGACCGCCGGCGCGACCTTGTGCCTGTGCACGTCCCACCAGGGCCGCAAATGCCTGAGGAAGCGGTGCCGCTCCTCGAGGCTTGCCGCGCCCCAGACCGCTTGCGTCACGTTGCGCAGCTCGTGCACCGCGCTGCGCCAGCCCAGCTCTTCGCTCCGCGCCCGGACCCGGCGCAGCAGGGCGACGCAGGCGGCGGGCAGCGCCTCGGCCGGCGCCACCATCGGCTCGCGCGGGCCATGGG
>JBKJZJ010000166.1:0-15861 GCA_046715355.1 Allosphingosinicella sp. | reverse complement strand
GTCTGCAGGCCGCGAAGGTCGTAGCCGTAATGGACGTCGCGGGTCTGGGCCGCGGTCAGGGCCTGCGTGCCGGCGGTGCGCGGCGGGATCTCCTTGAGCGTGACGCGGTTGAGATCGTCGTAGCTGTAGGCGATCGTCGAGCCGTCGCGCTTGCGCAAAGTGGTGCGGTTGCCGTTCGGGTCGTAGCCATATCCCTCATAATCGGCGGCATTGACGTTGCCGGCGGTGTCCAGCGCGGTCGCCTGGGTGGCGTCGTTGTAGCTCCATGACCGCGCCGTCGACGGGAACGTCCAGCGGTCCTGGCGGCCGTGGCCGTCATAGCGCAGCTCGGCGCGGTTGCCATTGCCGTCGATCACCGTGGTGACCTGGCCGTTGAGGTTATAGTCCCAGGTCGCCTCCGCCGCTTCGACGTCGCTGCCGACGCCCGCGCGCAGCTGGAGGCGCTGGTCGGCCAGGTCGTAGACGTTGCGCGCGATCCGGTCCGGGCCCTGGCTGCCCTCGGTCCCCAAAGTGCAGGCGCTCGTCGGCAGCGATCCGCCCGTGCCGGACGCGTTCGGGAAGATGGCGGTGTTCATCCTGATCGCCGTGCAGTCCGGCCGGCCGGCGGCGTCGTAGCCATATTGGGTCACGCGCTGCACAATGCCGTCCGTGCTCACCACCTCGCGCGTCTTGCGGCTCATCGCGTCGTAACTGGTCACGGCGGTGCGGTGCGCCGTGAACGCGCTCCAGTCCGACGGCGCCACCGCCTCGCTCTGCCAGGCGGGGAGCGTGCCGGTCTCGACCTTGATCAGCCGCCCGGCGGGATCGTAGCTGTTGCGCACCGCGATGAAGGGATTGCCGCCCGCCCCGTCCGGGTCCGCCGAGATCGTGCCCGTCACCCGGTTCCCCGCGTCGTAGCGGGTCGACGAAGTGAACGGCATCGCGCTTGTCGGCGGGCCCGCCGGGCAGCTCGCCAGGTTCGCTGCTGGCTGGGTCTCGCTGATCTTCCGGCCGAGCGCGTCATAGGCGTAGCAGCTGCGGAGCGTCGTAGTGACGCCGCCATCCGTGGCGGTCACCGCCTGCCCGCGCAGCAGCAGGATGTTCGGGCCGGTCTCGGGCCCGTAATCATATTGGGTCAGCACCTCGTCGCCGGCGATCGCGCAGGGGCTCGCCGGGTTGCCGGTCGCCGCGCTGGTCCGGCACAGGCTCGTCGCCGTGCGCACCCAGACCGGCGCGGCGGCGCTGCCGTCGGCGAGCCGGGCGGAGCGCTGCGCGTAGCTGTGCCGGGTCTGCGGGCGCACCCCGCCCGCGGCCGGCGCCGGGCCGGTCTGCGTCAGCAGCCCGCCATGCTCGGGGGCGTAGGTATAGTTGGTGGTGTTGCCGCGCGCGTCGGTCATCGACAGCGGCTTCGATGAGGATCTGGGGTTGGCGATGTCGTAGACCGCCGTGGTGACGATCTGCGGCAGCGTCGAGCCGGGCCGCGGGTGGCGCGTCACCTTGGTGATGTTGCGGTTGCCGTCATATTCGAGCACGGTGCGCGCGCCTTCCGGGTCGGTGAACGAGACCAGTGGCACGACCACGCAGCGGTTCTGCTCCTCGGGCGGCAGCTGCGCCATCGGGATCGGGTCGCAATAATCGAGAATCGTGGTGCGGCCCAAGGCGTCGGTGATCTCCACCGGCCCCGGCGTCTGCTGATAGACGTAGTTCAAAAAGTCGTCCGGATTGTCCAGCGGACAGTTTTGCGGGTAGCAGGAGCTGCCGGGATTGCCGGGCGTGTGCAGCAAGGGCCAGGCATATTGGAGGACCGCGCCCCGGCCGAGAGTGTCGGAAAAGCCGCCGCCGACGATCGCCGGGTTGGGATTGGCGGTGGTGATCGGAGCGGTGCCGTAACTGTAGCTGGTGCTGCTGCCGTCGGCGAAGCTCTGCTGGCTGACCGCCTCCTGCATCATGAACTGCTCGTCCTGGTGCAGGAACAAAGTGTTGGTCAGCCACGGCGCGCTCTCGCCGGGGCGGGTGAAGCTCATCGTGTTGGTCCCGTAGCCGAAGCTCGCGACCGCGTTGTCCGGGCCGGTGACGCTGACCAGCCTGGCGGCGGTGTAGGGCGTATAGGTATAGGTCGCGCTCGCCAGCCCGCCCGCCGCGCAGCTCGCCGGCAAGGCCGCCAGCGCGAGGTTGACCACGCAGGCCCTGGTGACGCGGTTGCCGTCGCCGTCGAAGAGCAGCGCAAAACCGCGCGAGCTGGTGACGCTGCGCAGCCGCTGCGTGCCGCCGCTTGTGCCGCCGCTCACCACATAGGCGAGGGTCAGCACGGTGCCGTCCGGCTCGACGATCTGCGAGGCATAAGCGCAGCGCCGCTCGGGCGAGCAGTCGCCGCTGCCGAGCGCGCCGAGCGCGCGGAACGTCACCACCGTCCCGTCCGCCGCCCGATAGCTATAGGCGACCGTCGCGCTCGCCCGGTCGCCGGTGAAGGTCAGCGGCGCATGGGCGCCGCTCGATTCCTGCGCGAAGCCGACATGATTGTAGCGCGACTTGTAGGTCTGCGAGCGGCCGCCGAAATGCACGAAGATCCGGTAATCCTGGCCCCAGCGCTGGGTATTGTCATAGTCGACCCGCATCTCGCTGACCATGACGTCCCAATTGTGCGAGAAATTGCCGAACGGATTGCCGTGGCCGGGGACGTCCGCGCTGAGGCTCCGGGTCAGCGCCAGCCCGCCGCCCTCCGGGCCGATCGAAAGGTCGGTCTCGCTCGCCGCATAGCGCCCGGTGCGCATGTCGACCCCGCCCGGCGCGACCGCGAACTTCTCCGCCGGCGTGCTGATCAGCCGCGACTCGCCGGTCTGCGCCAAAGCCGGCGCGGCGAACCACAGGCCGGCCGCCGCGAGCAGCGCCAGAAGCAGGCGCCTCGCGCTCAATTGGGCGAGATCACGTTGACGTTGGTGCGGTTGTCGCCCTTGTCATATTTGTACTCGGCCTTGACCCCGTTGTTGACGCTGCCGCTGCGCTCGACCTTGATGAGCCGGCCGCGCGCGTCATAGGTGTAGGTGACGGTCTCGGAGGCGAAAGCTACCGCGGCCGCCACTCCGGTAGCCGCAAGCGCCGCGACGATCAGAGCGGTCCGCTCCCGCATCTTCATTTTCGACCTCCGGTCCTGTCGAGTCGGCAACAGGACAAGAAGATCATCGGGCAGCCGTTCTTGCAACTGCTATTTGAGCTGTCCGCCTTCCGCGCTGGTCCTACCGGCACTATCGGCTATTTTACGGCGATTCCGATAGTTCTTTCATGAATCGTGCCCAGGCTAACATCCCGGGAAGCCTCCGACCGCGGGACATCGACCAAGGCCGCTCATCACCTTCATCCTTCTCGCCTAGGCGTCAATCCTATCATGCCATAAAATGACTGAGCGGGGCGGCGCGAAACCTGACGTCGCGGACGCCTTCGCACGACAATCGCGTCAGCTTTGTCAGCTTCCGGAAGCTCCATGTTCCGGACGCGAGGCGGGCTGGACGATCTGAAAGAGCCTGAGCCGCATGGGAGCGCGAGTCGCGGAGATGGTGACAGGCGAAATCCTATTTGTATCCAACAATCGGGGGAATGTGGACAGTCACTTCACTGTCCGCGCAGTTTATGACGGCACTCCAATTTCCTATGTGGGTTTCCCTTGTTTTCCAGGATTCGATTCCGCAATTAGTGCACTGTCGCCGTAATCGCGTAATCCAAGACCGCCTCTGGACGGCAGGTGTAATCCGAATTAGCCAGCGGGGTCGCCAAGAGTTGGATTGTGGAAGGAGTCCGGGACGAGACGCGGTCGTAGCCGGCGGAGATCATCGAAAGTCAGGCGGCCCCTGCATAGCCGCAACTCGGGCGATCCACCTCCAGTGCGATAACTATCACCTTCAGCGCGATAGCTAATTATGCCCCGGTGGATGTCGTATCGGTATTGGTATCGATGCATCGAAGACGCGCGGGGACCATGCGGGCCTTCGACAACGTCGATCTGATATTGCTCGCGAGATCCCTCTACGTTTCGGATCGAAAAGAGATGGCCGCCGTCGCGCCATTGCAGCGTTCGATTGGATTCCGGCAAGCTGGGCGGAGCCGATAGCAACAAGGGGAAGCTGATACACGCGGACGGCGTACCGCAAGTCATAACAGGGCTACCGTAGTCTGACACGCCCCCTTCCAAGGTACCATAGTCCAATGAAATGCCGTAACCGCCAGGCGAATGATCGCAAAGGAGGAAGATGCTGCCCGAGGCAGCCTCAGTCCTCGGCGGGCTGAACCCGCTCCAAGCCACCGCAGAGATGACGAACACCGAAACTGCTTTCATGGCGAACCAAGCCCTCCTAAATGCTAGAAGTGAGTGAACTCGCCTGTTGACTTCAGGTTACCGGTCAAAGCGGCAAATCCTTGGTTATCATACAGGCGAGTCCCGAACGTTCACAATCGCATTGTTGGCGGTGCTGCCGTGCCGCCGCGCTGAAACTGGTCAGATTGCCGTCGGCATCAGAGGTGAACGCCACCCTGTCGGCCCGCTATGCCAGATTCGCCGGCCGGCTTCCGCAATTCGGCGCCTTCTCTAGAGCCCATTGCCGTCCATGGTGATGTTGAGGTCGAGCGGCCCGTCGAAACGCTCGCGAAAAGCCGGATTGTGGTCTTCGTCCGGGACGAGGCGCGGCCGCAGCCGGCGCAGATCCTCGAACGTGAGGCGGCCGCGGCAGAGCCGGAGCTCGCGCGCCGCGCCCTCGCGGCGATAGCTCGTAATGCCCCGCCGGACGTCATATCCATAATGATAGCGTTCCGAGGGCGGCGAATTCGGGCCCTGCCGGGCTTCGACGGCATCGATCTCATATCGCTCGGAGGATCCGCCCGTCCGCCGGATGGAAAAGAGATGCCCGCCTTCGCGCCATTGCACCGTTTGGCCGGGCGCCGGCAGGCTCGGCGGGACCGACAGCAGAAGCGGGAAGCTGATGCACGGGGACGCCGTGCCGCAGGTCATCACCCGCAGGCCATGGTCGTCGAAATGCCCGCGCAGCGCGCGATAATCCACGGCGATGCCGCCATAGCCGGCCGTTTGATCGCACAGGACGAAGATCTCGTCCGGAACCGCCGCCTCGTTTCCGGGCAGGGACGCGCTGCATGCCGCGAGGGAGGCCGCGAGCAGGGCAACGGCTTTTGTCGTCAACGGCATTCTCGTCATGGTAGCATCGGTCGAACCTCTCCGGCACCGCGGCACAGGTGCAAATAGGCCCGGCCTAAGATCGCGGGACCCCTGCTGGCCGGTATACTGGATTCGGCCCGTATCGCCACTCGCCGGAATGCCGGATTCGTCATAGGCGCTGACGTTGGTGGCGGTCTCGCGGTGTTCGCAGTGTTGAAGATCGCGTCGGGGGGAGCGGGGCGAGCTGAGCGGGCGCGAAAGCTGACTCCAAGGACAGGTTCGCAGGGGAATCGCGTCAGCTTTGTCAGCTTCCGGAAGCTTCCTGTTCGCGGAGGCAGAGCGGGCTGGACGATCTGAAAGCGCCAGAGCCGCATGGGAGCGCGAGTCGCGGAGATGGTGACAGGCGAAATCCTATTTGTATCCAACAATCGGGGGGATGGGGACAGTTACGAGTAGGCGATCATGTAGCTTACAAACCCACCGTTCTTACGAACCTAGCATTGGCGCACGGCTTCACGCGCCGTGTGGGCCTTGTTCGTGGTCGCGCAAAAGCTGCTTAATCGTCGTTGTGGCCCGACCGGTTATCGTCATTCCTCGGGGTGGGCGACGGTGATGGCGACGGTGACGGTGATGGGGTCCGCGTGGCAGCGCCACCCCTGCGGGCGTTCTCGATCATCTGGGCCACGGTGCCCCGCCTCCTTCTGTCCCCACCAGCAGCGTAATTGCTAACGTCGGTCTGTTCACGAATGCCCGTGGGTTCACGGCGATTGTCGTTAGCGCGACCACCTCGCTCGTTGGGCTTGTCGCGGTCGCTACCGCGCCATCCTGCGGGTCCACGGTCGTGAGCGATGGCCGAAGTTCCAGAGGCGAAGACAGCGCTCAACATGAGAAGCTTCAGAATATTCATGATGCCCCCTACCTAAGGTGGCTGTTTGGCCAGCAGTAGGTCAGGAATGCTCTAGATTAGATGACCCGCGAATGAACGGTTACGGCTCTACTTCGACTTCTCCACCGGCTTATGCTTCACCATGGCGCGTTTGGGTTTGTAAAGTACGTAATCGCCTACGAGTAACTGTCCCCTTGTGAGGCCAGCTGCAGCGCATCCCGCTTGAGCGCGGCCATGCAGACCTCGCCGCCGGTGAGCGTCCCGGCTTCGTGGTCGACGACGAGCGCGATCTTGGTGGCGAGCGCCGGAAGGTCGGGCGAGGGAATGCGAAGCAGCCGGCGCAACGCGGCGGAGAGGGCATCGAGGCGGTCGCCATAACTACATACTGTGGGTGGCATGATTTCGTCCGCCGGATCAACCGGGGCTGGCTGGCCTGCCTTAGGGCGTCCCGGCGAGAACGTCGACAAATTCGGGCCGCATCCTGGCCCCAAGTTTCTTCAGAAAAACTCTTAGTCCGATGTATAGATTCAACAGCCTGCTATCGGCCGTCATTAATCCGTCAAAATAGGTGCCGAACACAGCAAAATTCAGGTCTACCAAGTCATTCCGAATTCTCTCGGGCCTTGTGCCCATCTGGCCGCCATGGCGTATCCACTCTAGTAGGTAGATCGTGCCCGCCAGAGAATACCGGTAGAGAAATGTGTTAATTTTAGAATTGTGACTGGGGTTTCTTGGTCTGCCTGGGTGCCCGCTAACGAGGTTCCTAAAGAGCTGATCCGCTATGATAAGGAATTTTCTGCCAATATCCAGCGTGCCGGAGCGCTTTCTGATGATAGCGATCTCGTCATCCGTAAATAGCGTCATGAGATCAGCGAAAACTGGCAAAAGTACAGATGCATCACTTAGAACCTTCTGCATTTGTTCGTCCGCCGCCTTCCCGTGCCGCACTATCTGGGCAATCGTCCTCAGGTCGCCAAGCTGGGCCTGTCGTAGACCTTCTGCAGTTTTCTGAAACTCTCCGTGGGATTTGGGCCAAATCATACGCTTGGCGACGCCGGGAGCTCGGGCATCCAGCGCTCCGACCTCCTTTGTGCCCTTTAGGATAACCACTTGAGACGGGAACTCACACAGCACCGCCATGGACTTGGTGATCGATTCGACGGAGTTTCCCTTGTAAGCCTCCATCCAAGCGTAGTCCGTCAGAACGGCCTTGTGAGCCCCAGAAGCGGCGAGAAACAGGCGAAGATCATCCGATTGAAGCGCGTTGCTATCGACTACAACTTCGAGTGTCTGGTCTCGCATAGCGGAATGACTCAGCCGTGAGAGGAATTTCGACTCTAGGGCCTCCGCGAGATCAGCGGCGGTCGAAAGTTGGGGTTCTTGGGATCGCATCGCCCCGCCCAGATCTTCCAGGCCTCAGCCCTTCTCAAATGAGCTAAGCCCGCCAGCATAGCTCCGATCGCAACACCCACAGCAACAATGATGTCGGCAACCACCTTATCCTCCCTAATCCACGCAGGACGGTTCTCTCCCGAAAGAGATGACGCTTCTTTGTGGTAGGGGAGCCGGCTTCCGGCTGGCGAACATCTAGGGAACGAAAAATGGAAATTGCAAGCAAATAATCCGGCTTTGTTGCGCATTTGGGTCGTTTCGTGACCAATGTCTGAAAAATTGCTATGCGATTTCAAAAGTTTGTGGTCGAAAGGAAAAATTCTAATTCGTTTAGATACTGGTCCACAATGTAGCATTTCTAAACGTATCATCTTCGACACACCTGAACATTGAGAAGCGCTTCCCCGCCCTTGCAACCTCCCGCGCCGGGCCTAAAAGCGGGGCAGCGCATCGCAGGGGCCGCCATGACCGACACCGCCGCCTACAAGATCATCGACCACCAATATGACGTGATCGTCGTCGGCGCGGGCGGCTCGGGGCTGCGCGCGACGATGGGCGCGGCGCAGGGGGGGCTCAAGACCGCGTGCATCACCAAGGTGTTCCCGACGCGCTCGCATACCGTCGCCGCGCAGGGGGGGATTTCCGCCAGCCTCGGCAATATGGGGCCGGATCACTGGACCTGGCACATGTACGACACGGTCAAGGGCTCGGACTGGCTCGGCGACCAGGACGCGATCGAATATATGGTGCGCGAAGCCCCGGCGGCGGTCTACGAGCTGGAGCATGCCGGGGTGCCCTTCTCGCGCACCGCGGAGGGCAAGATCTACCAGCGCGCGTTCGGCGGGATGATGCAGAATATGGGCGAGGGGCCGCCCGCCCAGCGCACCTGCGCCGCCGCCGACCGCACCGGCCATGCCATGCTGCACGCGCTCTACCAGCAGAGCCTGCGCTACGACGCCGATTTCTTCATCGAATATTTCGCGCTCGATCTGATCATGGACGCTTCCGGGGCGTGCCGCGGCGTGGTCGCGCTGTGCCTGGAGGACGGATCGATCCACCGCTTCCGCGGCCATGCGACGGTGCTGGCGACGGGCGGTTACGGGCGCTGCTATTTCACCGCGACCTCGGCGCATACCTGCACCGGCGACGGCGGCGGGATGGCGTTGCGCGCGGGGCTGCCCCTGCAGGATTGCGAGTTCGTCCAGTTCCACCCGACGGGGATTTACGGGGCGGGCGTGCTGATCACCGAGGGCGCGCGCGGCGAGGGCGGCTATCTCACCAATTCGGCCGGCGAGCGCTTCATGGAGCGCTATGCGCCGAGCGCGAAGGATTTGGCGTCGCGCGACGTCGTCTCACGCTCGATGGCGCTGGAAATCCGCGAAGGCCGCGGCGTCGGGGAGCACAAGGACCATATCCACCTCCACCTCGATCACATCGCCCCCGAAATCCTCGCCGAACGGCTCCCCGGAATCACCGAATCCGGCAAGGTGTTCGCGGGCGTCGACCTCACCCGCCAGCCGCTGCCGGTCACGCCCACCGTCCATTACAATATGGGCGGGATCCCGACCAACTTCCACGGCGAGGTCGTCACCATCAAGGACGGCGACCCCGATGCCGTCGTGCCCGGCCTGTTCGCGGTCGGCGAGGCGTCCTGCGTCTCGGTGCATGGCGCCAATAGGCTCGGCTCGAACAGCCTGATCGACCTGGTCGTCTTCGGCCGCGCCGCGGGGCTGAGGCTCGCCGAGACGATCAAGCCGGAAACCGCGCATGCCGAGCTGCCGAAGGACGGCGCCGACCTCGCTCTGGCGCGGCTCGACAGGTTCCGCTTCGCCAAGGGCGGCTCGCCGACCGCGCAGATCCGGGTCGAGATGCAGCGCAACATGCAGACCCATTGCGCGGTGTTCCGCACCGAGGAGCTGATGCGCGAAGGCGTCGCCCGGCTCGCCGAGACCTACAAGCGCATGGCCGACGCGCACGTCACCGACCGCAGCCTGATCTGGAACACCGACCTGGTCGAGACGCTCGAGCTCGACAACCTCATCGCCCAGGCCAGCGTCACCATCGCCGGCGCGGTCAACCGCACCGAGAGCCGCGGCGCCCACGCCCACGAGGATCATCCCAAGCGCGACGACCAGAACTGGATGAAGCACACCTGCGCGTGGTTCGACGGCTGGGGCGGCACGGGCGGCGGTGTGCGCATCGATTACCGCCCGGTGCATGAGTATACGCTCACCGACGATGTCCAGTATATCAAGCCGAAGGCGCGTGTTTATTGATGCGCCGCTGGTTGCGCACTTTTTGCGAGTATCCGCTAGATGGCTTCAATATGGTCATAGACCTGCTGGTAGATGATCAGAATGTTGTGGTGCCCAAGATAGCATTCTCCGGCTGGTGGGGAAAACTAGATACGGTGGAATTTCTGCCGTTCGTGATACTCCCGAGCGGAAAAGTCGATTTTGGGGGCGACGAGGACACCAGGAACGACGATCGGTTTGGCGATATCGAGCTCCCGAAGCTCTCGATCGAGCGCGGACGACATTTCGTATATCGCGATGTGGATGGCGAATACGAGATGGTGATCTCGCGAACGACCGATCTCTCGACCGATTGAGGGGTTAGCATTCCGCACAGCGCTCCGCCGCCCGAATGGACCGCAAGCCGGAGAACACCGCGCTTGCGTGTGGCGGCCCTTCGCCCATATTGTTGAAACGACGATGGAGGCTGATATGGCGTTGTGGACTCTCCATGCGGCTTATGACCCTGAGGCTCAGATCTGGTACACGCTCGATTGCGATGTCCCCGGCTTGGTGACCGAGGGCGAGACGCTGGAGCGGCTGCGCGAGCGGGCGGCGGCCGTCATGCCCGAGCTCATCGCCGACAATGCCGAACATATCGATCCCACCCGGCGGGAAGGGCCGCATTCGCTGCGGCTTGTCGCCTTCCATGAAAGCACGGTCCCGGTCGCCGCCTGATGGGCAGCGCCTATGGCCGAAAGCTGAAGCGCCTCCTCCTCGACCATGGCTGCCATTTCGTGCGGCACGGCAAAGGCGATCACGAAATCTGGTTCAGCCCAATCACCAATCTGCATGTCGCCGTGGACGTCGGCACGCGAAAGCGCTTCACCGCCGCTGCCATTCTCAAGCAAGCCGGGATCAAGGCGAAACTGTAGGAACCGGCATCGCTTACGCCCTCCTAAACCTCGCGACCCTTATCCCGCCCTCGTTAGCCCGCGCCTGCGCCAGCTCATAGCTCGTCTGCATCCGCAGCAGCGTATCCGCCTTCACCCCGAACGCCTTCTCGAACCGGATCGCCATGTCGGCGGAGAGGCCGGCGCGGGCGTTGAGGAGGTTGCTCATTGCTTGGCGGGTGACGCCGAGATGGCGCGCGGCGTCGGTGACGTTGAGGCCGTGCGGCGCGATGATCTCGGTGCGCAGCCAGTCGCCCGGGTGCACGGCGAAGGCGGAAGCGATGCGAATGGCCATCAGTGGTAATCCTCCAGGTCGAGGTCGGCGATGGCGCCGCCCTCGGTGATGCGGAACGTCATCCGCCAGTTCTTGGTGACCGTCAGCGACCAGGTGCCGGCGCGGTCACCGGTCAACGCATGTGCGCCCCAATTGGGCGGAAGACGCAACTCCTCGACCGACTCGATCGCCACCAGATAGGCGATCATTTTGCGGAGGCGGTCAGCTACGTTGGCATCGAGACCTCTTGGCTTGCCGCTTTCGACAAACCGCCGGAGCGCCTTGTGCCGAATGCTCTCGATCTCCACACCCACACCGATAGCGCCAACCGTGTCGTGTGTCAAGTTGCGCTTGACACACGACATTTACTCGACTTCGCCTTGACTCCGCGGCCGCGCCGACGCGAGATTGAGCGCAGACGGGAGGCGGGGCTTATGCTGACGGGACTGAGGATGATTGCGACGCCGGCGCTGGTCGGCTCCGCCCTCGCCCTCGCCGCCTGCTCGGCCCAGGCGCAGGATCCCATCACGCCCGAGGTCCGCGCGGTGATCGAGCGGAGCCGCAATCCGACCACCGATTACAGCTCGTTCCATGTCGACCGCGTAGTGAGCGGCGGCGAGCGCTTCACCGCGACCACCGCCGAATATCATCGCGGGACGCGGCACCGCATCGAAACGCCGCAGACGCGCTCGTTGATCGATTGCGCGACGGGCCTGGCGATCGTCTACGATGTCCGCGCCGGCACGACCCGGCGCATGGAGGGCGGCCAGGCAATGTGCGGGATCGCCGACGCCGAGCCGGTGCAGTCGAGCCGCCTCCTGCCGGCGGAGACCGGACGCTTCGGCAGGACCGACATCGTCGAGCTGACTGGCCCCGACTTCGTCCGGCGCTACGCCGTCACCCAGGACGGCATCCTCGCCAGCACGAATTACACGCCGCGCCGGCCGGACCATCCCTATCGCGTCGAGACGCTGCACGCGGAAATCAGGCGCGGCTCGCCCGATCCGGCGATGTTCGAGGAGGCAGGTCTCGCCCGTGCCTTTGCACCCGCGCCCGAGGCGCTGACGCCGGGTGTGCCGATCCCGCAAAGCCCTTCACCTTGACTTGGGCGAAAGCCACGCGCGATTGAGCAGCCCTACCTTGGAAGGGAATCATGGACGCCCGCGCCCGCTTCGCCTTCCTCGCCGTCATCGCGGCGCAGGCGGCGCATTCGATCGAGGAATATTGGTTCCGGCTGTACGACCTGCTGGCGCCGACCCGCGCGCTCAGCGAGGCGATCGGCCCGGATCGCGCCACCGGTTTCATCATCGGCAATGCGGCGATCCTGTTCGCCGGGCTGGCCTGCTATTTCGCCTCGGTGCGGCGCGGGCACGGATCGGCGCGGGGATTGGCCTGGTTCTGGGCGCTGCTGGAGATCGCCAACGGGGTCGGCCATGTCGCGCTGGCGCTGGCCGCCGGAGGCTATTTTCCGGGGCTGGCGACCGCGCCTTTGCTGCTCGCCACCGGCCTCTATCTCGCGACGCGGCTCGGCCGAACGCGGCCCCGATGAAAAGCCAGGCGGCTTGACTCGCGCGGGACGGTCGCGAGATTGAACAAGCAGGCGGGGAGGCGGGGCCTATGCGGACGGCATTGAGGATGATCGCGGCGCTGGCGCTGATCCTGCCAGGCGCGGCCTCGACGCAGCAGGCCTATCAGGCGCCGCGGCATAGCCTGCAGCCGCCTCTGTTCGCGGGCGCCTCGCCGGTCGAAGTGATGG
Organism: Allosphingosinicella sp.; assembly: GCA_046715355.1. Lineage (GTDB taxonomy): Bacteria > Pseudomonadota > Alphaproteobacteria > Sphingomonadales > Sphingomonadaceae > Allosphingosinicella. The sequence goes on along the minus strand of JBKJZJ010000166.1, from coordinate 3,229 downwards.
CGCGGGCCGATTCAGGGATGCAGATCGAGCGTGATCGCGCGCCGGCGGGCGAGCTCGAGGAGCATCGCAAGCTCGATCGCGCGCTGAGGGCGCTCGCGCCGCAGCGCGCCGGCGTCGTCGACGCCTATATCGTCTCGATCGCGCTCGACAGCGACCCGGTGTTCGGGCGCGAGGCGCGGGTGGCGGGCGACGTGCTCAGGCGGCGCTACGGCGGGCTCGGGCGGACGATCGTGCTGGCCGGGTCCGACGGCAGCGGCCCAAGCGCGCTCCCGCGCGGCTCGCCGGAGACGCTCGCCATCGCGCTCGCCCGCATCGCCGAATTGATGGACAAAAGAGAGGACGTGCTCGTCCTCTACACGACCAGCCACGGCGCACCCTTCGGGCTTTATTATAATGACGGGGACAGTGGCTATGGCGCGATCTCGCCGAACCGCATGGCGGCGATGCTCGGCCAGCTCGGGATCGGCAACCGGCTGCTGATCCTTTCCGCCTGCTATGCGGGCGTGTTCGTGCCGCGGCTTCAGTCCGAGACCAGCGCGATCGTCACCGCGGCGGCCTTCGACCGCTCCTCCTTCGGCTGTCTCGCCGAGAATGACTGGACCTTCTTCGGCGACGCGATGATCAATCACGCTTTGCGCAAGGCGCAGCCGCTCGCCGCCGCTTTCGCCGAGGCGCAGGGCCTGGTCTCGGGCTGGGAGGTGCAATTCCAGGTCCCGCCCTCGATGCCGCAAATCTTTCTCGGCGCGGGCGTTGCGCGCTGGCTGGACCCGCTCGAACGGCGAACCCCGCGGACCGCGACGCAGCCGGTCGGGCGGCCGGCGCTCGAATCGAGCCGCGCCGTTGGACGGAGGTGGAGATGATGAAGGCGTGGATGCTGCCAGACTGCGCCCCGTCAGCCAAGCCTCGGGCCTGACAGGAAGCGCGCAATCTGATAAGAGCCGGCGAAGCCGCACTTCCCCAAGAGGTTACGCGGTTAGGGCGGGATGGGCTTGAGCTGGCCCGTCCGGCCCGTCAACGTTATCGGGGGTGAGCCATCCGACTATTATGCCTTCTCGGCTTTCATAAGCGCTCCAAGACCCGCGCGTACGATGACGCGCGTGGCTATCGCAGCTATTGCAGGCGATGCGACCGCCCAATGATCAGGGGCCAGGACCGACGGTGGCGGATCGATACCAGCCGGGAAGACCTCGACTAGGTCCGCGCCCCGCCAGCCGATAGGCGGCCCGGCGGGAAAGGACGGTCGAGGGCGTGGATCTGCCGCCCTGATCGAGCGCTGTTCCCGATCCCGTCAGATCACCTGGAAGTCGCTCGCGCTGAGCGCCAGGCCGACGGAGAGCGTCGCGAACTGGACCGCGGCGCCACCGCCATTGCCGTCGGCATCGTAGAAAAGTTGGCCGGTCGCCGAGTTGTAGATGATGCGGTCGTCCGCATCGGCGGCGGCCGAACCCGTCACGAACGCATTGGCGTTCAAGGCACCAGGGCCGCCGATCGCAGCGAACACCGCATCGTCGAGCGCGATCTTGTCGGTGCCGGCGACGAAATCGCTGATCGCATCGACATTGCCCCCGCCCAGCGCGGTGGTGAACTGGAACGTGTCCGCCCCGCTTAGGCCCACCAGGCTGTCATTGCCGCCCTTGCCGTCCAGCACGTTGGCGCCGGCATTGCCGTAGATCGTGTTGGCCAGTTCGTTGCCGGTGAGGTCGATCGCCGCCGTGCCGGCATGGAAGTCGGTGGTCATCAGCTCGACCTGGGCGCCGGCCGTGAGCGTGTAGCTCACGCTCGCGAACACCCGGTCATTGCCCTGGCCAGCCGCTTCGAAGATCCGATCGCCGGCATTGTCGACGAAGAACGAGTCATTGCCCGCCCGGCCGACCAGCGTGTCCGCGCCGGCGCCGCCATCCAGCCTGTTGTCGCCGTCATTGCCGTAGATCGTGTTAGCCAGCTCGTTGCCGGTGAGGTTGATCGCGTCGGTCCCGATATGCCAGTCGGTGGTCATCAGCTCGACCTCGGCGCCGGCCGCGAGCGTGTAGCTCACGCTCGAGAACACCCGGTCATTGCCCTGGCCGACGCTCTCCACAATCCGATCGCCGGCATTGTCGACGAAGAACCAGTCATTGCCCGCCCGGCCGACCAGCGTGTCCGCGCCGGCAGCGCCATTCAGCCTGTTGTTGCCGTCATTGCCGTAGATCGTGTTGGCGAACGCGTTGCCGGTGAGGTCGATCGCCGCGGTGCCGGTATGGAAGTCGGTGGTCATCAGCTCGACCTCGGCGCCGGCCGTCAGCGTGTAGCTCACGCTCGCGAACACCCGGTCATTGCCCTGGCCGACGCCCTCGACCACCTGGTCCGTGCCATTCTCGACGAAATACCTGTCGTTGCCGTTGCCGCCCATCAGGATGTCGGCGCCGGCGGTTCCGAGCAGGGTGTCGTCGGTGTCGAGCCCGGTCAGCGTGATCGAGACCGTCACCGTGTTGCCGCCGGCCAGCGTGTAGGTGAAGCCGTCATGGCCCGGCGTGTTCGACGCGCCCGAGCCCGCGGTCGGGGTCGGCAGGAAGGCGCCGTTCGGATTATAATCGAAGGTGCCGTTGGCGTTGACCGTCAGCAGCGCGCCGGAGGCCAAAGTGATCTGCGTGTTCAAATTGCCGGCCGAGCCGTTCACCGCCGAGATGGCGAGCGGCGGCCCGTCCGGGTCGCTGTCCGCGCCCGAGCCGTTGTCGGCGAACAGATTGCCGCCGACGATCGTGCCCGATTCGGTGATCGTGAAGGCGTCGGGCTGCGCCACCGGCGCATCGTCGAGCGCGGTGACGTTTACAATCGTCGTCGCCACCGCGCTGTCGATGGTGCCGTCATTGACCGTGACCGTGATCGTCCGCGCGGGGTCGGTGCCGCCGACGGTCGGATCCTGGCTGGTGGTCGCATAGAGGATCGATTCGATCAGCGCCTGATATTGGGCGCCGGTCCCGGAGCCGGTGATCTGGATGGTGATCGCCCCGGCGGTCGGCGTGGTGACCGCGACGATGCCCGGCGGCAATACGCCGGTCAGGGTCAGCGAATCGCCCGCCACCCGGTCGGTGAGGACGATCGTCGCGCTCTCGATCATGTCGCCGAAGCCCGAATCCGGATCGGAGACGATGACCCCGCTGCCGATCGCGACGGCGGCGCCGTCCTCGACGAAGCTGGTCGTATAGTTGACGCCGCCGGTCGCGCCGTCGAGATCGACGACGGGTGGCAG
>JBKJZJ010000165.1:0-10713 GCA_046715355.1 Allosphingosinicella sp. | reverse complement strand
CGTTCGACCTGCGCAACCTTCAGGAGCATGCCGTCTATTTCGGCCACAAGGATATGCTGAAGCTCGACGGGCAGGCGGAGATCACGCTCGTCTTCGACCCGCCCGCTTTGGCGTCGCAAATCGCCGGCCTCGACGTCGAGTTCAAGATGTGGGGGACGCGCAAGGAAAAGCCGGATCCCGGATGGCAGACCCTCAATCTGATCGGCGCGGGCCCGTGCGGGCTGCGCCTGGCCAAGGCCTGGGACGGCGGCGTCGACGAGCGCGAGGTGGCCGGCTGCTCGAGCCGCTGGATAAGGCTTCGGTTGAAGACGCCGATCCTGGGCGCCTGCGGGCCCCGGACCGGCGCGGTATCGGTCGCGCTCAAGGTCAAATCGGCCGGCGTCAGGAGCGACAAGCCCGAGGGCAGCCAGACCGTCGCGGCCGCCTTCTACAACGGTCAGCCGCTGCCGACCTCGTCCGCCTTTTTACCGTTCGGGCCCGAGCCCCAGCGCTTCGACATCTTCGCGCTCTCCGCCCCGGAGGCGCTGAGCAAGGAGGGCGCGCGAGTCACGCTGCGCATCGGGCTGGACGACGCCAGTCTCCATTCGATGGCCTTTGCCGAGGGCGAGCCGGACCATGTTTACGGGGTCAGCGGCAATGGCCGGCTCCAATCGGTCCGCTTCGCCCCGCCCAAGCCTCCCGATTGGCGTGCGCTCGGGCTTGCGCCGGAAAAGGCCGACACGCGCGCCGCCGGCGCGGCGGCCGAGGGGACGGTGCGGCTTGACCCCAAGGCGCCGATCCATGTCCTGTACGTCAACGACAAATGCGATCTCGTCTTCGTCAGCGACCAGGACGGGCTGATCCGCTCGGCCCGCATCGACTCGACCGACAGTGACTGGACAGTGGGCGATTGGCGAACGCTTCCGTCCCCATCCGGCGATGCCTTTGTTGGCTTCTGCCTGATTTCCGCAATCGACCAAGCGCGCGGGACCGATCCGGTGAGCGCCCGGCTGCTGGCCGCCACCAAGGATGCGTTCTATGTCCGGACCATCGAGGCCGGGGGGAGTACGGCCAGCACATGGGCTGAGATCACATCCAATCTCGCGCCCGGCGAGTCGATCGCGATCGCGCTGGCCCAGGCGCGTCTCACGGGCGCGACGATCGCGGCGATCGATTCAGCCGGTGAAATTCACCGCGGCGAATATGATTTCGCCGACGGACGGATTACCTGGGATGCGTTCGCGGACGCGGCTGGCCTTGATCCCAAGGCCGATGGCACGGTCCGGCCCGTGGCCTGGCTCGAGCGTGAGGACCTGGTCGTGCTGGCGGCGCGCAGCGCGATCAACAATCCGGACGGCGAGCCGCTGTTGCTGATGCACGAGGAGGAGGGCCAACGCGATCCGCCGCACGGCAATCTCGCCGCGCACCTCGGCAGCCCGAAATCGATCCAGGCGATCGACTGGCCCGGCGACGACGGTCCGGCTCGGCCGCTGATCCTCGCGACCGGGACCGCCGGCATATTGATCTGGGCCGACGGACCGGCCGATGTCGTCGAATTGCCGCGCGACGCCAGTCCAGCCAACCCCTACGGTTTGCTCCTCCCGGCCAAGGCAGAATCTCCCCCCAGCCTGCTGCTCAACGCCGGCAGCGAACTCCTGCTGCACGAGAAGATCTGGATCGGCGCCACCGCGGTCACCGCCACATTGCACGACATCGTCTGGCGCGCGCCGGGCGACCCGGTGCCGACCCATGTCATGATCGATGCCGACGCAGCGCCCGAGCCCCTTGGCGAGCCATGGCTTTCCAACGATTTCGAGCTCGCCCACGCCGTTCCGAGCGGCGCCCTTGGCGACGGCGACGAATATGTTCTGCTCCAGGATATGGACGCGCGCTTCACCGGAACGGCGCGGGATCAGGCCGACCACAGGCAGATGCCCCTTGCCTCCGGTGACGACGTTACTGCCGCGCTCGACTATCTCGAGATCGGCGGCGAGACCTATCTGGTCGAGACGATAGACGGGACACCGGCGGTCGCGACCATCGACCGCACCCTGCCCCCCGGCACCATCGACTACAGGATCTACCGGCCGACCGAAGCTGCGGCGCGCACGTTCGCGGCGGCGGATCGCGCCGGAATCGCCGAGATCGACATCTCCGCCCCTGCCGGCGCCGACGAGATCATCTTCCCCGCGCCCGCCGATCCGGCCCGTCAGCCGATCGTCGCGGCGGAGGGCCGCTGGCTTCTCATGCGCCACCCATGGGACAGCCAGCCGCAGGCGGGCCAGGCGATGCTGACCAGCCAGCCGCGGCTCGATCCGAACGACCAGATCCGGCTGCCGCGAGAGGCCGACAATCCCGAGCTCTCCTGGGAGTATTTCGACGGCGACGGCTGGCGGCGGCTCGACAGCAAGGCAGAATGGGGCTTCACCGACGGCACCCTCAACCTCGCCAGATCGGGCGAGGTCAGCTTCCAGGTACCGAAGGACCTTGGCCCGACCGAGATCGCGGGCAAGGAGGATCATTGGATTCGCGCCCGGCTGGTGGGCGGCGACTACGGGCGGTCGGCCTACGTCATCTTCAACGATCCAAAGGCGCCCGCGGAGACCAGCCGCACCTCGATCACCATCGACCGCTCGCGCCTCAATCCGCCCGAGATCCTCAGCATCGAGGCAACCTATGTGCTCGAGAAGCCAGTGCAGCCCGATTGCGTCGTCGCCGACAACAATCTCGCCGCGATCGACCAGACCCAGGCCGCGCTCGAGCACGGCGCGGTGTTCAACCTGTTCGAGGGCGTTGCCCAGCACGTACACGATGCGGACGGGGGCGGCCGGGCGCTGTATCTCGGCTTCTCCAGGCAAATCGGCGTTTCCGCGCTCAACCTCTATGCCGACGCCGTCGACCGCGACAGCGCGCCGCGCGCGCTGATCGCCGAGGCCCTGACCCGCGATGGATGGCGCACGATCAGCACCAAGGACGAGACGGCGGCGTTGACCCGCCCTGGCATGCTGCGTCTCTTCCTCCACCCGCAGCCTGAGCAATTGCCGCTGTTCGGCCGCGACGGCTGGTGGCTGCGCCTGCGGCCCGAACAGGACGCGGCCAGCTGGGCGCCAGTGCTGCGCGGCCTTTTCGTCAACGCCGTCATGGCTGAGCATGCCAAGTCGGTGAGCCAGGAGATCTTGGGATCGAGCCTGGGCGAGCCCAGGCAAAGCTACCGGCTCGCGCAGGCTCCCGTGCTGCGGGACACACTCGAGCTTCGCGTGCGCGAATCGCTGGGCAGGGAGGAATGCGAGGCGATCGCGAAGAGCGGCGGCAAGGCCGCAATCAAGGACGACGACCCCAACCTACCCGGTCAATGGGTGCGCTGGCAGTGCGTCGAGACCTTCGTCGACCAGGACGGCGACGCCCGGGTCTTCCGCCTCGACCCGGCGACCGGCGACATCAGCTTCGGCGACGGGCGGTTCGGCAAGATCCCGCCGGCGGGGCGGGATTCGATTCGCGCCTTCAGCTATCAAAGGGGCGGCGGCAGCGCCGGCAACGTTGCCGCGCGGACCATCGACACTCTGAGCAGCGCGATCGAATCGGTCGAGCAGGCGATCAATCCCGTCGGCGCGGCCGGCGGTGCCGACGCGCCGCGTGTCGAACGGCTGGCGGCCACCGCGCCGGCATTGCTGCGCCACGCCGGCCGGGCGCTGGCACCCGCCGATATCGAGGCGCTGGCAGTGGAATCCGCGCCCGACGTGGTGCGCGCCCGCTGTCTTGCCCGCGGCGGTTGCGGCATCGCGCTGGCGGTCGCGATCCGCGACACCGGCACGCGCTGCCCGGTTCCGACGCGGGCGCGGCGCGAAGGGATTGCCGCCAACATCGTCGCCGCCGGCTGGGGCGCGCTCGCGCCCGATTCGGTCACCGTCCGGCCGCCGCGCTATATCCATGTCGCCGTCCATGCGGTGGTGATGGCGACCAGCGCGGAGGCGGTCGCCGGGGTCGATCGCGCCGTGCGGACGGCGCTCACCGACTTCCTCCACCCGGTCGAGGGCGGGCCGGAGGGCCTCGGCTGGCCCTTCGGCCGGCGGGTCTGGCCGAGCGATCTCCAGCGCGCCATCGCCCATGTCGAGGGCCTCGACCGGCTGGTCGCGCTCGATCTCACGACGAAGGACCCGAACCAGAGCCTCGACGCCATCCCGCCCGACGGCCTCGTCTGCGTTGGCGAGGACGACATCAGCATCGTCGTCGAGCCTCCCGGGGACGGCCGATGATCGACGTCCCGAATCTCGACACGATCGCGTTCGACGCGCTGGTCGACGAGGGCCGCGGTCTGATCCCGCGCTTCGCGCCGCAATGGACGGACCATAATCTCCACGATCCGGGCATGACCCTGCTCGATTTGCTCGCCTGGTTCGTCGACCAGCAGGTTTATCGCATCGGCTTCGTCGGCGACGCCCATCTCGCCGCCTTCGCCGCTCTGCTCGGCGTCAAGCCCAGGGCCGCGGTGCCGGCGCGGGGATTGCTTTGGCCGCACGCGGGCGCGACATTCGATCAAGTGATCGAAGCGGGGTGGCGGGCCAACCCGGTCGAGCAGCCCGATCTGCCCTTCGCGGTCAGCCGGACCCTGCATCTCTGCCCCGCCCGGATCGAGCGGATCGAGGCGCGTCGCCAAAGCGGGCCGCGCCGCATCAGGACCGACGAGAACGGCGCCATCCTGCTCGACGCGGACACCGAGGCGCTCGATCTGACGTTCGATCCGCCGCTCGTTCCGGGCGACGCGCCGATCTCGCTCGGCCTTTCTTATGCCGGGCCGCTCCCCGGAACCGCGCTGCCGCCGGTGCGGATCGCCTATCGGGACGCGGGCGGCGGCTGGCACCGCGCGCTGCCGTCATGGGTGGCTGCCGGGAACGGCGCCCGCGGCGCGGCCGGCGCGGCCCTCCTCGCCATTCCGCCGGCGCACGGCCCGATCGGCCGCATCCGGCTCGACCTCGGCGCCGCCTTCCCCCGCCGGCTGCTGCCGACGAGGATCGCGCTCAATGCGGTTCCGGTCGTCCAACTCGAGGGCCTGCCCGACCTGAAGATCGGCGAAGGCACGGGCTGGGCAAATCTCGAGCGCCCGTTCGATCTGGCCGACGGCACTATTCCCGAACCCGCCGACGGCATCCGCGGCCCCGCCGTCACCACCGGCCGCGATGGCGAGGCCGCGGTGCCGTGGAGGGTCGTGCCGGACTTCGGGAAATCCGGCCCGGCCGACTGCGATTGCATCATCGACCAGGCGCGCTCGATGATCCTCTTCGGCAACGGCATCAACGGCAAGGTTCCGCGTAAGGGGGAGGAGATTTTCCGCGGCGCGTTCGACGTGACCCGGGGCGAGCGCGGCAACCTCGAGGCATTCGCCGAATGGGCCGTGGCGCATATTCCCGGCGGCAAGCCGTTCGGCCGCAACCTCGATCCGGTCGCGGGGGGAAGCGACGCCTGGACGCGCGAGGATTTGCGCGCCGAGCTTCAGCGCCGCGCGCGCCGGCGCCGGGCGATGCTGAAAGACGAGGAACTGGTCGACGCCGCCACCGGTCTCGAAGGCTTTGGCGTCGAGCGCGCCGAGGCGCTGGCGCGCTACCTCCCGATGCTGCCCCGGCACGAGGTTCCGGGCGCGCGCACCCTGCTGCTGCGCGCCGCATCGGACGTCGATGCGAACGCCGAGTGGCTCGACGCCGTCGCCGGCGCGCTCGCCCCGCGCCGCGTGCTTGGCGAGCGGCTGGCGGTGGTCACGGCGACGCCGGTCGATGTCGATGTCGAGGCCGTCCTGCTCGTCGCGGCCGGCGCCGACCAGGCGCGGATCCGCGCCGACGCCGAGCAGCGCCTGGGCGACCGGCTCGCCGCGGTGAAGCGCCGCGCGGACCAGGAGATCCCGCCCTGGCCGAGCGGCCGGCCGGTCACCGTGACCGAGCTCGAGACCCTGGTCGCCTCGGTCGACGGCGTGGCGGCGATCCTCTCTCTCCGGATCATGCGGAAAGGGGAAACGCCCGCCCTGGTGTCGCTGCCGCTGGCCCGCACCGAGATCGCCGTGGCCGCCGATATCGAGATCCGGTTCAAGGTGGAGGGCGGGTGATGGGCCATCCCGGCGATCTCAGCTATCGCTTCCACGCCGCCGGCCATTGGGGCGCCGGCGCGATTCAGGGCTTCGAAGCGGGCGATGGCGGGCTCGCCGTCGCGGCCCCGCGCGTCGCCGAGCGCATCGCCGAGTCCGAGGAGGGCACGATCGCCGCGGCGGGGCCCTGCGGCCGCCTGCTCTGGCTGCGGGCGAACAATGGGGAGCTGGTCGAGCTCCACCAATTCGGGCCCGAGCCGCAGGGCCGCATCCGCGCCCGGCGGCCCAGCGCGATCCACCCCGGCCCCTCCCTGCTCTGGGTCCGCGGCGGCGAGCGGCTGTACCGCTATGCGGCGCGCACGCTGCAGGAGCTGGGCGAGGTCCGGGTGCCCGGCCTGGTCGCGAGCGCAGCGGACGGCTGCGACGGCCTCTGGCTGCTGGTTCGCGGCGGGGACGGCGCGTCGGTCCGCCGCATTGCCGCCAACGGCCTCTTCGAGGGCCCGCCGATCGCCCTGCGCGACGCGCGCGATCCGGTCGCGATCGCCTCCGACCCGGCGCGGCGCAGGCTGGCGGTCCTCGACGCCCCGGCCCAAGCGGACCCGGCCGAGGCGGAGTGGCGGCTTCACCTCGTCGAGCTTGCCAGCTGCGAGGCGCGCGAGCCGTTCCGCTTCGCGCTCGCCCCGAAGGAGGCGCCGCCGAGGCGGATCGCCGTCGACCCGAAGGGCAACTTCCATCTCGCCTCGGCCACGGTTCCGGCGTCGCTGATCGGCGTCTCCGCCGACGGCGTGGAGACCTCCCGCCAGAAGGACGTGCTCTTGCCCGATTCCAGGGCGGTGCAGGGACTGGCCTGGAATAACGGCCTGGTCCTCGCCTGCGACGACGGCCTCTACCGGCTCCGCCCCGCCCGCGAGGACGACGATGGCGTGGCGCCCACGCTCGCCTCCTTCATCACCCCGACCCTGATGTCGCCGCCCGGCACGCCCGGCGGTTGGAACCGCGCCGAGATCGCGGTCGAGCTGCCCCGCGGCGCCGGCCTTCGGGCGACCGTCTTCGCCTCCTCGTCGGAGTGGCTGGCGCGGGACGTGGAGGAGAAGCTCGCGGCGACCGAAGGCAGGCCGGCCGCGCGCTTTGCCGCCCTCAAGGCCTTGTTCGCCGCCAATCCCGCGAGCGAGGTCCGCAGCCGGAGCTATGAGGGCGAAGGCGCGCAGGATCTGCACCTCCTGCTCGATCAGATCGCCCATCCCTATCTGTGGCTGCAGCTCGAAATCACCTGCCCGGCGGGCGCGGGCGCGGCCTCGATCGGCGCGCTCAGGGTCCGCTACCCCGACCGGTCGTGGATCGACGAGCTGCCCGCAATCTATCGCGACCAGCCCGGGCCGGCCCGGCAATTGCGCCAGTTCCTCGCTCCGTTCGAGGCGCTCTTCACCGGGCTGGACGAGACCATCGGCCGCCTTCCCGCCGGCATCGATCCCGAGACCGCCGGCGACGACCGGCTCGGCTGGCTGCTCGGCTGGCTTGGCTTCCCGCCGACCGCGGGATTGCCGGCAAGGGTGCAGCGCGATCTGCTCAAGGAAGCGGGCAGCCTGCTCGAGGGGCGAGGAACCTTGCAATCGCTCAGCAGGCTGCTTGAAATCGTCACCGGCGCTCGCGCGAGCGTCGTGGACGGCGCCGCCGCCGCGGGTTTCTGGGTGATCGCGAACGATCTCGGCCGACTGTCGCCCAGGCTGGGCCGGGACACCAGGGCCGTGGCGCGGCTGCCCGCCGGCTTCAGGCCTGGCACCGGCATCCGGCTGGGCGAGGAGCCGCTGCCCCCGCTCTGCACCGACCTCGGCCGCGTGCTGCGCGCCAATTGCGCGCGGGTGGCGATCCGCATCGCCGTCGACCCCGCCCAGCGCGATGTGGTGCTGCCGATCGTCGACAGCCTGCTCGCCATGTTCGTCCCCGCTCATTGCGCCATCGACCTCGATGTGGCGCGGACGGGCCGCACGCCGCGCGGCGGGCAGATCGACCGCGCCTGGCGGCTCGCCGATGAGAAGAGGACGAACGGCGATCGCCTCGACGATCCCGACGCGACCGAGCTCGGCTGGGAAACCGAGGCCGGCGCCTGGCGGCTTCCGTGCCCCGACCCGCCGCCCTTTGCCATCAACTCGAACGCGGCGCTCGACGGCGTCCGCCGGCTCGCCTGAGCCGCAGCAGGAGGAGAGAGACATGTCCGATGCCGATCTGAAGCCGCTCCGGCGCTGGACCAGAAGGCCGCTTTTCTCGCCCAGCCAGATGCTGACCGCGCAACAGCTCAATGCGCTGATCGACGACCAGCGCGCGCACAGCGAGATGCTGATGCGGGCCCTGCACGGGCACGGCGTCATCTTCGGCTACGCCGTCAAGCTGTCCGAGCGGCGGCGGCTGGCGGGCAGGTCCGACCTTCCCGCCGATCAGGGCCCGAACGGCTCGACGAAACTGAAGATAAGCTGCGGCATGGCGCTCGACCGGCACGGCCGGCTGCTGCACTGGCCGGACGGAATTCTCGACTATTCGGAGATCGTCAACGAAACGAAGTGCCCCGGGACCTTCATCTTGTCGGTCCATTATGCCGAGCGGCGGAGTCCAAAGGGAGGCTGCGGCCCCTGCGGCGAGAAGCCCGAGTGGATCGAGGACGGCGTCGTCTTCACGCTCACCAAGGAATGCGCGCAACCGGACCGGTCGTGCCCGGTCCCGGACGCCCAGGCCTGCGTGAGCTGGGACGAATATATCTGCGCCCGGACCGGCTCGGGAAGCAGCACGCTCGACGCCGCGTCCGACCTCGACACGGCCTGCCTCGACCCCCGCGCTTTATGCCCGATCGAATGCAGCGACGACGCTTACGACCCGCGCTCCGGCATTCCGATCGCCTGCGTCGAAATTGTCGATCTCGCCGGAAGGGGATGCGAGCCGGTCTGGGGCTTTTTCAAGGTCACCCGGAGCTGCGAAATACGGCCCTACGTCTACCGCACGCCGCTTCTCTACGAGTTGGCAAAAGGCTGCCAGGACAATCTGGCGCGCGTCGAATCGCTGAGCTGGCAGCATTGGTGCATGGGCATCGGACAGCACGACTGGGAGTATCGCGTTCCCTGGAGGGAGTTTGCGGAGCTGTTCCCTAAAGCGGGCGCGCTGACCATCACCTTCGACAGGCCCATATTGAGCTCCACGGTCAATCGCGGCTCGATCTTCTTCACGGCGCTGCGCCGGGACAAGGAAGCGGACTATGTGATCACCCGGCGCATTCCCGCGAACCTTGAACCCGTCAAGCCAGGCAAGTTCGCGCGGACCTTCAGGATCGAGATCAATCCGGCGTGGGTCAGGAACGAGATCCGAACCGGGTCCTACTTGCGCAACGGCGGACGCATCGAGCTGACGATCCGCGGCCAGATGCTGCGGGACCAATGCGGCAACATGCTGGATGCCGTTCCGATCGGCTATCGCCCCGGCACCCCGAAGCTGAAGCGGCCGGGGGGCGATTTCACCGCGATGTTCCGATTTGCGGAGGCTCCGCGAACGCGGCGGCGCTCCGACGAAGATGAAGACTGAGCACAGACCCGGAGGGAGTGAGCGGCCATGAACCAGACGACCAAGAACAGGATCAAGATCAGCCGGCCCGCCTCGACCGCGGCGGTCAGGTTCACCGACGGGATGCTGGTGACGGCGGAGGATCTCACGGCGGCGATGCACTACCCGCTCGCGGTGGTGCAGGTGCTGCTCAAATCCTATTTCGGCTGCGGCATCGTTTGCGGCCTGGAGGTCACCGATCCCAACCCGAACCCGCCGCGCCGGCCGGAGAACCAGAAGGGAGAGGATCGCGCCCGGAACGGAACCGACGCCGAACATGAGGCGAAGCGGGGCTTCATGGTCGAGATCGGCCGGGGAGTCGCGCTGGGCTGCGACGCTTATCCGATCGAACTGTGCGGTGCGGTCGAGCTCGATCTCGCGCCCGCTCCGTGCGGCTGTCCGATCGGGGAGGACGAGTTCAAGGTCAAATATATCGCGATCCGCCGCGACAGCGCGCCCGAAGCGCCGGCGCGCGGCTGCGGCTGCGGCCCCGCCGCCGACGATCCGGGCCAGCTTTGCGCGCGGCTTGGCGACCATGTTGTCGTCGAGGCGTTCGATTGCCTGCCGGATGGTATTTGCAAGGACGCGGGCGAGCGGGAATGGACCGGCACCTGCGCCTGCCTCAAGACCTGCCCGTGCTGCGAGCGCTGCGCCGAGCCCTGGGTGCTGCTCGCCACGGTGCGAATCGACCGCCACGGCCTGGTCCCACACGGCATCAACCATGAGCAAGATGTCCGCAAGTCCGGTGGGCCGGCCTATGTGAAGCCGATCGCTTGCGTCTGCCGCAGCGAGGCCGAGCTGGCGCGGCGCTACGAAGGGTTGGTCGAACGGATCGAAGAGCTCGAAGAGGCGCGCGCGGCGTCAGACGCGCAGCCGTCGCCCGCGCCGCTGCCGCGGGCGCTCGGGTCTGCGCCGGATCAGGGCGAGTCGCATGCCGAACCGATCAAGGCGACCGGGCAAGCGCCAGCAGCGAAGAAAGCCGGCGAGACCGCTCCGTCCCGGGCCCGGCGGAAGAAGGCCGCGACGAAGCCGGGCAGCGATACGAGAACCTGACCAGTGGCGGTGGAGCGCCAGGCCGGGCG
>JBKJZJ010000164.1:0-13334 GCA_046715355.1 Allosphingosinicella sp. | reverse complement strand
GCGGCGGGGGGAGCGGTGGTGGGGCAATGGCTGTGGGGGCAGCCTTGTCGAGGGATGGCGGGGCCGGGGGAGGCGCGGCGGAGGTGGGCGTCTGGGCCGGCGGGGCCAGCGGCACACTGGGGGGCGGCACCGGGTCCCCATAGGCCAACGGCCAGGCGGGATCGGGGCGGCCCGAAGACGTGGTCGTTCCGATGGGGATGCCGAACAAAGGTTTCATGTTGCCGATCATCAGGTGCACGCCGACCTCGCCGCAGGCGCCGAAGCCGTCATACCAATCCTGATTCGGGATCGGCATCAGCCCGGGGTGGGTCGTGTCGATGTCGGCGAGGCGAACGCCGAACAGCGGCACGCCCGCCTGCCGCGCCAGTTCGATATCCTCCAGAATGGTCGTGGAATGGGACAGCGCGGGACTGACCAGCACCGCGACGGCGCCCGCGCGACTGAGCGCTTCGGCCATATATTTGCCGCGGTCGGCGCCCGGCCGCGCGTCCCGCCCCTCGAACCAGGTCGAATAGCCGTGTCGCTCGAGATCCTCGGCGAGTATCCGCGCATAGGGCGAGTCGCCCGACGTGTAGGTGATGAGAACGTGCTTTTCGGTCGCCATGGCCGCTCCCCCTATGGCCGCCCCCGCGGCCGATGATCCGCCTCTCGAACGCCTAACTCGGGATCACCTCGCGGCGATCGAAGTCGCTGGCGGGCACCGCCCTCATCCCCGCCGGAAACCGCATTCCAGCCTGAAATCCCATCAGTTGGAAATGATCAGGATGACGACGAAGCCGGTGATCAGGCTCACTATCGTCCCCCATTTCATCATGAAGAGGAATCGGCCGTAGCTCGATTCATGCGCCCGGAATTCCTTGGCGTCGCCTTCAACTGCCATCTCGCGCGTCCTCCTGCCGTGGGCCGCTCCTAGCAAGGCGGCGGGAGGGAGGGCAAGGCGCGAAAACGGGCGCGGGGGTTGCGGATGGCTCGTGCCGAAGTCTCCCGCTTCGTCGCTCCGGCCGCGGTTGCCGCGGCAGGCTCCCTTAAGGCCCCCTTTACCCATCTGCGCTATCCCGGCTGTCCCGGAATGAGAAGGATGAGAATGCGGGCGGATCCCAATCGTTGCCTGTTGCTGATCGATGACGAGCCCGCGCAGCGCCGGCTGGTCACCGCCATAGGTGCGCGCGCCGGCTGGTGGGTGCGCGGCGCCTCCGATTTCGACGCCGCCGAAAGGATGTTCGAGGATCCGCAGGAACCCAAATTCGACGCGATCCTGCTCGATCACTGGCTGCCCGGCGACGAGGGCACCGCGCTCATCCGCCGCATCCGCGCGACCCGGCCCGATCTGCCTTTGCTCGTCCTCACCGCCCAGAACGACGTTCACGTCGCGGTCGATGCGATGCGCGCCGGCGCCAGCGACTTCGTCGTCAAGCCGCTCGCGCCCGACCGGCTGCTCGCCGCCCTGAACACCGCAACCGACCGCCGTAAGGCCACGGGCGAGCTGCGCCCGCTCTCCGAGAAGATCAGCAAGACGATGGGCTTCGAGGAGATCGTCGGTTCGGCGCCCAAGTTCCGCTCCGCCCTCGCCATCGCCGCCAAGGCCGCCCGCGCCCGGGTCTCCGTGCTGATCGAGGGCGAGAGCGGCTCGGGCAAGGAGATCATCGCCCACGCCATCCACGCCGCTTCTCCGCGCGGCAAGAAGCTGCTGCACATCGTCAATTGCGGCGCGATCCCCGCCAATCTCGTCGAATCGGTGCTGTTCGGCCACGAGAAAGGCGCCTTCACCGGCGCCTTCGACCGCCATATCGGCCGCTTCGAAGATGCCGACGGATCGACCATCTTTCTCGACGAGGTCGGCGAGCTCCCGCTCGCCACCCAGGTCAAATTGCTCCGCGTCCTCGAATCCGGCGAGATCCAGCGCGTCGGCAGCCGCATCACCCAAAGCGTCGACGTGCGCATCATCGCGGCCACCAACCGCCGCCTCGCCGAGGAGGTCGCCGCCGGCCGCTTCCGCGAGGACCTCTATTACCGGCTCAACGTCGTCCACGTGCCGATCCCGCCGTTGCGGGACCGGCAGAGCGACATTCCCGCCTTGGCCCGCCACCTGCTCTCCCGCATCGCCGAGCAGCCGGGGATGCGGCATCTGTCGATCACCGACGACGGCCTCGCCATCCTCCTGTCCTACGGCTGGCCCGGCAACGTCCGCCAGCTCCAGAACGCGCTGTTCCGCGCGGCGGTGCTCTGCGAGAGCGACGCGCTCACCGCCGGCGACTTTCCCCATATCGCCAACGAAGCCGCCTGCGGCAGACGCGTCGACGATTATCATGCCAAGCCGCTGAACGGCCAATCCGCCACCTCGGCCATGGCCCACGGCCCCGGCGTCACGCTCTACGCCTCCGACGGCAATCTGCGCCCGCTCGAGGAGATCGAGGCCGACGTCATCCGCCTCGCCATCGGCCATTATCGCGGCCGTATGACCGAAGTGGCGCGACGGCTGGGGATCGGCCGTTCGACCCTCTACCGCAAATTGGGCGAGCTCGGCATCGGCGACATCGCGGCGTAGCCTCGCGCGCCGGGCGCTGCTAGGCCGGACCGATGTCCGATTTCACCGACGCCATTGTCCTGGTCACCGGCGCTGCCTCCGGCATCGGCGCCGCTGTCGCCACGCAGATCGCCAATGAGGGCGCGAGGAAGCTGATCCTCGTCGACATGGACGAGGATCGGCTGCGCGACTTCGCCTTCTCCTTGCCCTGCGAACGGCAGGTGCTGATCGGCGATGTCGCTGACGAGCAGTTCTGGGTCGACGCCGATCTGACCGGCCTCAGCCACGCCGTCGTCAACGCCGGCATCGGGGCCGGCGGGACGATCGAAGCGCTGGCCTTCGCCGAATGGCGCCGCGTGCTTTCGGTCAACCTCGACGGCGCCTTCCTCACCCTGCAGGCCGCGATGCGCGCGATCCGCTCGACTGGCCAAAGCGGTGCCATCGTCCTCACTGCCTCGGCGGCGGGGGTGAAGGCCGAGCCTGGCATCGCCGCCTACGGCGCCTCCAAGGCCGCCGTCATCCACCTCGCACGGATCGCCGCCAAAGAGGGTGCGTCGGCCAAAATCCGCGTCAATGCGATCGCCCCGGGCGGGGTCGAGACGGCGATCTGGACCGGCCTCCCCTTCTTCCAGGAGCTGGTCGAATCGACCGGCAGCGAAGCGGCGGCCTATAAGGCGATGGCCGCCGTGGCAACGCCGCTCGGCCGCTATGCGAGCCCTGAGGAGATCGCCGGGCAGATCGCCTTCCTCCTCTCCGACCGCGCCGCCTACATGACCGGAGCCTGCCTGGTCAGCGATGGCGGCTATTCGCTCTAGCTGAGGCGGCCAGCTCGGCCGGCCGCCGGGCCGGCTATGCGGAACTCGGCCCCCTCGTGGCCGTCTTTGCAGGAACGGACTGCCGCCGGGCTGCGCCAGTTCGGCACAGGCCGTCACGGCCATTGGACCTCGCCGCCGCCCTGCTTTAGCTTCCCGGGAACCGAACATGCGCGCCCTCACCGCCTTTCTGCGCGCCCTCGCGCTCACCGCCGGCCTCGCGGCCGCGGCCTGCTTCGGCGCGCCGCCGCAAGCAGCGCCGCCGCCGCGCGTCCCGGCCGCTTACGCCGCCTTTACCGCCGGGCCGCTCGAGCTCGATCCCGAGATCCTCTCCTTCTATCGCGAGCGCGATTTGCAGCCGCTCTGGGTGGACGGCCCGGCCCTTCATCCCGATGCCGACATCCTCATCCGATCCCTGCCTCCCAATGCCGAGCTGGCCGCCGCCGTGCGCGCCGCGCGGACCGGCAATCCGCGCGCCCTCGCCCGCGCCGATCTGCTCCTCACCCGCGCCTATGTCGAGGAAGTCCGCCAGCGGCGCCGGCCGCCAGAGCGCGGCCGTATGCGCTATATCGATGAAGGTCTCGCGCCCGAACCAGCGTCGGACCGCGACACGCTCTACGCGCTGGCCGCCGCGCCTTCGCTGGCCGAGCATGTGCGCTCGGCGCTGCGCCGCAACCCGGCCTATGACGGCCTGAGCCGCGGGCTCGCCGCCTATCGCGCGCGCTGGTCTCGGCTGCCGCAAATCCAGGTGACGGCGGGCCGCGCCGACCTGCTCCGCCGGCGGCTCGGCGGCGGCAATATCGAGGCCGCCTTGCGCACGTTCCAGGGGGTGCATGGCCTTGCCGTCACCGGCCGGCCCGACCGCGCCACCATCGCCGCGCTCAACCGCGGCGCCGCGCATTACGAACGGCTGATTCTCGCCAATATCGAGCGCGCCCGCGCCATCCCGGCGGCGCCGGGCCGGCGCTACGTCCTCGTCGACACCGCTTCGGCGCGGCTGTTCATGATCGAGGACGGGGTGATCCGCGATTCGATGCGGGTGATCGTCGGCAAACGCGACATGCCGACGCCGGAAATGGCCGGCCTGATCCGTTACGCGGCCCTGAACCCTTATTGGAACCTGCCGCCCGATCTGATCCGCAAGCGCGCCCGCGCGGCCATGCGGAACCCGCGAGCGATCGCCGCCGAGCGGCTGCAGGTGTTGTCCGACTGGTCGGACGAGGCGCGGGTGCTTCAGCCGGGGAAGGTGAACTGGGCGGCGGTGGCGGCGGGCCGGACCTTCGTCAACCTGCGCCAGCTCCCGGGCCCGCAAAACATGATGGGCCGGGTCAAATATATGCTGCCCAACGAACTCGGCGTCTATCTGCACGATACGCCCAATCGCGAGCTCTTCGCCGGCGCTGACCGCCGCCAGAGCTCGGGCTGCATCAGGCTCGAGGACGCGCAGAGGCTGGGCCGCTGGCTGTTCGACGGCGCGATGCCCCGCGCCACGGGCGCCCCCGAGCAACGCGTGGACCTGCCCGAGCCGGTGCCGGTCTACATCACCTATCTGACCGCGCTGCCCACCGCCGACGGCGTCGTCTTCCTGGCCGACCCCTATAATCGCGACCTCAGCCCGGCGTCAGCGCCGCGTCGCGCAGCCCGCGCCACACGCGCAGCGCCTGCAGCGTCTCGGCCACGTCGTGGACGCGCAGCAGCTGGACGCCCTGCCCGGCGGCCTTGAGCGCCAGCGCCAGCGAACCCGCCAGACGCCGATCCGCCGGCGCCTCGTTCGACAGGGCGCCGATCGTCCGCTTGCGGCTGGCGCCGAGCATGATCGGGCAGCCGAGCCCATGCAGCAAGGCGAGGCCGTTCATCAGATCGAGATTGTGCTGGACGTTCTTGCCGAAGCCGAAGCCGGGATCGACGATGATCCGCTCCCGCGCGATCCCCGCCGCCACCGCCGCTTCGATCCGCGCCTCCAGCCAGTCATGGACTTCGATTATGACCGGCCGCTCGTAGCGCGGGTCGTCCTGCATCGTCTCCGGAGCGCCCTGGTGGTGCATCAGCACGACCGGGCAGCCCGCTTTGGCGACGACCTCGATCGAGCGCGGATCCCAGGTCAGGGCCGAGACGTCGTTGACCAGAGCGGCGCCGGCGGAGAGCGCCTGCTCCATCACCGGTGCCTTGCGCGTGTCGATCGAAACCGCATGGCCCGCCGCCGCCAGCCGCCGCACCACCGGCAGCACCCGCCCCGCCTCGTCGCCTTCCCAGACCGGCTTCGCGCCGGGCCGGGTGGACTCGCCGCCGACGTCGACGATCGCCGCGCCCGCCGAAGCCATTTCATGGCCGGCCGTAACCGCCGCTTCCTCGTCCGCATGCCGGCCGCCATCGGAGAAACTGTCGGGAGTGACGTTGACGATGCCGACGACCTGCGGCTGATCGAGCCGGATCGTCCTTTCGCCAAGCGCCAGCGGCGGGCGCGGCGCCGTCAGCCTCGCCCAGATTGCCCGCTCCGCCTCGCCCAGCCGCGCCTCGATCCCCGCGACCGGCACCAGCTCCGCCCCGTCCGATCCGATCATCTCGACCTGTGAGAAGAACTGAAGCCCTCCCGCCAAGCGCGCGACCTTGCTGTCATGGCCGAACGGCGCATCGACGAATCCGGTGGGGCGAAGATAGGTTCGTGCTGTCATCCTCGCCCCTTATCGTCATTCCAGCGAAAGCTGGAATCTCTCTTTCCTTGAAAGAACAAGTGGGATCCCAGCTTTTCGCTGGGATGACGGGAGAAGGGTCAGGCGCGATCCGCCAGATAGGCCTGGCGGAGCGTGTCGAGCGGCACCAGCCCGCCATCGCGCTCGACATGCCAGAAGGTCCAGCCGTTGCACGCCGGCGCGTCCTGCACCGCCGCGCCGATCTTGTGGATCGACCCCTGCCGGCCGCCATGCTCGATCGACGCGTCGGCGAGGACGCGGGCGCTCCAGCGGCGCTTGCTGTCGGTGAGCAGCGCGCCGGGCTGGATGATTCCGCTCTCGACCAGGGTGCCGAAGGGCAATTTGGGTTGGGTGGCGCGCGAGGCCATCACCTTCATCGCGCTCTCGTCGAGCTCAAGCGTCGAATCGATCCGCTCGCGGGCGACGCGGATATAGCGGCTCTCGCGCTCGATCCCGATCCACTTGCGCCCCAGCCGCCGCGCCACCGCCCCGGTCGTGCCGGTGCCGAAGAAGGGATCCAGCACGACGTCGCCCTTGTTGGTGCAGGCGAGCAGCACCCGGTAGAGCAGGGCCTCGGGCTTCTGGGTCGGATGCGCCTTGAGGCCGCCGTCCTTGACCCGCTCGGCCCCCGCGCAGATCGGCAGAACCCAGTCCGAGCGCATCTGCAATTCGTCGTTCAAGGCCTTCATCGCGCGATAGTTGAACGTGTAACGGCTGTCCTCGCCGCGCGACGCCCAGATCAGGGTCTCGTGGGCGTTGGTGAAGCGGGTGCCGCGGAAGTTCGGCATCGGGTTCGATTTGCGCCAGATGATGTCGTTGAGGATCCAATAGCCCTGATCCTGCAGCGCAGCGCCGACTCGGTAGATGTTGTGATAGGAGCCGATCACCCAGAGCGTGCCGCCGGGCTTGAGAATGCGCCGCGCTTCGCGCAGCCAGGCGCGGGCGAAGGCGTCGTAGCTTTCGAACGTGTCGAACTTGTCCCAATCGTCGTCGACCGCGTCGACCCGCCCGCCCTCGGGCCGGAACAGGTCGCCGCCCAATTGCAGATTGTAGGGCGGATCGGCGAAGATCATGTCGATCGAAGCTTCGGGCAGGCGCGCCATCGCCGCGACGCAATCGTCCTGGATGATCTGGCCGAGCGGCAGATCGGGCGCCGGTTCAGTCCCCTTTTTCGGCCGCAAGACCGCGCCCAACCGCCCCATCACGCTCATTCGATCCGCCCCCCGGCAATAAGGCCGCCATGCTGAGTCACCCGGACTCATCGGTCAAGTTCAGAGACTTGCACGATATGGTTAACGCTCCGTTGAGGCATGCGCGAACGAAAGGAGTCTGACGCTACATCTTGTGGGGTCCAGCGCCCTTCAGACTCAATCTGAAGTGGGTGTGGCGCGAAAGACTCAGAGACCGTGGGTAAGTAGGCGAACCGCCCGGGCGGGTAGTTTTCCCGCAATCACCCATCTGGGCGATATCCCCCGCCCACGCTCCAGTCTAACGATGCAGCTCCCCTTATGGAGTCGCAGCTCATGAAAATCGCTCACATCATCGTCTCCGGGCTCATGCTCGTCGCGGCGACGCAGGCTCCGCCCCCCACCGCGCCAACCCCGATGGCGCTCGGCAATTTCTCGGTCAGCCTGAACGTCAGGGATGTCGGCGTCTCCAAGGCGTTTTACGAAAAGCTCGGTTTCGTCCAGGTTGCCGGCGACGGCCGCGGCTGGGCGGTCATGAAGAACGGCGCCACCAAAATCGGCCTCTTCCAGGGCATGTTCCCGCGCAACATGCTCACCTTCAACCCGGGCTGGGACCAGGACGGCCGGCCGACCGGCGCGTTCGAGGACATCCGCAGCCTCCAGCGGCGCCTTCGGGCGGCCGGCCTCGACGTGGGCGCGGCGATCGAGAGCGCCAGCGGTCCTGCAAGCTTCACCCTGACCGACCCGGACGGCAACCCGATCCTGTTCGACCAGCATCGATAGCCGCCCGCGTTCCGCTCACTCCGCGGCGAGCAACTCCAGCTGCATCCGCGCGCGCACGGGGGCGAAGCTGCGGCGATGGAGCGGCGTCGGGCCGAGCGCCTTCAGGGCCCTGATATGCTCGGGCGTCGGATAGCCCTTGTTGGTCTCCCAGCCATAGCCGGGATGGTCCAGCGCATGCTCCGCCATGATCGCATCGCGGGTCACCTTGGCGACGATCGAGGCGGCGGCGATCGAGCGGCATCTGGCGTCGCCGCCGACGATGGCGAGCGACGGCCGCTGCCAGCGCGGGCAGCGATTGCCGTCGACCAGCACCATCGCGGGATCGAGCCCGAGCGCGTCGACCGCGCGGCTCATCGCCAGCATCCGCGCCCAATAGATGTTCAAGGCATCGATCTCCTCGACGCTGGCGATGCCGACGCCGATCACCGCCACCTTGTAGAGGCGCGCGCAGATCGCCTCGCGGGTCGCCGCCGGCAGCGCCTTGCTGTCGTCGATCCCGCGCGGGAAGCGGTTGCGGTCCAGCACCACCGCCGCCGCCACCACCGGTCCGGCCAGCGGCGCGCAGCCCGCCTCGTCGACGCCCGCGACCGGGTCCGGATGAATCTTCTCAAGCTTGAAGCAGGGCCGCGCCATGACGCCCAAGCCTAGGAATCCACGCGCCGTCATTCCAGCGAAAGCTGGAATCCCGCTTTCTTTCCTGTGGATAGTTCGGCCGCGGCCTTAGTCGTTGTCCCGCTCGCCCCACTGGAAGTCGGTCACATATTGCTGGCCGAGCGGCCCGTTGCCCTGGCCGAGGCCCGGCGCCTCCAGGATCGCGATCCGCACGAAGCTCACCGCCTGTTCGAACGCTTTCTCGATGTCGAAGCCCTTGCCCAGCCCGGTGGCGAGCGCGCTGGCCAGCGTGCAGCCGGTGCCGTGCGTCTCGCTCGTGTCGAAGCGCTTGCCGCGCAATTCGCGGATCGGGCCCGAAGGCGAGATCAGCCGATCGACCACCTCATGGCCCTCCGCGTGGCCGCCCTTCGCCAAGAGGTGGCAGCCATGGGCCAGCACCGCCGCCTCTCCGCCCAGCGCCTCCAGTTCCGGGATGTTCGGCGTCACCACCGAGGCGATCCGCATCAGCCGCTCGAACGCGGCGATGGTCGCCGCGTCGGCGAGGACCGAGCCCGAGGTCGCGACCATGACGGGATCGAAGACGATGGGCACGGCCAGTGCCTCCAGCCGCTCCGCGACGCTGTGCGCCGTCTCGGGCGAGCCGATCATCCCGATCTTCACCGCATCGACGCCAATGTCGCCGACCACGGAGTCGATCTGGGCGACGACCATCTCCGCCGGCACCGGCATCAGCGCCTGCACGCCGAGCGTATTCTGCGCGGTGATCGCGGTGATCGCGGTCATGGCGTGGCCGCCGAGCATGGTCACGGTCTTGATGTCGGCCTGGATGCCGGCGCCGCCGCCCGAATCGGAGCCGGCGATGATCAGGATGCGGGGGACCGTCGTCACGCCGGCCCCTTGCGCTCCGTCGAGGCGGGATATTTGGCCAGCAGGTGCGCCGGGCGGATCGGCCTCGGCTCGAAATTGCCGCCGCAATTGGGGCAGATACCGGCAAGCGGCCCGTCGACGCAGTCCGAGCAGAAGGTGCATTCGAAGGTGCAGATGCGCGCCTCCGCGCTCTCCGGCGGCAGGTCGCCGCCGCAGCGCTCGCAATCGGGGCGTAATTCCAGCATCAGGCGGCCTTCACCGCGGCGCAGATTTCGTCGACCACCGCCTCGACCAGGGCCTCGTCCTCGCCCTCCGCCATCACCCTCACGACGGGCTCGGTGCCCGAATTGCGAATCACCACCCGACCCTTGTCGCCGAGCCGCGCCTCGCCATCGGCGATCGCCTTCTTGACCGCCTCGCTCTCCAGCGGTGCGCCGCCGGTGAAGCGGACGCTCTTCAGCAGCTGCGGCAGCGGCTCGAACAGGCTCAGCAGCTCGCTCGCCGGCCGGTCCTGCGCGACCAGCTCGGCCAATATCTGCAGGCCGGCCACCAACCCGTCGCCCGTCGTGCCATATTCGGAAAGGATGATATGGCCGGATTGCTCGCCGCCGACATTATAGCCCTTGGCCCGCATCGTCTCGAGCACGTAGCGGTCGCCGACCTGGGTGCGCTCCAGCTTCAGGCCCTGCCCGCCGAGAAACCGTTCGAGGCCAAGATTGGACATCACAGTCGAGACCAGGCCGCCGCCGCGCAGCCGGCCGCGCTTGTGCCAGGACGAACCGATCAGCGCCATCAGCTGGTCGCCGTCCACCGTCTCGCCTTCCTCGTCGACGACGATCAGCCGGTCGGCGTCCCCGTCGAGCGCGAGGCCGATATCGGCGCCGCTCTCGATCACGCTGCGCTTGAGGAGCCCAGGGTCGGTCGAGCCGCAGCCGTCGTTGATATTGAGGCCGTTGGGCTCGACCCCGATCGCGACCACTTCCGCGCCCAGCTCCCAGAGAGCGGACGGCGCGACCTGATAGGCGGCGCCGTTGGCGCAATCGACCACCACCTTGAGCCCGTCGAGCCGCAAATGCTTGGGGAAGGTCAGCTTGGCGGCGTGGATGTAGCGGCCGCGCGCATCCTCGATGCGCCGCGAGCGGCCGATCTGCTCGGCGGGGACCAGCCGCGGTTCCTTCTCCAGCAGCGCCTCGATCGCCAGCTCGTCCTTGTCGGAGAGCTTGTAGCCGTCCGGCCCGAACAATTTGATGCCGTTGTCGACGAACTTGTTGTGGCTGGCCGAGATCATCACGCCCAGGTCCGCGCGCATCGAATGGGTGAGCATGGCGACCGCGGGCGTCGGCACCGGCCCGACCATCACCACGTCCATGCCGACGCTGGTGAAGCCGGAGATGAGCGCGGTCTCCATCATATAGCCCGAAAGCCGCGTATCCTTGCCGATCACCACCCTGTGCCGGTGGGCGCCGCGCAGGAAATGCGCGCCCGCCGCCTGGCCAATGCGCTGCGCCATCGCGGCGGTCATCGGCGCAACGTTGGTCCGGCCCCTGATCCCGTCCGTGCCGAAGAATTTACGCGTCATACAAAGATTTGCCCCGACTTTTCCCTTGCCGTCCCATTCGCGGCCATGGAGATAGAGGCCTGATAGCGCCAAAGGCACGGAAGGGCGACGCTTTTGAAACTCTCACAGCCGACCCGGATATTGCTCGCTTTGGTGCTCGGCCTCGGCGCCGGCATTGCCAGCGTCGCCGCGGGCGGCGCCTGGATCGAGGGCACCATCGCCACCGCCGAGCCGATCGGCGGCATGTGGCTCAATGCGCTGCAGATGACGATCGTGCCTCTGGTCGTGTCGCTGCTGATCACCGGCATCGCCGCCTCCGCCGAGGCGGCGCGGGCGAGCCGGCTGGCCACCCGCGCCCTGATCCTGTTCGTGGGCCTGCTGTGGACTTCCTCGATCATGGCCGCCCTGCTGACACCGCTCTTGTTGGGCTGGTTTCCGCTTCCGGTCGAATCAGCGGAGTCCCTGCGCGGCGCGCTCGCCACCGCGGCGCCGGTCGGCGATGCGCCCGGATTCGGGGATTTCCTGCGCTCGATCGTGCCGACCAACCCGATCGCGGCAGCGTCCGAAAGCGCGATCCTCCCCCTGATCGTCTTCGTCGTCATCTTCGCCTTCGCGATGATGCGCCTGCCCGACAAACCGCGCAAGACGCTGACCGGTTTCTTCCAGGCGGTCGCCGACACCATGCTGATCGTCATCGGCTGGGTATTGTGGATCGGCCCGATCGGCGTCTTCGCGCTGGCTTATGTGGTCGGCGCGCGGGCCGGGGCGACCGCGTTCGGCGCGCTTCTCCATTATGTCGTGATCGTGACCGCGGTCGGCTCGGTGATGTGGCTGGCGGCCTGGCCGCTGGCCTGGTTCGGCGCCAGGATCTCACCCCTGCGTTTCACGAGGGCCGTGGCTCCGAGCCAGGCAATGGCCTTCTCGACCCAATCCTCCTTGGCCTGCCTGCCCGCCATGCTGCGCGCCAACGCCAAGCTGGGCGTGCCGGTCGAGGCTTCCGGTGTCACCCTGCCGATGGCGGTCGCCATCTTCCGCGCCACCGGCCCCGCCATGAATCTCGCGGTGGCCATCTATATCGCCTATCTGATGGGAACGCCCCTGACGCCGATGGTGCTGGCGTTCGGCGTCGCCGCCGCGGCGATGACGACGATGGGGGCGGTCGGCATTCCCGGCCAGGCGAGCTTCGTCACCTCGATCGCGCCGATCTGCCTCGCCATGGGCGTGCCGATCGCGCCGCTCGCCATCCTCATCGCGATCGAAGTCATACCCGATCTGATGCGCACGATGGGCAATGTCAGCATGGACGTCGCCGCGACCACGGTGATCTCGAAGCGCTCGGGCTTCGAGGAGGACGAGGCCGACAGCCGCGAGGACCGGCTGCTCAAGGAGGGACTATGAAATATCGCACGCTCGGCCAGGGCCTCGAGGTTTCCGCGCTCGGCATCGGCTGCATGCCGATGGTCGCCGGCGGCAACATCGTCTACGGCGCCGCGACCGACGACGAATCGATCGCCACCATTCACCGCGCAATCGATCTCGGCATCACCTTCTTCGACACCGCCGAAATGTACGGGCCGTTCGCCAACGAGACCCTGCTCGGCAAGGCGATCGCCGGCAGGCGCGACGGCCTCGTCATCGCCACCAAATTCGCCGTGCGCTGGAACGGCGACCAGCCGGTCGGCTTGGACGGCAGCCCCGAAAATGCGCGGCGCGCCTGCGAAGGCTCATTGCAGCGGCTCGGCATCGATACGATCGACCTCTTCTACCAGCACCGGGTCGACCCCAATGTCCCGATCGAGGAGACGGTCGGCGGCATGGCCGAGTTGGTGAAGGAGGGGAAGCTCCGCCACATCGCCCTCTCGGAGGCCGGCCCGGAGACGATCCGCCGCGCAGCCGCGGTTCATCCGATCGCGGCGCTCCAGTCCGAATATTCGCTCTGGGAACGCGATGTGGAGGACGAGATCCTGCCGGTCTGCCGGGAGCTGGGGATCGGCTTCGTGCCCTACAGCCCCCTGGGCCGCGGCTTCCTGACCGGCCAGTTCCAGACGCCGGACGACCTGCCCGAGGGCGACTTCCGTCGGCACAACCCGCGCTTCCAGGGCGAGAACTTCACCCGCAACCTCCAGCTCGTGGACCGGGTGAAGGAGATGGCGACCGCAAAGGAGTGCACGCCCGCCCAGCTGGCGCTCGCCTGGCTGCTGCACCAGGGCGACGACGTCGTCCCGATCCCCGGGACGAAGCGACGGGACCGGCTCGAGGACAACCTCGGTGCGCTCCAGGTGTCGCTCAGCGCCCAGGACC
>JBKJZJ010000163.1:0-5413 GCA_046715355.1 Allosphingosinicella sp. | reverse complement strand
CGCCGGAGCCACGCTAGGCGCGTCGGTGGTTCCCGCAGGCGCGCCGGGCGTGACGGCGAGCGCGGCCGCGGGCGCCAGGCCGAAGGCGGCGGCGACGGCGGCGAGCTTGAGAATCGTCTTCATCTAGACCCCTTGGACCCGCCTCGCGGCGGATGGAATCGGCCGCCCCGCGGGCGCTCCGCGCCGGCCTTATAGGCAGGCCGATACGCTCCCTCAAGCATGTTGCGCGCCTTCGCTGAACGCTTGATGCCCTGGGGGATGTTCCCTATCAGGCGGGCGGCCAGAAGGGCTTGAGGAAAAACATGACCGACGAGGAGGTTCTGGCCGAATTCCGGGCCGCGGGCGCGCTGCTCGAGGGCCATTTCATCCTGTCCTCGGGCCTGCGCTCGCCCGTCTTCCTGCAGAAGATGCGGGTGTTCGAGGATCCGCCGCGCGCCGAGCGTCTGTGCCGCGCGCTGGCGGAGGCGGCGCGCGCCCGCTTCGGCCGCATCGATCTCGTCGTCAGCCCGGCGATCGGCGGCATCATTCCGGGCTACGAGACGGCGCGCGCGCTCGGCTGCAGGGCGATCTTCGTCGAGCGCGAGGGCGATGATTTCGCGCTTCGCCGCGGCTTCCGGATTCCGCCGGGGGCGCGCCTCCTGGTCGTCGAGGACATCGTCTCGACGGGCAAGTCGCTCAAGGAATGCCTCGCGGTCGTCCGCCTCCATCCCGGCGAGATCCTCGGCGCCGCCTGTCTGATCGACCGCTCGGGCGGCCGCGCGGACCTCGGCGTGCCCCTGCTCGCGCTGGCGACGGTGGATTTCCCCGCTTATCCCGCCGACGCCCTCCCCGCGGAGCTCGCCGCCATCCCCGCCGAAAAGCCCGGAAGCCGCAAGGCGGCGTGAGCGCGCACCTGCGTCTCGGGGTCAATATAGACCATGTCGCGACGATCCGGAACGCGCGCGGCGGGGCGCATCCCGATCCGGTCCGCGCCGCCTTCGCCGCGGCCTCGGCGGGCGCGGACGGCATCACCGCGCACCTCCGCGAAGACCGGCGGCACATCACCGATGCCGATATCGACGCGCTGATGGCCAGGCTCCAAATCCCTCTCAACCTCGAAATGGCGGCGACCGAGGAGATGCTCGAGATCGCGCTCGCCCACCGTCCCCACGCCGCCTGCCTCGTTCCCGAGAAGCGCGAGGAGCGGACCACCGAAGGCGGGCTCGACGCCGCCGGCCAGCACAATCACCTCGCTTATTATGTCGACAGACTGGGCGCCGCCAACATCCGTGTCAGCCTGTTCATCGAGCCCGACCCGGCGCAGATCCATGCCGCGATCCGGCTCGGCGCCCCCGTGGTCGAGCTCCACGCCGGCCGCTACGCGCATCTCGACGGCGAGGAACGGGCCGCCGAGCTCCGCCGCCTCGCCGACGCAGCCGCTTTGGCGGCGAAGAACGGCATCGAGCCCCATGCCGGCCATGGCCTCAGCTTCGCCAATGTCGCCGCCGTGGCGGCGATCCCGCAGCTCGCCGAGCTCAATATCGGCCATTTCCTGGTCGGCGAGGCGATCTTCACCGGCTTCGAGGCAAGCGTTGCCCGGATGCGCGCGATCATGGATGAAGCGCGGGGCAGTCCTCCCTCTCCCCATTGGGGAGCGTCGGGTCGTTCGTCCCCCGGACGAACTGAAGACAGCCGGGGGCTGTCTTCACCCGACGCTGGTCGGGGAGAGGGGGAGTCATAGCGTGCCCCTCTCCCTGCCTCGCTCCGCTCGGCTGTCCCTCTCCCCATTGGGGAGAGGGTGGTGATCATCGGCCTCGGCTCCGACCTGTGCAACATCGAGCGCATCCAGAATTCGCTCGACCGCTTCGGGGAGCGGTTCACCAAGCGCGTGTTCACCGAGACCGAGCGCGCCAAGGCCGAGCGCCGGCCGTTCACCCGCGCCGGCACCTATGCCAAGCGCTTCGCCGCCAAGGAGGCCTTTTCCGAGGCGGTCGGCACCGGCTTCAAGCGGGGCGTCTTCATGAAGGATATCGGCGTCGTCAACCTGCCCTCGGGCCAGCCCACGCTGGCGCTCAGCGGCGGCGCGAAGGAGAGGCTTGACGCGATGACGCCGCCGGGCCACGCCGCGACCGTTCATTTGACGATGACCGACGACCATCCTTTCGCGATGGCCGTGGTGATCATCGAAGCCGTGCCGCGGGAGCCTCAGACTTGACCGACAGCGACCGCGACAAGGCGGCCGACACCCCTGCCGAGGGCCCGAGCGAGGTCGTCGCCGCGCCGGTCGGACTGGAAAAGACCGAAATTCCCACCGCCCGGGGCGAGACGTTGACGCCGGCGGCCGCCGGTGACGGGCCCGCCGCGCCCGGCGAGGCCGGGGCGGAGGCTTCCGACAGCAAGGCGAAGGCGCCGAAGAAGAAGGGCCATTGGCTGGACGACCTCAAGGCGATCTTCTGGCTGATCCTGGCCGTGCTCACCTTCCACAGCTGCGTCGCCAAGCCCTTCTACATCCCGTCCGAATCGATGATGCCGGGGCTCCTGAAGGGCGACCGGCTGGTGGTCAGCAAATATCCCTATGGCTGGTCGTGGGTGAGCCCGAGCTTCCACATCTTCCCGCAATGGCAGGGGCGGATCTGGGGCGAGATGCCGCGCCGCGGCGACATCGTCATCGTCACCCCGCCGGGCGAGAGCTCGGACTATATCAAGCGGGTGATCGGGCTGCCGGGCGACACGATCCAGGTGGTCGACGGCGCAGTCATCCTCAACGGCCGCGCGCTGGTGACCGAACCGCGGCCGCCGGCGATGATCCCGATGGACGCCAACGTCACCTGCGGCGACGAGCGGGATATCGATATCCAGAGGTTCCGGCGCCAGGTGAACGGCCGCTGGTATTGCCAGTTGCCCGTGGTCCGTGAATATCTGCCCGACGGGCGCCATTACGACACGATCAATACCGGGCCGTCGCCGGGCGATGAATATCCGCGCGAGGGACCTGCGCCCGTCACCATTCCCGCGGGACATGTCTTCCTGATGGGCGACAATCGCGACCATAGCGCCGACAGCCGCTTCCCGGCGGGCGGCAAGACGATGGGCCTGGGCGGGCCGGTGCCGTGGGAGAATATCGGCGGCCGCGCCGAATTCATCACCTTCAGCCTTGACGGCAGCTCCTCCTACTGGAATCCGATCAGCTGGTTCACCGCTTTGCGCGGGGGCCGCGCGGGCACCTCGCTCCACCCGGCGAGCGGGCCGCCGCGACAGGGAGCGCCGCGCCCATGACCGTCACCCCGCCGCAAAGCGCCGCCGATCCGCAGGCCGGCGAAAAGCCCGAGCAGGCCGGCCCGATCGAATTCCGGGATCCGGTGATCCGCCAGGAATTCAAGCGCGCCATGGTCTGGGCCGGCGTCGTCCTCGCGATCATGGGCGTGATCGTGCTGGCCGAACCCCTGATGCTGATCTTCGCGGGAATCGTGCTCGCCTCGATGCTCGACGGCGGCACTCGCCTGCTCGGCCGCGTGCTGCCGATCGGTCGCGGCTGGCGGCTGACCATCGTCACCCTCGCCGCGGTCGGCTTCATCGTCTGGACCTTCTATTATGCGGGCACCGAGCTCGTCGCCCAGGCCGAGCGGCTGAAGGAGACGATCAGCGGCCAGATCGACCGCATCTTCGCCTGGGGCCGCGAGATGGGCCTGGTCCAGGGCGGCGGCGGCGCCGAGCAGCTGAGCGGCCAGCTGATGGGCTCGCTCGGACGGCTCGGCTCGGCCGTGTCGGGCGCGGTCGGCGTGATCACCAGCGCGGTGATGATCTTCGTCATCGGCATCTTCATCGCGGTCGAGCCCCGCCTTTACCAGCGCGGCGTCGCCTGGATGCTGCCGCGCGACAGCCGGGAGCATTTCTACCGGACCGCCGAGCGCATGGGCTTCACCCTGCGCCGGCTGATGGCCGGCCGCCTGGTCGGCATGTTCGTCGAAGGCGTCGGCACCTGGGCCCTGCTGCTCATCGGCGGCGTGCCGATGGCGACCCTGCTCGGCATATTGACCGGGCTGCTCGCCTTCCTGCCCAATATCGGGGCGATCGTCTCGGGCGTGCTGATCATCCTCGCCGGCTTCTCGGTCGACGTCAATCACGGCCTGTGGGCGATCGCGGTCTATTTCATCGTGCAGACCGTCGACGGCTATCTGATCGTCCCCTATGTCGCCAAGAAGACGGTCGATCTCGCGCCCGCCCTCGTGCTCGGCGCGCAGCTTCTCGCCGGGGCCCTGTTCGGGATCATGGGGCTGATGCTCGCCGATCCGATGGTGGCGATGATCAAGACCGGGCTCGAGCAGAAGTCCGACGACAACGAGGCGAAGGCGGAGGCCGAAGCAAAAGCAGAAGCGCAAGCCGAGGCGGAAGCCCTCGCCGAGCCGCCGCCACCCCCGCCCAAGCGGCGCTTCGCCTTCCTGCGCGGAAAGCCGCGCGCGGGCTAGCGCCCGTCGCCCGGCGGTGGCGGGGGCGGCGCGCCGCCGTCCGGCGGCAGGGTGGCGCCATGCGGATTCGGGCCGGCGGGCGGAGCGGCGCCCGGGCTTTGCATCTGCTGCATCTGCTGCAATTGCTGCTGGCGCTGGACGCTCGCCATGCCCGGGGCGACGTCGATCACCTGGATTTCGAAGATCAGGGTCTCGTCGGGGCCGAACGGCGCGGTGGGCGGCGGCTGGCCCTGGTAGCCGAGAATGGGCGGGATCCAAAAGCGGTAGACCGCGCCCTTGCGCATCAGCTTGAGGCCCTCGCCGAAGCCCGGAATGAAACTGTCGGTCGCGGTCTCCATCGGCCGGCCGCCTCGCGTATTGGCGAAGATCTCGCCATTTTCGCGCCGGCCGACGAAGTGGATGAGGACGATGTCCTCCGAGGTGATCGCATCGCCCTCGCCTTCGCGGATCACCTGATAGTGCAGGCCCGAGGCGGTGGTCGTGCGCTGCAGCGGGGCGGTGCCGAGCCAGGCGAGGCCGGCGCCCGCGGCCAGCAGCAATGCCAGCCCGATCCACAATTTGAGCACGGAGCCGCGCGCGATCGGGCGAATCGGGACGGTGGTGACGGCGGACATGTGCGGCTTCCCCCCAAACGAGAACGGGCGGCGCTTGGTCTATCGCCGCCCGGTCGGGATGTGAAGCTGTGACGCTCGCGTCGGCGGGCCTAGCGGACCCCGTCGCGCTCCGCCCGCTTGCGCTCGAGCTTGCGCGGGCGGCGGTTCGCGGCGGCGCGCTCGCGGGCGCGCTTCTCGCTCGGCTTCTCATAGTGGCGGCGCAGCTTCATCTCGCGATAGACGCCCTCGCGCTGCAG
Organism: Allosphingosinicella sp.; assembly: GCA_046715355.1. Classification (GTDB taxonomy): domain Bacteria; phylum Pseudomonadota; class Alphaproteobacteria; order Sphingomonadales; family Sphingomonadaceae; genus Allosphingosinicella. The sequence continues at coordinate 118 of JBKJZJ010000163.1, read as the reverse complement.
CTTCTTCTTGAGCGCCCGCAGCGCCTGGTCGACATTGTTATCGCGAACGATGATTTGCATAAAAGCTCGTCACTCTTTCCGTTTGACCGAAAACTCAAAAATGGATTCGCCGCGAGAC
>JBKJZJ010000162.1:0-11030 GCA_046715355.1 Allosphingosinicella sp. | reverse complement strand
GCCGGCTACGTTGGACGGCTTGTCCGGGCTCCCGGCCCGGCCTGGGGTCCCCGCAAAGTACTACTTTGCGGGGTGCCCCTGCACCGCCCGCCTTGCCGGTGGCCTTCTCCGGGCGATCACGACCATTGCGGGTATCGAGTACGGACCCTAAGCTTGGCGGGATGGCGATCTCATCATCGGCCCATCCCGCATCGCATTCCAGCGCGTCGGCGCCGGCATCCCCTCGCGCGCTGGTGCTCGGCCGCGCGTGCGGAAGCTGCACGCTTTGCTGCAAGACAGTCGCGGTCGCGGAACTGGCCAAACCCCCCGGTACATGGTGCCCGCATTGCCGACCCTCCAAAGGATGCGCGATTTACGATTCGCGTCCCGCCGGCTGCCGCGATTTCTATTGCGAGTGGATGTTCTCGGAGAAGCTTGGGCCCGAGTGGAAGCCGGACCGGGCCAAGTTCGCGCTGATGGTGACCGCCACCGGCCATCTCGCGGCGTGCATCGATCCGGGATTTCCGTCGGCATGGAGGCAAGAGCCTTACTATCAGACCTTGTGGCGGTGGGCACGAGAGCGCGCTGAAAACCAGGCGTCATCGTGGCCGGGAGTCGACGTGTGGATCGGGAAGCGCTGCATCATCATTTTGCCGGATGGCGAGAAGGATCTCGGGATCGTCGGGGCGGATGAAGAAGTACGGATTGACCGCACGATGACGGTTACAGGCCCGGTCTACGTCGCCACGAAGTTCACCGTGCCCCACACCGGCCCGCCACAATCGAACTGATGGACCGACAAATCGACGCGAATGGCCGCGCTCGGCCGGGCCGGGAAGATTCAAAGTGAGACACCCTCCCAGGCGGGCCTCATCGCAGCTTTCCTTCGCGCGGCGCGCGGGTTAGGGCGTCGCCCGTGTCTCGGGGGCGTATCGTAACCTGTTTTCTCATCGGCCTCGCCGCCGCGATCCTCCTTTGGGGGGTGAGCGGCCGCTTTTCGCCCACCCCGCCGGCGACGCCCGCCAAGACCGGCGCCAACCGCTTCACCATTCCGGTCGGCGCGGCCGCCGCCCATCCCCGCGGCGCGGTCGATTATGCACGGCTCGACGAACGGCTGAATCGGCTGATGCGGGACCGCTCGATGGTCGGGCTTGCCGTCGGCGTCGTCGAGAACGGGCAGATTCGCTTCCTCAAGGGCTATGGCGTGACCCAGGCGGGCGGCAGCGAGCCGGTCACCCCCAGCACCGTCTTCCGCTGGGCCTCGCTCTCCAAGGGCGTCGCCGCCGACATGGTCGCGCGGCTGGCCGCGGACGGCCGGCTCTCGCTCGACGAGCCGGTTTCCCGCCACGCCTCCTCGTTGCGCCTGCCGGACGGCTACGAGCATCGCGCCACCGTCGCCGATTTGCTGTCGCACACGCTCGGCCTGTTCGCCCATGCCGAGGATCCCAAGCTCGAGGCAGGGATGGACCCGCGTATCTTGCGCGGCGGGCTGGCGATGGCGCACAATATCTGCGCGCCCGGCGCCTGCCACGCTTACCAGAACGTCGCCTATGACGCCGCCTCCGAGATCGTCGAGCGGGTCACCGGCCGGCCTTACGGCCAGGTGCTGCGTGAGCGCTTCTTCGCGCCTTTGGGGATGACCGGGGCGAGCACCAGCCGCGCCGAATTGATGGCCTCGCGCAGCTGGGCGCGCGGCCATGTCGGCGGCAATCCGCAGACTTTCGAGATCAGCGAGGCTTATTATCGGGTGCCGGCCGCGGGCGGCGTCAACGGCTCGATCCAGGACCTTGCCATCTGGATGCTGGCGCAGATGGGGCTGGCGCCCGACGTGCTTCCGCAGGGCGTGCTCGACGCGGTCCAGACGGCGCGGATCAACACGCCCGGCGAGACCCGCCGCCGCGCCCGCTTCCACGAGCGCACGCCGACCTCGCGTTACGGCCTGGGCTGGCGGATCTTCGATTATGCCGGCCACCGGGTGATCGGGCATCATGGCGGGGTCAGGGGCTATCGCTCGTTGATCCTGTTCGATCCCGAGCGCCGCGCCGGCGTCGTCGTGCTGTGGAACAGCGCGAGCGGCCGCCCCAACGGCATCGAATATGAAGTGATGGACATGGTCTACGGCCTGCCGTCCCGCGACTGGCTCATGCTCGACAGAAGCGAGCCGCCCGCGCCGGGGCCGCTGGACGCGGAGGCAGAGCCGGCGCGGTCGGAAGGCCGCCGGGTGGAGCGACGGCTGCCGGTCGGGGAGCCGCGGGAGCGGCGTCGGCCGGGCCGGGTCAGAGAGCGCCGAACGCCCTGATCCGCGGGGCGAGGTCGGCCCAGATCGGCAGGTGATCGGAGGCGCGGCGCGAGCAGGGGGTCTTGTGGACGCCGCTGTCGACCACCTTGAGGTCGCGGCTGACCATGATCCGGTCCAACGAGGCGATCGGCCGGCGCGCGTGGAAGCTCAGCCCGCACGGCGCGAAATCATGATCGGCGGCGAATTCGCGCAAGCAGCCGCCGCGGCTGCTCCATTCGTTGAGGTCGCCCATCAGCACCACCGAGGGATCACCCTCGCGCTCCTCGAGGTGGGCGAGGATCGCCTGCGCCTGCCGCCGCCGCCACAGGCCCGAAAGGTCGAGATGCATGCCGACGCAGCGCAGCAGGGTGCCATCGACGCGGACGTCGGCGAGGACGGCGCCGCGCGGCTCGAGCGAAGGCAGGTCGAAGAGGTGATGCTCGAGCACCTCCACCGCCTTGCGCACGAGCAGGGCATTGCCGTGCCAGCCCATCGAGCCGGCGCGAATATCGAGTTCCACCGCTTTGTAATCGCTGTGCGAATCGAGCAAATCGAGCGGGATGGCGCTGGCCCGGGAGCCGAACCGCCTGTCCGCCTCCTGCAGCGCGACCACATCGGCGTCGAGCTCGTTCAAGACCTCGATCGTCCGCTCCGGCCGGCGCCGCCGGTCGGTGCCGATCGCCTTGCGGATGTTGTAGGACGCGACCCGGATCATGAGGCGCCCTTTGGAACGCGTTCAGGACAAGTGCAATCTCAGCGGTTGCGTTCCTTGCCGAGCGCATGCTCCAGCGCCCGCGCCGCCTTGTCGGCCGCCAGCGCCACCGCATTGTCGACGCGTTCGGCGTCGGCGTGGACCGCGACCGGCTCGCGGCCGTTGGCGCGCGCCTCGAGGCTGACCCGTTTGTCGCCCGCGCCGCCCTTGGCGCCGTTCATGTCGGCGATATGGACCTCGACATGACTGAGCCGCTGCTCGAACCGGCGAAGCTTGGACCGCACCTTCTTCTCGAGCCGGGCATTGGCCTCGGCGTCGCTCTTGATATGATTGTCGGTGCGGATCTGAACAAACATTCCTGCCTCCACGCTGTGAACCTGACTGAGGTTAATGCCGGGCGGGGCACGGACGTTCCTGAGCGGCGATATTTTGCTGGATGTTCCCCTCATGTTCCGCTACGTCCTCGCCATGGCCAAGCCGAAGAAGCGCTATATCTGCCAGGCCTGCGGGTCGGTCAGCGGCCGCTGGACCGGCCAGTGCGCCGATTGCGCGGAGTGGAACAGCCTCGTCGAGGATTCCGAAGGGGTGGTGACGCCTTTCTCGGCCCGGCACAATTTGCGCACCGGCGGGCGCCGCGTCGAGCTGGTCGGGCTCGACGCCGAGGTGCGCCTGCCCGAGCGCCTGAGCACGGGCATCGCCGAGTTCGACCGCGCGATCGGCGGCGGCCTGGTCGCGGGCTCGGCGACTTTGATCGGCGGCGATCCGGGCATCGGCAAATCGACCCTGCTGCTCCAGGCGGCCGCGAAGGTCGCCGCCCAAGGCCTTCACGTCGCTTATATTTCCGGCGAGGAGGCGGCCGATCAGGTGCGCTTGCGCGCGCGCCGGCTCGGGCTCGGCGCGGCGGCGCTCCGGCTCGCGGCGGCGACCTCGGTGCGCGACATATTGACCACCCTTGGCGAAAGCGCGCCGCCGGCGCTGGTCGTCATCGATTCGATCCAGACCATGTATTCGGACCTGATCGAGGGCGCGCCGGGCACGGTCAGCCAGGTCCGCGCCGCCGCCCACGAGCTGATCCGCTTCGCCAAGGAATCGGGCGCGGCTCTCGCGCTGGTCGGCCACGTCACCAAGGACGGCGCCATCGCCGGGCCCAGGGTGCTCGAGCATATGGTCGATACGGTGCTCTCGTTCGAGGGCGAGCGCAGCCACCAATATCGCATCCTGCGCGCCACCAAGAACCGCTATGGCGGCACCGACGAGATCGGCGTGTTCGCGATGGGCGACGAGGGCCTCGCCGAGGTCGCCAATCCGTCGGCGCTGTTCCTCACCGACCGGGGCGAGGCGGTGCCCGGCGCGGTCGTCTTCCCGGCGCTCGAGGGGACGCGGCCCGTATTGGTCGAGATCCAGGCGCTGACCGTCCGCCTCGCCAGCGGCGCCACCCCGCGCCGCGCCGCGGTCGGCTGGGATTCGGGGCGGCTCGCGATGATCCTCGCCGTCCTCGAGGCGCGCTGCGGGCTGAGCTTCTCGACCTCGGAGGTCTATCTGAACGTCGCCGGCGGCTATCGCGTCACCGATCCGGCCGCGGACCTGGCGGTGGCGGCGGCTTTGGTCTCGGCGCTGGCCGAACGCCCGGTGGCGCCGGAGACGGTGGCGTTCGGGGAGGTCGCTTTGTCGGGCGAGCTCAGGCCGGTGGCGCATGCGAACCTGCGGATGAAGGAGAGCGCCAAGCTCGGCTTCGCGCGGGCGCTGGTTCCGGCGGCGGTGACTGAGGGGAAGGGGGCGATGCGAGTCTCCGGCTTCGCGACACTGGCGCAGCTCGTGGATCATCTGCTGGGTAGAGGCTGAAAATCCACCACCCCCGCTCATCCTGAGTAGGGACTGAGCCCGGCGAAGGCCCGTATCGAAGGACCGTTCGGATCGAGCGCGGTCCTTCGATACGGTGATCAGGTCGGATCGTCCCCCGGACGATCCTGAAACATGCCGGGGGCATGTTTCACCTGATCACTTCGACAAGCTCAACGGCTACTCAGGATGAGCGGTAAAATTCTGGTTTGAACCCCCGCGATCCTCCTCTAGTCACATCCCATGGCCTTCACCGCTCTCGATATCCTCGTCATCCTGCTCGTCGGCGCCGGGTTGGTGTTCGGCTGGCTGCGCGGCTTCGTCGCCGAATTGCTGTCGCTGTTCGCCTGGTTCCTGGCCTTGCTCGCCTTGCGATTGCTGCATGCGCCGGTGGCGGGCCTGCTCGAAGGACTGGTCGGCACGCCGTCCGGGGCGGCGGTGCTCGCTTTCGTGCTGGTCTTCGGCCTGGTCTTCTTCGCCGGCAAGCTCGCCTCGCGCCGGGTCGGGGCGCGGGTGCGCAACTCGGTGATCGGCCCGCTCGACCGCGTGCTCGGCGCCGCCTTCGGCGCGGTCAAGGGGCTGATCGGCAAAACCTTGCTATTACTGGCCTTCAACCTCGTCTACGACACGATCAACGGCCGCCGCGCCGCGCGGCCCGACTGGGTGCGCCAATCGGCGACCTACGGCCTCTTGAAGGCGAGCGGCGCCACCGTCGTCGACCTGGTCGAGGCGCAGCGCGGGCCGGCGCCGGAAGGGAATGAAAGCGCCGGGAACGGCCAGTGACCGGGATCCGCCTGCACGACACGATGGCGCGGGAGAAGCGCGCCTTCGTCCCCGCCGATCCGGAGCGAGTCACCCTCTATGTGTGCGGGCCCACCGTCTACAATCGCGCCCATATCGGCAATGCCCGGCCCGCCGTGGTGTTCGACGTGCTCACCCGGCTGCTGCGCCACGTCTATGGCGAGGACAAAATCGTCTATGCGCGCAACGTCACCTACGTCGACGACAAGATCATGGAGGCCGCCCGGGCGGAGGGCGTCGACCCGGGGGTGATCACCCGGCGCTACGAGGATTTCTACCTCGCCGACATGGGCGCGCTCGGCGTCCGCCAGCCCGACATCGCCCCGCATGCGACGCAGAATATTCCCGAGATGGTGGCGATGATCGCGCGGCTGATCGAGACCGGGAATGCCTATGAGGCGGACGGCCACGTCCTCTTCCACGTGACCTCCGACGCCGATTACGGCGCCTTGGGCCGCCGCGACCGCGAGGCGATGATCGCAGGCGCCCGGGTGGAGGTCGCCAGCTACAAGAAGGACCCGGCCGATTTCGTGCTGTGGAAGCCCTCGCCCGCGGACATGATCGGCTGGGAGTCGCCCTGGGGCCGCGGCCGGCCGGGCTGGCATATCGAATGCTCGGCGATGATCGAGGCGCATCTCGGGCGGACCATCGACATTCACGGCGGCGGCCTCGACCTCATCTTCCCCCATCACGAAAACGAGATCGCCCAAAGCCGCTGCGCGCATGAAGGCGCGCCGCTGGCGCGCTACTGGCTGCATAACGGATTTCTGTCGATGGCCGGCTCGGAGAAGATGTCGAAGAGCCTTGGCAATGTGGTGACGGTGGAGGAGCTGCTGGCGCAGGGGCACAGGGGCGAGGTGCTGCGGATGGCGCTTCTCTCGGCCCATTACCGGCAGCCGCTGGAATGGTCCGAAGCGCTGATCGCGCAGAGCCGGGCGACGCTGGACCGGCTCTATCGCGTCGCGGGGGAAGTCGGGCCGGGTACAGCCGATCCGGCGGTTCTCGACGCACTGGCGGACGATCTCAATACGCCCCTGGCTCTCTCCCGCCTGTCCGCGATCGGGGACGGCGCCGCGCTGCGCGCCAGCGCCTCCGTCATGGGCCTGCTCGAAGGCGGGGCTTCGGCCTGGTTCCAGGGGGAGGGTGACGCGCGAATCGATGCGCTGGTGGCGTCCCGCACGGAGGCAAAGGCGCGCCGCGACTTCGCCGAAGCCGACCGCATCCGCGCCGCGTTGGCTGACGAGGGGATCGCGCTTGAGGATGGTCCCGACGGCACGATTTGGCGTCGGGCCTGACCCGCACTAAGGGGGGCTTGTGACCGCCGCCCTCTACAATCGCGACATCCTGCGCCTAGCCGCCTCGATTCCCCACCAGCGCAGGCTCGAGCGGGCGCAGGCGAGCGTCGAGAAGAGCTCCCCAGTCTGCGGGAGCCGGGTGGTCGTCGATCTCGTCCTCGACAAGCGGGGCAGGGTGGCCGCGCTCGGGCAAGAGGTGAAGGCCTGCGCGCTCGGCCAGGCTTCGGCGTCGCTGATGGGCGCGCATGCGATCGGGCGCGATGCCGCCGCTTTGGCGCAGGCGCGCGACGCGCTCGCCGCTTATCTCGCCGGCCGCCGCGACGATCCAGGCGACTGGCCAGGCCTCGCCGTCTTCGCCGACGCGCGCCGGTTCACGGCGCGGCATCCTTCGATCCTGCTTGCCTTCGAAGCCGCGGCGGAGGCGGCCGCGCGGGCGTCCCGGGCCGATGCCGCCTGAGGCCGCGGACACGGCCGCCACGGTCCTGCTGCGTGACGGCGTGATCCTGCTCGGCGTGGCGCTGGCCTTCGTCATGCTGTTCCGCCGGCTCGGCCTCGGCGCGGTGCTCGGCTATCTCGTCGCGGGGGCTTTGGTCGGGCCGCACGGCCTGCAGTTCATCCGCGCGCCCGGCGAGATGATGCATATCGCCGATTTCGGGATCGTGCTGCTGCTCTTCCTGGTCGGATTGGAGCTGCATCCGAGCCGGCTGTGGCGGCTCAAGCACGACATCTTCGGCCTCGGCCTCGCCCAGGTCGCGGTCAGCGGGCTCGCCATCACGCTGCTGGTCTACGGCGTCACCGGATTTACCCTCGCCGCCTCGCTCGCCATCGGCCTGCCGCTCGCGCTATCCTCGACCGCGCAGGTGCTGCCGAGCCTGCGCGCCGACGGCTCGATCAACACGCCCGCGGGCGAGCGCGCCTTCTCGGTGCTGCTCTTCCAGGACCTGTCGATCGTGCCCCTGATCACGATCATCGCCGCGCTTTCCCGCGCGCCCGCCGACCCGTCGGCGCCGCCGGGCTGGCAGCTCGCGCTCTACACGGTCGGAGCGATCGGCGGGCTGGTGCTGGCCGGCCGCTTCCTGATCAACCCGCTCTTCCGCCTGGTGGGACGGATCAGCGAGCGCGAATTGTTCATCGTCGCGGGCCTGTTCATCGTGCTCGCCAGCGCCGCGGTGATGGAGGCGCTGCACCTGTCGACCGCATTGGGCGCGTTCATCGCCGGAGTGATGCTCGCCGATTCGCCCTACCGCCACGAGCTCGAGGCCGACATCGACCCGTTCCGCTCGATCCTGCTCGGCCTGTTCTTCCTCGCCGTCGGCATGGAGCTCGATCTGACCGCGATCGCCAACCGCCCCTTCTTCGTGATCGGCATGGCGCTGGCGCTGATCGCGCTCAAGGCGGCGATATTGTTCGGCCTCGCCAGGGCCTTCCGGATGGAGACGCGCCGCGCGCTGAAGCTCGGCCTGCTGCTCAGCCAGGGCGGCGAATTCGGCTTCGTGCTGTTCGCGGCCGCGCAGAATTCGATGCTGATCGAGCCCGAGGCGGCGAGCCTGTTCGCGGCGATCGTGACCGTCTCGATGGCCTCGACGCCCTTCCTGATGATGGTCAACGACTGGCTCGACCGGCGCAGCAAGCGCCACCAGGGCGCCGGGCTCGACGGGCCGGAGCTGTCGCCGGTGACCTCGGCGATCGTGGTCGGCTATGGCCGCTTCGGCCAGACCGTCGCGCAGATGCTGATGGCGAAGGAGATCGGCGTCACCCTGATCGATTCGCGGCCCGCGACGATCGAGATCGCCGGCGATTTCGGGATGAAGGTCTATTATGGCGACGGCCTCAGGATCGACCTGCTGCGAATCGCCGGCGCCGGCGAGGCCAAGGCGCTTTTCTTCTGCCTCGACGGCCGCGCCCCCGATGCGCGCAGGCTCGAGCCGATCCTCGAAGCCTTTCCGCAGGCGGCGGTGTTCGTCCGCGCCTATGACCGGATCCATCTGATCGAGCTGGCCGAGCTCGACATCGGATATGTGGCCCGCGAGATGTTCGAATCGGCGGTGGCGATGGGTCGCGAGGGCCTGAAGCTGTTCTGTATCGGCGCGGACGAAGTCGACCGGGTCGAGCGGGAATATCGCGAGCGTGACCGCGAGCGGCTCGAAAGCCAGACCGCCTCGGGCGACCTTCAGGCGCTCAAGGAACGGATGTTCGGCCCCGACAATCCGCTCGCCGAGCGATAAAGGAAGGCCCGGCCGATGCCGCGGGCGAGGACCAGGTCAGCCCCCTTCTTGTCGTGCGCCATGCGCGCGGAGAGCGCGTCGGGGCCGGCGTCGGTCGCCACGGGCAGGCCGATGGCGGTGAAATGGGCGAGCACCCGCTCGAGGTCGGCCGGCGGGCAGAGGCCGCGCTCGACCGAGAGGCGCAGGGCGAGGACCATGCCGATCGCGACCGCCTCGCCGTGCGGCAGGGAGGTCTCGGCCTCGATCGCGTGGCCGAAGCTGTGGCCGAAATTGAGCAAGGCGCGCCGGCCGCTCCGGTCCTCCTCGTCGCCGGCGACGTAGCCGGCCTTGGCGCGCACGCAAGTTTCGATGGCGTGCAGCCGCGCGGCGGCGTCGCCCGCGAGCAAAGCGGCGCCGTTCGCCTCGCACCAGGCGAAAAAGTCCGGATCGCCGATCAGCCCATATTTGACGACTTCCGCATAGCCGGCGCGCAGCTCGCCTTGGGGGAGGGTATCGAGCGTCTCGGGGTCGATCACGACCAAAGCGGGCGGATGGAAGGCGCCGATCAGATTCTTGCCCTGGCGCGCGTTGATCCCGGTCTTGCCGCCGACCGCCGAATCGGCCTGGGCGAGCAGGGTGGTCGGCACCATGACCCACGGGCAGCCGCGCTTCAGCAGCGCGGCCGCGAACCCGGCGAGATCGCCGACCACGCCGCCGCCCACAGCGACGACATGATCGGCGCGGCCGATGCCGGCTTCGATCATCGCGTCGAGCAGCGTCTCGAGCGCCGCCATGCTCTTGCTGGCCTCGCCCGGCCTCAGCACCATGCGCCCGGCGAAATCGGCGCCGATTCGCTCGGGCCAGCCGGCGCGCGCGACATTCTCGTCGGTGACCAGGAACAGCCGGCCAGGCGGCAGCGGCGCCTCGCCGATCAGCCCCGCGCCGATCAGCACCGGATAGGGCAAAGCGTCGATCCGGATCATGCCGGCCCCAGCAGATCGACGATCCGGTCGACCGTGCGCTCGTGCGTCTGGGTGTCGCCGCGGACGGTGAAATGGGCCTGAGCGTAGATCGGGTTGCGCGCCGCGGCGAGCTCGGCCAGCAGGGCGCGGGGCTCCTTGTCCCTGAGCAGAGGCCGGTGATCGCGCCGGCCGAGCCGCGCCGCCAGCGTGTCGAGGTCGCCGTCGAGCCAGATCGCGATGCAGCGCGCCAGGATCAGCGCGCGCGTCTCCTCGTCCATGAAGGCGCCGCCGCCGGTCGCGATCACCTGGCGAGGCCCGTCGACCAGCCGCGCGATCACCCGGCGCTCGCCGTCGCGGAAGTGGGCCTCGCCGAACCGGTCGAATATCTCGGCGATGGCGAGGCCCGCCGCCGCCTCGATCTCCGCGTCGGCGTCGGCGAAGGGCAAAGCCAGCCGCTTCGCCAGGCGCCGGCCGACGCTGGTCTTGCCCGCGCCCATCAGGCCGACGAGGGCGATCGACTTTTTGGGGGGTTTGGGCTCGTCCGGCATGAAGCGGGGGCTATACAGGCCGCGTCCCGCTGGGGCAAAAGGCCCGCCATGCCCAGAACCAGCTTTCCGCCCCAGCGCCGGCGCCGTTCGCCCGTCGGCTCGATCCTCGCCTTGCTCGCGATCCTCATCGTCGGCTTTCTCGTCTATCTCGGCCTGCGCAGCGACGAAGTGCCGGTCCAGCGCATCGAGCAGGACGTGACCAATGTGGTCCTCGGCCGCTAAGGCCCTTTTGCTTGCCGGCGGGGCGGCGTTGCTCGCCGCGATCCCCGCTTCGAGCCAGGACCGCTCGCGCCCCGAATCCCTGCTGCCGCCGGGCTTCGGCGATCCCAAGAGCCTGCCGCCGCCGGCCGAACGCCCGACGCCGCAGCCGCGCCCGCCGCGCGCGCAGCCCGAGCCCGAGGCGCCGCCGGCC
>JBKJZJ010000161.1:0-4170 GCA_046715355.1 Allosphingosinicella sp. | reverse complement strand
CTGGAGGGGCCGGCCGCGGCCGCGCTGGGCGAGCTCGCGCGTGATCGCTGGGCGCGCGCGGGGGCCGGCGATCTGGCCCCGGTCGATGGCGGCGCCGATTGCTGGCCGGCCGGGCTGACCAGCCATTTCGAGGCGGTCGATGTCGCGATCGCGCGCACCCTGCCCGAACATGGCGGGCACGACCCGGTTTTCGAGATCGAGGCGATGGTGCTCGATCTGATCGCCCGCGCGCGCCGTTTCCTCTACGTCGAGACTCAATATTTCGCGTCGCGCCGCATCGCCGAAGCGATCTCGCGGCGGCTGCGCGAGCCCGACGGTCCCGAGATCGTGATCGTCAATCCGGAGCAGGCCGACGGCTGGCTCGAGCAGCAGGCGATGGACACCGCCCGGGCGCGCCTGCACGAAGCGCTCGTGCGCATCGACGCGCACGGCCGCTTCCGCATCTACATTCCCTATACGGCCGGCGGCGCGCCGATCTACGTCCACGCCAAAATCATGATCGTCGACGATGTCGTGCTGCGGGTCGGCTCGTCCAACATGAACAACCGCTCGCAGCGGCTCGACAGCGAATGCGACGTCGCCATCGACGCGGAGGCGAACGAGGACCCGCGCGCCGGCGAAGCGATCAGCGCGCTCCGCGCCGGCCTGCTCGCCGAGCATCTCGGCGTCGCGCCGGAGCGGGTCGAGGCCTGCTTCGCGGAAACCGGCTCGCTGATCGCCACGATCGAGCGCCTCGCCGGCCCCGGCCGCTCGCTGCGCCGCTACGCCCCGCCGGACCTCAACGCCGTCCAGCTCTATCTCGCCGACCATGAGGTGCTGGACCCCGAAAATCCGGACGACACGTTCGAGCCGGTCGCGCGTCGCCCCGGCCTCCTCCGCCGCCTGCGCGGACCCGGCTAGTCCGCCGCCCCCTTCTTCCTTTCAGACCGGCTGGCTCACCGTCTCCAGCAGCCCCTCGAACAGTCGGCGGCCGTCGGTGCCGCCATGGGCCGCCTCCACCATCCGTTCGGGGTGGGGCATCATGCCGAGCACGTTGCCGGCGGGGTTGAGGATGCCGGCGATGGCGCGCGCCGAGCCGTTGACCGCGTCGGCATAGCGGAAGGCAACCCGGCCCTCGCCCTCCAGCCGGTCGAGCGTGGTCTCGTCGGCCTGGTAATTGCCGTCGTGATGGGCGACCGGGATGGTGATCCGCTCGCCCGCCTCATAGCGAGCGGTGAAGGCCGACTGGCTGTTCTCCACGATCAGGGGCACGTCGCGGCAGACGAAGCGGATGCCCGCGTTGCGCATCAGCGCGCCGGGCAGGAGCCTCGCCTCGCACAGCACCTGGAAGCCGTTGCAGATGCCCAGCACCGCGACGCCGCGCTCGGCGGCCTCCTTCACCGCCCACATCACCGGCGAGCCCGCCGCCATCGCGCCCGAGCGCAGATAGTCGCCATAGGAAAAGCCGCCGGGTATGGCGATCAGGTCGAGCCCGGGCGGCAGATCGTGGTCGCGGTGCCAGACCATCACCGGCTTGGCGCCGGTGACCAGCCGCAGCGCCTCGGCCAGGTCGCGATCGCAATTGGAGCCCGGAAAGACGATGACGGCGCTCTTCACGCCGCGTCCTCCATCCGCTCGATCCGGTAATTCTCGATGACGAGGTTGGCGAGCAGCTGCCGGCACATCTCCTCGATCTCGGATTCGACCACCTCGTCGGCGAGGTCGAGCTCGATCACTTTGCCCGCGCGCACGTCGTTGACGCCGGCGAAGCCGAGCCCCTCCAGCGCATGGTGGATCGCCTTGCCCTGCGGGTCGAGCACGCCCGTCTTGAGCGTGACGTGAACGCGGACCTTCATGGCGCGGGCGCGTCCTTTCGCGGCGAGGCTCTCAGCAGGTGCGACAGGATGAAGGCGAGCAGCACTTGCCAGGGCAGGAACAGGGTGACGACGAGATCGTAGGCGCTCTCCACCTCGGCCAGCCTGACGCCCATCGCGCCCCACCAGGCCAACAGGAGGAGGCCGGCGACATAGGGCCAGGGACGCGCGCCAGACGCGCGCAGCCAGGGCAGCAGGCCGGCGAGCAGCAGGGGAAGCGCACCGGCGAAGCCGGCCGCCAGCCCGATGAACATCTTCGAGGTGGTCGCGCCTTCCGCGGCGGGCTGCATCATCTCCGCCGGGTCGGTGGCCATGGCGGCCGCATCCATCGCCTGCGCGGCCGCCTCCTGCATTTGGGTGGAGACATAGGTGAAGACATAGGCGGCCAGGGCATGGAAGAGCGGAATGACGATGAGAAGGAAAGCGACGAGCACCCAGTTGGTCTTCCGCGCCATCACCTCGCGTGCCGCATAAGGCAGGCCGAATGCGATCGTGCACAGGCCGAGCAGCATCGGCGGCTCCAGCGCCTCCGTCTCGCCAAGCTTGAGCCATTGATAGGCGATCAGGAAAGTCGCTGCGAAGGCGAGGGCGCCCGCGGCCAGCAGCCAGAATCCGTTCCGGTCCTCAGCCATGATCATCTCCATGCGATGCCGAAGCGTCGCGCGGCTGATCGGTCAAATTCGCTCAAGGGTCAATTCAAGAAAAGAGCTTCGCGCAGAGACGCGGAGGCGCGGAGAAGCTGTGCGGCGTTGATGTCGGGCGCCGTCCTCTCTGCGTCTCTGCGTCTCTGCGCGCATAAGGGGAGCTAGCTGCGCGCGGCGGCCTCTGGTGTTACACTCTCCGAGCCCCTATCTTCCACCCCATGAGCGAGATTGCGCTTTCCCCTTCGGCCGCGGCCCGCGTGGCGGCGATCGCCGCGCGCCAGGCGAAGCCCGCCATCCTCAGGCTGTCGGTCGACGGCGGCGGCTGCGCCGGCTTCCAATATCGGTTTGAGCTCGCCGACGCGGTCGCCGACGACGACGAGATCGCCGCCCACGAAGGCGTGACCCTGGTCGTCGATCCGGTGTCGCTCGATCTGGTGCGCGGCGCGACCGTCGATTTCGTCGAAAGCCTCGGCGGCTCGGCCTTCCAGGTCACCAATCCCAACGCCGCCTCGGGCTGCGGCTGCGGGACCAGCTTCAGCATCTGAAACGGCCGGGGCGGCCGCAGCCGCCCCGATCGCCTTACTCCGCCGGGCAGCGGGTCATGTTCACCGATTGTCCGGCTGCCGTCACCGTCGTGAAGGCATCGTCGCCCGTGCGCGTGACGGTCTGCGGCTCGGCCGGTCCGCCCGGGTCGGTCCAGGTGACGACATTGCCGGCCAGGCTCCAGCGGCTGCCCGCGGGCGGCGACCCGGTGCCGTCCTCGTTGAACTCCATCACCTGCGAGCAATTGCCGGCGACGCCCCAGCGGCCGACCAGGAACGCCTGATCGACCTCGCCGCCTTCCGCGGCCGCGCCTTCATTCCCCGCCGGAGCGGCCTCATTGGCCTCCGGCTCGTCCGCTTCCGTCTCGTTGGCGCCGACCCCGTTCGCGGCCGCCGCATTGTTGGCGGCGCTCTGGCGCGAGCAGCCGGGGACGAGGACGAGCGCTGTCGCCGCGAAAAGTGCAATTCCGATTTTCATGATGATTTCCCAATCTGTCCGGACCCGGCGAGCGCGCCGATCCTGCGCGCCTCATAACAGACGCGCGCCGATCCGCTACCTCATTCGCCCGGGCTGGCGGGACGGCCGCCGCTTTTGGCCCAGACCGGTCGCAGCACCGCCGCGAGCGGGGCGCCGCGGACGAACAGATAGTCCATCAGCTCCGCTTCGGGGGTCGCGCCCATGCTGGTCTTCTCGCCGCCGTCGCCAGCGCCGAGGCTGAGCAGCGCGACGCCGCGCTCCATCGCCGCGGCATAGGTCCAATAGCCCGTCAGGTAACCGGGGCTGTGCTTGGCGAAATCCTGGTCGTAGCTGGTGGCGATGCAATAGCGGGTGCGCCCGCAATCCAGGCCGAAGCTGAACGCGACCGGCGCGCCGCCGATCGACAGGATGCCGGCGCTGAGCATGGCCGCAAGGGCCGGGTCGAGGATCATTTCCTCCCAGCCCCGGCGCAGCGCCGGAGCGACGAACTTGGGATCGGCGCCGGCGCGGCTGCCCGCCCAGCTGTTGCGCTCGATCGCGGCGAGCGCGTCGAGCGCCTCCCCGTCCCAGCCATCGCCGGTCACGAAGCGGAAGTCGAGCGCGCCGAGCCGGGCGAGCTTCTTCTCATGCTTGTGCATGTTGCGCGCGGTCGA
>JBKJZJ010000160.1:0-16420 GCA_046715355.1 Allosphingosinicella sp. | reverse complement strand
GGCACCGACTGGTAGGACCAGTCGTCGCCGCTGACCTGCTGACGGACCTGCAGCGTGTAGCGCCCGTCGACGAAGATCGCCGCCTCGGCCGGAAGCACGACCGCCGAGCCGGCCGAACCTTCAAAGCCGGTCAGCCATTGCAGCCGCTGGGCGTAGCCGCCGACATATTCGCTCATATGCTCGTCGGTCAGCGGCACGACGAAGCCGTCGAGCCGGTCGGCCTTCAATTGCTCGCGCAGCGCCGCGAGGCGGTCTTCATAGGTCGACATGCGGCTTCTCCAGGGGCTGGCGCGATACGGCCCAATTAGGATGCTTGCGGGGCGTGCGCCAGTCCGGCCGTTGTATTCCCGCCGGGAATGCAGCCGCCGGCGCGGGCCGCGGCCAGGGCATTGTCGCGGGCCCGCGCGAGGGCAGCGTCACCGGGCGCGAAGTTCGACGCGCGCGCCGCCGCGGCGAGCTCCTGCAGCAAATCGCCGCAGCGCAGGCCGCGCGCATAAGGGCTATCGTCGTCGGTGATGATCACGAAATCCTCGGGGTGAACCGGTAGGTAGCGCACGTTGAAGCGCTCGCCGACCTGCGGGTAGCGCACCTCATTGGCCGACGGATAGACGTTGAAGCTGTCGCTGCGGAAGCTGGTGCGGACGGCCCCGCCGTCCGCCTTGCGGATGACGACATTGAATCCGATCACCTGCTGGTAGTTGAAGACGTCGGCGGTACGATACTGGCCGGTGATGACGCCCTCGCCGGTCTCGCCATTGTGGTAGATGAGAGGATTCGTGAGCCAGGAGCCGAAGAACCTGAAAAGCACGAGACCCAGGACTCCCGCCAGGATGAGGCCGCCGCCCCAGCGAACCTTCCTGAAGCCGACGCGCTGCGATGCCTGCAGATAGGAGGTCGGGCCCTTCAGCTTCTCGGCGACGGCGACCCGCATGACCCGACGCCGCCTCAGCCTGCTTCGAACCAGTCCAATCCCGGTCCACGCGATCGCGGCGAGTATGACGAAGGCGAAAATCGCCAGCATCCAGTGCCGCAAAATGTCCGAAAGCAGATGCGCCAGCCAGGCCACCGCCACGACATAGCATGGTTGCTCATTGCGCCACCAGCGCGGCGGCATGGAGACGGTTGTCGGCCCGGTTTGCGAGGCCTAAGCGAGAGGCCGACCACAAGCGGAGAGCCACCGATGCGTCTTGTCCTTGCCGCCCTCCTGCTCGCCGCAGCCCCCGCCTTGGCCCAGAATCAGAGTGAGAAAATGACCGCCAAGACCATTCTTCCGCCGCCGCCCGTCGCCGAGCAGCGCCCTTATTCGTTCGAGCGCCACGGCGTCACCGTCCAGGACCCCTATCACTGGCTGAAGGACCAGTCCTATCCGACCGTCGACGACGAGGATGTGCTCTCCTACCTGCGCGCGGAAAACGCCTATTTCGAAGCGGCGATGGCGCCGCACCGGCCGCTCATCGAGACCCTGTTCCAGGAGATGCGCGGCCGAATCCCCGAGGACGACAGCTCGGTTCCCCAGCGCGACGGCGACTGGCTCTACTGGTGGGCGTTCACGCCCGGCGCGCAATACCGCACCTGGTACCGCCGCCCCGTGGCCGGAGGCGACCAGCAGGTGATGTTCGATGAGGTCGCCGAGGCGCAGGGCAAGCAATATTTCCGGTTGGGCGCGATGGCGGTGAGCCCGGATGGGCGCTACGCCGCCACCTTGGTCGACGACGACGGCTCGGAGCGCTTCCAGCTCCGCATCCGCGAGATCGCCACGGGCCGGGACGTCGAGACGGTGACCGAGGTCGGCATCGGCCAGCCGGTCTGGACCGCCGACAGCCGCGGCATCGTCTTCACCGAGGTCAACGCCAATTGGCGCAGCTACCGCGCCCGCCTGCACATGCTCGGCCAGCCTGCGGCGGAGGACCGAACGCTCTACGAAGAAACCGAGAATGTCGCCTTCACGGTCGCCGTCGGCCGCACCCAGGACCGCCGCTGGATCGTCATCCAGACCGGCGAGAACAGCTCCAACGAGACCCGCCTGCTGCCCGCCGACAATCCGCTGGCGGCGCCGGTCCTGATCGCGCGGCGCCGGCCGAACATCCAATATTCGGTCGATTCGAGCCACGGCAAATTGTGGATCCTGACCAACGACAATCACGTCAACTTCCGGATCGCCGAAGCCAGCCCCGAACGGCCGGGCGAGTGGACCAATGTGATCGCCGGATCCGACCAGGTCTATCTGCGCGGCATCACCGCCTTTCGCGACCATCTCGCCATCACAGAGCGGGTCAACGGCCTCGATCAGATCCGCCTGCGCGGCTATGGCGGGGCCGAGCGCCGCATCCCATTCCGGGAAGCGGCCTATACGGTCGGCCTGGGCAACAATCCCGAATATGCGCCCGCCGCTTATCGGCTCCAGTACAGCTCGATGGTGACGCCGCCCACCGTCTACGACTACCATCCGGCCGCAAACCGGCTCGAGACGCTCAAGGTCCAGCGCATCCCGTCCGGCTACGATCCGAGCCGATATGTCACCGAGCGGATTCTCGTCCCCGCGCGTGACGGCAAGCAGATCCCGGTTTCGATCGTCTACCGGCGCGGCTTCGAGAAGAACGGCCGGGGCCGGCTCTTCCTCTATTCCTACGGCGCTTACGGCATCGCCACGCCGCCGGCTTTTTCGACCAGCCGCATCTCGCTGCTCGACCGCGGCTATGCCTATGCCATCGCCCATATCCGCGGCGGCGACGAAATGGGCTACCAATGGTATCTCGACGGCAAGCTCGACCGGCGCACCAACACCTTCAACGATTTCGTCGATGCCGCGCGCGGCCTGATCGCGCGGCGCTACACCAGCGCCGGCCGGATCGCCGCGCAGGGCGGCTCGGCCGGCGGCGAGCTGATGGGCGCGGTGGTCAACCAGGCGCCGGAGCTGTTCGGCGCGGTCGTTGCCGACGTGCCCTTCGTCGACGTCGTCAACACCATGCTCGACGACACCCTGCCGCTCACCCCCGGCGAGTGGAACGAATGGGGCAATCCGATCACCGACGCCGCGGCGTTCCGCTACATGCTGAGCTACAGCCCCTACGACAATGTCCGCGCCCAAGCCTATCCGCCGATGCTGATCACCGGCGGCCTCAACGATCCGCGCGTCACTTATTGGGAGCCGGCCAAATGGAACGCGCGCCTGAGGGCGACGCGCACCGACAGCAATCTCCAGTTGCTCAAGATCAACATGGGCGCCGGCCATGGCGGTCAGTCGGGACGGTGGACGCGCCTGCGGGAAGTGGCGGAGGCCTATGCCTTCATCCTGACCCAGAACGGCAGCGAGTGCCGCCAGGGACGTTGACCTGACATCGCCGCCGGCGCAGGTTGCGCCGCCCGAGGAGGGCAAATGAGCCGGTGGGGGATCGGAGCGGCGGCGGTCCTGGCATTCGCCGGTGCCCCGGCGGCCGGGCAGACCTACACGCCGATCCCGAATAACACGACCGCGCCGGACATCGTGGGCGTCATCGATGAGTCCGATCCACTCGACGACCAGGGTCGCCGCTACGACGAGTACATGATCGATCTTACTCCACTCAACCACAGTCTCTGCATACGCGTGGTGCTGCCGACCGACAGCGTGGTCCAGCTTTACGCGCCAGGCGGACAGACGCCGGTCGCCAGCTCGGACGCCGGCGAGGACGATGTCGGCCGGACTGTTCTACTCATGCCCGACTGCACCGAGGCTGGCCCCGGAACATACCGGATCAGAGTGTTCGGAGGCGGCAGCGCAGGGCGGTACATCCTGCGCATCGCGGTCGATTCGCGTGACGCGAACCGACTTGGACCCAACGATTTGCCAGCCACGATCCCGGCTCGCCCGCCCAACGAACGGTTCATCGTCTGCCCTGGGCATCCGCACTGCCCCCGCGGATCCTGACATCGCGGCGAAGATGGACGAGATGGCCCCGGCGCCGAGGTCAGGTTGACCCGGCATCGGCGCCGGCGCAGGTTGCGCCGAACGGGGAGGGCAAGATGAGCCGTTGGGGGATCGGAGCGGCGGCGGTCCTGGCGTTCACCGGTGCCCCGGCGGCCGGGCAGACCTACACGCCGATCCCGAATAACACGACCGCGCCGGACATCCTGGGCGTCATCGATGAGTCCGATCCACTCGACGACCAGGGTCGCCGCTACGACGAGTACATTGTCGAGTTTAACCCACTCAACGACAGAGTCTGCATAACCGTGGAAATGCCGACCGACAGCGTGGTCCAGGTTTACGCGCCAGGCGGACAGACACCGGTCGTCGCCTCGGACACCGACCCGGACTATCCCGGCAGGACTGTTTCCCTCGGGATCGACTGCACCGAGGTTGACGCCGGAATATACCGGATCAGAGTGGTCGGAGGCGGCAGCGACGGGCGGTACATCCTGCGCATCGCGGTCGATCCGCGTGACGAGGGAGGACCTGGACTTAACGATTTGCCAGCCCCGCCCACGGTCCCGGCTCGCCCGCCCAACGAACGGTTCATCGTCTGCCCCGGGCATCCGCGCTGTCCGAGGGTCCGGTGACGCCGTTCGAGAAAAGGATCACGGCATCCCCTGACGACATTGACGAGCTCGGCCACGTCAACAATGCCGCCTGGGTGCGCTGGATCCAGGAGATGGCGACCGCGCATTGGTATGCCGTCGCCCCGGCCGAGCATGTCGAAGCCTATATCTGGGTCGTGATCCGCCACGAGATCGACTATCTGCGCGGGCTGGGGCCCGGCGAGAGCGTGACCGGGCGCACCTGGGTCGGCGAGGCGCCCAGGGGCGCGCGCTTCGACCGCCATGTCGAGTTCATCGGCGACGACGGCAAGCCTAGGGTTCGCGCCCGCACCACCTGGGCGATCATCGACAAGGCGACGGGCAGGCCGCTCAGGGTGCCGGCGGAGGTTGCCGAGCCGTTTCTGGCCTAAAGTCCTCCCCGGAACGCGGAGGGTCCATAATTGCGGGGACACTATACTTAATTCAATCCCGCCACCGGGCAATTAAGTATAGTGTCCCCGTAACTGGGTGCTCCCGCGAAAGCAGGAGCCCAATATTTGGCGCGCAGGCACGGCTGGGTTCCTGCTTTCGCAGGAACCCAAATGGGCTAGAAGTCCCGCAGTGCCGCGATGATCGCGGGATAGGCCCGCCCGCTCACCCCGAAGCCCATGTGGCTGCAGGTGAGCTCCACCTGGCGGTCGCTCTCTTGCGGAAGGCCGCGGGCCGAGCGGACCGAGACGATGCCGTCCTTGCGCGACCACAGGGCCAGGGTCGGCACGGGCGGCTTGAGCGGCAGGTCCGCCTCGATCGGCGGCTTGTCGACCGGGTGGCCGGCGATCCATTCGTAGAGCCGCCAGACATTGTTGGCACGCATGTTCCCTGAGAAAGGCGAGCCCATGGTGACGACCTTGTCGACCAGATCGGGACGGAGTTTGGCGAGCTCGCGGCCGAAGACGCCGCCCAGGCTCCAGCCGACCAGGATCACCTTCTCTCCCTTGCCGAACGCCGCGACCCGCGCGGCGAGCCGCTCGAGCGTGTCCGGCCTGACCCCCTTGTTGAGGCCCATGCCCCAGCCGGCGACGCGAAAGCCGGCCCTGGCGAGCGCCCGCTGCAGGCCCAATGTGGTGCGGTCGGTGGCGACGAAGCCGGGGATCACCATCAGCTTCGGCCCGTCCTCGGGCCCGCGCTCGGTGAGCTTGCCGAAGCTCTTGTAGAAGCGCGCCCACAGAGCCGGCCCTTCCCTGAGAAAGAGCCGCAGCGGCGGCTTGTCCTCGTCAGAGATACTCGCCTCCCATCAACTCCCGGAGCGGCTCGGGCAGCTTGACCCGGCCGTCGGCCTGCTGGTGGTTCTCCAGCAGGGGAACGAGGATGCGCGGGCTCGCCAGAGCGGTGTTGTTCAGGGTGTGGACGAAGCGGACCTTGCGCTCCTCGTCGCGCCAGCGGAGGTTGGCGCGCCGCGCCTGCCAGCCGTGCAGCGTCGAGCAGCTGTGCGTCTCGCGATATTTGCCGAGCGAGGGCACCCAGGATTCGAGGTCGTTCATCCGGTATTTGCCGTTGCCCATGTCGCCGGTGGACGTCTCGATCACCTGATAGGGAATATCGAGCGCCCGCAGCATGCCTTCGGCATTGGCGAGCAGGCGCTGGTGCCACAGGGCGCTTTCCTCCGCATCGTCGCGGCAGATCACATATTGTTCGAGCTTGTAGAATTGGTGGACGCGCAGCAGCCCGCGCACGTCCCGGCCCGCGCTGCCCGCCTCGCGCCGGAAGCAGGGCGAATAGCCGGCATAGAGGATCGGGAGCTTGTCGGCCTCGAGAATCTCGCCGCTGTGCAGCCCGGTCAAGGCGATCTCGCCGGTGCCGGCGAGATAGAGGTCGTCGGCGGGAACATGATAGGCCTCGTCCTCGTGACCCGGGAAATGGCCGGTGCCGATAAAGGCCTGCGGGCGCGCCAGCGCCGGCACCGTCATCAGCGTGAAGCCGTCCGCCGCGAGCCGTTGCTGCGCCCAGAACATCAAAGCCTGTTCGAGCAAAGCGAGGCGTCCCTTGAGACAATATTGCCGCGTGCCCGCCACCTGGGTGATCCGCGCCAGATCCGCCCAGTCGTTCTTCTCGATGAGGGCGACATGGTCGAGCGGCTCGAAATCGAAGCTCGGGATCGTCCCTTCCTTGCGGACGACAATGTTGAAGCTCTCGTCGGGGCCGACCGGAGCGCCCTCCCACGGAATGTTGGGCACGCGCAGCAGCAGGGCGTCGAGCGCCCCCTGCTTCGCGCCAAGCGCCGCTTCGGCCTCGCTGATCTCCGCGCCGATCGCCTTGGCCTTGGCGCCCAGGGCCGGCCGCTGCTCGGGCACGGCGTTCTTGAAGCCGTCGCTGATCGCGTTGCGCTCGGCCCGCAGGCCGTCGACCCGCGTCTTCAGCCCCCGGACATCGGCGTCGAGCGCGAGCAAGGCGTCGAGGTCGAGCGCGACATTCTTCTGCGCGACGGCCTGGCGGACGGCGTCCGGATTCTCGCGGATGAACTGGACACTGAGCATGGCCCGCGCCTAGCGGGCAATGCGCCCAAAGCCAACAGAGAGTGAATTGCCGACCGGGTCGGTTGAACGATCCGATATCGCCTTATATAGGCCATGGCCTTGTGGCCGTCCCGGAGACGTGGGTGAGTGGCTGAAACCAGCGGTTTGCTAAACCGCCGTAGGGGGATTACTCCTACCGAGGGTTCGAATCCCTCCGTCTCCGCCACTTTCCGAGCGGTCAGAAGCTCACCAATACGGAGCCGAATCCGAGAACCCCGAGCAGCATGATCGCATAAGCCGTGAAGCAAGTGACTTGGTGCAGAGGGCCTTTGAGACGGATAGCGACGGCGCTGAACGGCTCGGATCGGAGATAGGCGAAAGCTCGCAGATATTGCCAAGTGAACAGCGCGAGCGAAATCACCCCTGCCGCAATCATCAGGAGCCCGACATTCCGGGGAAGATCCGGGCCGAGAACAAGGAATCGTGTTGGCACGGACGCTTCCAGGCTCTTGAACACCTGCGTCATTGTGAAGCCGAAGGCGATGAGGGCTACAGCCGTACGCTCCGCCGCCATCAGCGTTCTCTGCAGCGACAGAATCGCGTTCATCCAGGCAAGATGATTGCCTGCGTTCGCTTCGGCCGAGAGCGAAGGAATCTCGTCCGTCGTCACTGGATTAAACATGGGGTTCCACCATCCTGGGTCCCGCGGACCCGGCCGCGCGCCGCCGCATGTTCGCGGATCCAGCGATCGGCACGACGTCCCCCATCTCACGCTGTGGCTCGAGATAATCGTGGACGACCTTCCCCAGGCCGAGCGTGAGGTCCGCGACGAGGTGAACCGTGGAGACCACCTCGAGCACCGGAAGCTCGGCGACCGGAGCGAGCGCGTGCGGGTGAAGCGCCAACGCGCCGGGGCCCGTCCACACGCCTTTCACGTCAATCTCTTCGAGATGATACTGGACGAGCTCGCAAATCCGCGCGCTGCCGTCCACATGCGGAATGATCTTGAGCAGGAAGTTGGGCGCGGCCAGCTCTTCCCGGGTCGCGGCAGCGTCGGCTTCCTTTTACTTGTAGCCCATGGTGGCGGTGGCGACACGCACGGGCCCATAGTCGAGCGTGCCGACGAGCGTGTCGGTTTCCGTGCGTAAAGTGGGTCCCGCGAGCTTTTTCGGAAAGCCCCAAAGCTCGCGCCCGCCGGCGATCGGCGGGTGGTCGTTGAGGAACATGCAAAGCGTGTAATTGCCCGCCTGACCGTTGAATTGGACGGGAATCACCTGACCCGCTTCGGTGTAATCGCCAAAGCCAGTGGAATCCGGCATCCGGATGAACTCGAATTTCACCAGGTCGGAGACGACCTCCAGCGGTTCCGGCACGAGCTCGCGAAGCTTTTCGCGGTCGGTCCGATAGGTGATGATCAGGAACTCCCGGTCGCAGAACCGATACGGTCCGGGCGGGAAGGCGGGCTGAGTGAGGGGCATCGCGAACGCGCGTTCGCGGACTTCGGTCGCTTTCATGGGGTTTCCTGCTTCAAGAATTGGGGTGGCGGATCGGATCCTACATCCGGCCGTGGGCCGCGAGATCGAAGGTGAAGACGCCGTCGGGACCCGTCGGCCGTGCCAGCACTTCGGGATGGCGCAAGGTGCGGATCGTGTCGTAATGGCCTGCCGTCCAATGATCCTCCATGCTGCGGCGAGAGAATTCATAGTCCTTCGACCCGCTCTCATGATCTTTCGAGCGGTAGATGAGCTGAATGACGTTGTAGGCCTTTCCATCCGATTCCGGCTGAAGAAGCTGCCATTCGGGACTCTCGCGCAGTTCGTCCGGCAGTTTCACCATCAGATCGGCGAGCGCGTTGCGGAGCTTCTGCTCGTGCTTGAAGCGGTCCGAGTTCGCGCGGGTCCTGCTCGAATATTGAATCTCCTTCTGCCGGGTCATGACCTCGGACAGATTGCCCGGAACCGAGCCGCGCGCGTTCCAGAAATCCACCTGAAATGCGAGCGTATCCCGCCGCTCCGGACATTCGAGAACCCATTGCAGGGGTGTGTTGGAGACCAGTCCGCCATCCCAATAATGTTCTCCCTCGATCTCGACCGGCGGGAATCCCGGGGGCAGCGCGCCGCTGGCCATCACATGCTCCGGCCGGATTTCGTGGGTGCTGTTGTCGAAGTAGGTCAGGTTGCCGGTGGCCACATTGACCGCCCCCACGCTGAACCGCATTTTCCGGGCGTTGATGCGGTCGAAGTCGACAAACCGCTCGAGCGTCCCCTTCAGGGCCGAGATGTCGTAGAAGCTCGTCACTTCCGGCGTGCCGGCCGATTGAAACAATGGGTGGAGCGTACGGGGCGAGAAAAACCCCGGCGCGCCGAATGCGGCGGCCATGTCCGCATGCCACTGGTTCGCCCAGCTCCTCGCAAGATCGCCGAGCGGCTCGCGGAGCAGCCAGCCCGGCAGAGGATCGGCGGTGATCGTCTCCCAGAAACTCCGCAACTTCTCGACGCGAGACTGCGTCGGATTGCCCGCGATCAATGCGGCGTTTATCGCACCGATGGATATTCCGGCGACCCAGTCCGGATGCAGATCCGCCTCGGCCAGGCCCTGGTAGACGCCCCCCTGATAGGCGCCGAGCGCGGGCGACGGCACCTATGACCGCCACCGCATCCTCGCGGGCATCGCCTATCGCTTCTGACCTTTCGCGCGCTCGCCGGCGATTGTTCGCCGGCGGGTCCGGAAGCGCATTTCCCCCCTCCTATACAGGAACGCGAACAATGAGAGCCATACATCTTATTCCGGCGGCGATCATCGCACCATTCGCCGTGCTCTATTTTACGAGGACGATCACTGGCGAGCCGCTGAGCGCGGTCATCCTGGCGCTTGTCATTTTCATCATGGTGACTGCAACGTTCGCCAGCGCAACCAAGTCCGGCGTGCGACGGTACAGGGGCTAGCGGCGTGAAGATCAGGACAGGTGCTACGCCCCGGGGGAAGCGCTTGCATCATTGATCCCGCGCCTGGAGCACCTGCATATGTCCCTGATCGACAAGCACCTGCCGCGCTACCAGTTCTCGGAGCGGCATCGGACGCGCGTGCGAGCCTCACCGGACGAGGTGCTCCGGGCTGTGGTCGACTCGAATCGCCCGCCGGACCGGCTCAGGGACGCTCTCATGGCGCTGCGGACCGTCCCGGCCCGCCTGTTGGGACGTGAGGCGCCGCGGATCGACTCCAACATCTTCACGCCCCTCGACCAGGACGAGAAGAGCGAGACGGTGGCTGGGCTGATCGGCCGCTTCTGGCAGCTGGACGGGGGTCTTGTCCCGTTTTCCGATGCCGATGCCTTCGCCCGTTTTGCCGAGCCGGGCACGCCGAAGCTCGTGACCGGGTTCCGCGCCACCCCCGATCCTCTCGGGACGCTGCTGACGACCGAAACGCGCGTGTTCTGCCCGGATCGCCATTCGCTGCTGAGGTTTGCGCCTTACTGGCTGCTGATCCGCATTCCGAGCGGACTGATCCGTCGTCGGGCCCTCCGGGCGATAAAGGCTGCGGCCGAGGAGAAAGCGAGGTCCGATACCCGTGCCTCCGGCTGACTCCCATCTGCCTATGAGACGCGGTTGTCGGGTGCCGGCGCCGACATGAACCCGTCAGAAATTGTAGGCGCGCTCGCCGTGATCGGTGATGTCGAGGCCCTCGCGCTCGGCGTCGCTGTCGACCCTGAGCCCGATCGTGACCTTGACCAGCCCCCAGACGATGGCCGAGCCGAGCGCGGACCAGGCGATCGCGACCAGCACCGCCTGGGCCTGGATCAGGGTCTGGGCGGCGATCGAATAATCCGCCGGGCGGAAGCCGCCGAGCAGAGGCGAGGAGACGATGCCCGTGCCGATCGAGCCGACGATGCCGCCGAGCCCGTGAATGCCGAACACGTCGAGGCTGTCGTCGAGCTTGAGCCTGTTCTTCAGGCTGCCGACGAACCAGTAGCAGGCAAGGGCCGCGGCCACCCCCAAGGCGGCCGCCCCCAATACGCCCGACGTTCCCGCCGCCGGCGTGATGGCGACGAGGCCCGCGACCGCGCCCGAGGCGCCGCCGAGCAGCGACGCCTTGCCCGAGACGATCCGCTCCGCCGCGAGCCAGGTCAGCACCGCCGCGGCGGGCGCGACGAAGGTGTTGATCATCGCGATCGCCGCGCCGCCATTCGCCTCCAGGTTCGAGCCGGCGTTGAAGCCGAACCAGCCGACCCAGAGCAGGCCCGCGCCGATCAGGGTCAGGCTCAGCGAGTGAGGCGGGGTCATCTCCTTCAGAAAACCGAGGCGCCTGCCTGCGAAGAAGACGCCGACGAGGCCGGCGATGCCCGCATTGATGTGGACCACGGTGCCGCCCGCGAAATCGAGCGCGCCCCAGCCGAAGATCAGGCCGTCCGCCGCCCACACCATATGCGCGATCGGCGCGTAGACGATGGTGAGCCAGAGCGCGGCGAACAGAAGCATGGCGCTGAACTTCACCCGCTCGGCCAGCGCGCCGACGACCAGCGCCGCCGTGATCGCGGCGAAGGTCATCTGGAAGGCGACGAAGACCAGCTCGGGAATGCCGACGCCGGCGGTGAAGGTGGCCGAGGCGGTGTCGCCGGTGATGCCGCTCAGGAACAGCTTGGAGGTGCCGCCGACGAAGGCGTTGCCGGCGCCGAAGGCGAGGCTGTAGGCCCAGCCGACCCAGACCAGGATCGCGACCGCGGCGATGCCGAGCACCTGGCTCAGGATCGAGAGCACGTTCTTCGCCCGGACGAGGCCGCCGTAGAACAAGGCAAGGCCGGGCACGATCATCAGCAGCACGAGCAGGGTCGAGACCAGCATCCAGGCAGTGTCGCCCTTGTCGACGGTCAGCGCCGGCGCGGCAGCCGCGGGCGTCGCGGACAAGAGCAGCAGCAGCGCCGCAAGCCGGGTGCGAAGGCGAAGCCGTCGGATCAATGCGGTAGCCATCGTCAAATCGCCTCCTCGTCCTGCTCGCCCGTGCGGATGCGCAGCGCCTGTTCGAGGTCGAGCACGAAGATCTTGCCATCGCCGATCGATTCGGTCTGGGCGGTCTGCCTGATGGTCTCGAGCACGCTGGCCGCCAGATTGGCCGGAACGGCGATCTCGAGCCGCACCTTGGGAATGAAGCTCGTCGTATATTCGGCGCCGCGATAGATTTCGGTCTGCCCCCGCTGCCGCCCGAAGCCGCGCGCCTCCGTGACGGTCATGCCCTGGACGCCGACGGCGGCAAGGGCGTCGCGCACTTCCTCGAGCTTGTGAGGTTTGATGATGGCGATGATCAGCTTCATGCCGCCCCCGTTCGCCGGGCGGACAGCGGTCCGCGCCGGGACCCCTTGCATCGCGTGGAATGTTGCGGTGCGTCAATTCCGGGGTGAAGATTTCACCATGGCGACGACTATTGTGTCCGTGCCCCGAATCGGCCAGTCTCGTTGCACCGCAGCATGGGAGGCGTGATGCGCCAGCCGGCGAAGCAAGGGCTGTACGATCCCCGCAACGAGCGGGACGCCTGCGGCATGGGCTTCGTCGCCCATGTGAAGGGCGAGCGCTCGAACGCGATCATCGCCCGGGGGCTCGAAATCCTCGCCAATCTCGACCATCGCGGCGGCGTCGGCGCCGATCCCACGCTCGGCGACGGCGCCGGCTGCCTGATCCAGATTCCCGACGCTTTGTTCCGCGCCTGGGCGGAGGCCGGGCGGCTCAACCTGCCGCCGCCGGGCGCCTATGCGGTGGCGATGTGCTTCCTGCCGCGCGACGCGGCCAGCCGCGCCGCCGCGGTCGAGCGCTTCGAGCGGTTCATCCGGGTCGAGGGACAAATGCTGGTCGGCTGGCGCGAGGTGCCTGTCGCCCCGAATCTGCTCGGCGCGGCGGCCGAGGCGGCGATGCCCGCCATCGCCCAGGCGGTGGTCGCGCGCGGGCCGAACGTGCCGGACCAGGATTCGTTCGAACGCAAGCTCCTCGCGATCCGCAAGCAGACGCTGAACCCGCTCGAAGCGGAGGCGAAGCGGCGCGACCTGCCGGGCCTGCCGGATTTCTACATCGCCTCCTTTTCGAGCCGCACCCTCGTCTACAAGGGCATGCTGCTCGCCCATCAGCTCGGCGCCTTCTACAAGGACCTGGCCGACCCGCTGACCATTTCGGCGCTGGCGATGGTGCACCAGCGCTTCTCGACCAACACCTTCCCGAGCTGGCGGCTGGCCCACCCCTATCGGTTCATCGCCCATAATGGCGAGATCAACACGCTGCGCGGCAACGTGAACTGGATGAACGCGCGCCGGCGGACGCTGGAATCGCCGTTGCTCGGCGCGGATCTCGACAAGATGTGGCCGATCATTCCGCACGGCCAGTCGGACACGGCCTGCCTCGACAATGCGCTCGAGCTGCTGATCGCCGGCGGCTATTCGCTGCCGCACGCGATGATGCTGCTCATCCCGGAGGCCTGGTCCGACACGCGGATGGAGCCCAAGCGGCGGGCCTTTTACGAATATCATGCCGCCCTGATGGAGCCCTGGGACGGGCCGGCGGCGATCGCCTTCACCGACGGACGGCAGATCGGCGCGACGCTGGACCGGAACGGCCTCCGACCCGCGCGCTTCCTGGTCACCGACGACGATCTGGTGGTGATGGCGTCCGAAAGCGGCGTGCTGCCGATTGCCGAGGAGAGGATCGTCCGCAAATGGCGGCTCCAGCCGGGCAGGATGCTGCTCATCGATCTGGAGCAGGGCCGGATCGTCGAGGACGAGGAGGTGAAGGCGACGCTCGCCGGGGCCGAGCCTTATGGCCAATGGCTGGCCGCGACCCAGTTCGACCTCAGGGACCTGCCGCCCGGCTGCAACCCGATCCGCCGCCCGCCCGACGACGACGTCTTCCGCCGCACCCGGATCAGCTTCGGCTACACGGACGAGGATCTGAAGTTCTTTCTCGCGCCGATGGCGAGCGCGGCCGACGATCCCGTCGGGTCGATGGGGACCGACACTCCGCTCGCATTGCTGTCGGACCGGCCGCGCCTGCTTTACGATTATTTCAAGCAGAATTTCGCCCAGGTCACCAACCCGCCGATCGATCCGATCCGCGAGGCCCTGGTCATGTCGCTCGTCTCGATGATCGGGCCGAGGCCGAACCTGCTCGGCCGCCAGGCGGGGACGCACAAGAGGCTGGAGGTCTCGCAGCCGATCCTGACCAACGAGGATCTCGAGAAGATCCGCTCGATCCAGGAGACGCTCGACGGCGCCTTCCGCACGATCACGCTCGACGCCACCTGGCCCCGAAGCCAATCAGGGGCGCGCGGCGACGCCCAGTCGCTGGAGGCGGCGCTGCAGCGGCTCTGTTGGGAGGCGACCGAGGCGGTCCTCGCCGACATCAACCTGCTGATCCTCTCGGACCGCGCGGAAGGGCCGGCCCGCATCCCGATTCCGGCCGCGCTGGCGACGGGCGCCGTCCACCATCATCTGATCCGGCAGGGTCTCAGGATGCAGACCGGCCTGGTGCTCGAGACGGGCGAGGCGCGCGAGGTCCACCATTTCTGCGTGCTCGCCGGCTACGGCGCCGAGGCGATCAACCCCTGGCTCGCCTTCGACACGATCGACGATCTGTGCGGGCTGGGAACGCTCGCGGTGCCGCCCGCCGAGGCGCAGGCGAATTACATCAGGGCGATCGGCAAGGGATTTTTGAAGGTGATGTCCAAAATGGGCATCTCCACGTTCCAATCCTATTGCGGCGCGCAGATCTTCGACACGATCGGCCTCGGGCAGTGCCTGGTCGACAAATATTTCACCGGAACGGCGACGACGATCGAAGGCATCGGCCTTGCCGAGCTCGCCGAGGAGACGGCCCGCCGCCACCGCGCCGCCCATTCGCCGGACGCAGCTCCGCTCGACCCGGGCGGCCTCTATGCCCTGCGCGCGGGCGGCGAGGATCACGCCTGGACGTTCGACAGCATCGCCAATCTCCAGCACGCCGCGCGCGGCAATCTGCCCGACAAATATCGCGCCTTCGCCGAGGAACTGAACGCGCGCGGCCGCCGCCTGCTGACCGTTCGCGGCCTGCTCGGCTTCCGCCCGGCCGGGCCGGAGCTGCCGATCGGGGAGGTCGAGCCGGCGGCCGAGATCGTCAAGCGCTTCGCCACCGGCGCGATGAGCTTCGGCTCGATCAGCCGCGAGGCGCACTCGACGCTCGCCCGGGCGATGAACCGGATTGGCGGAAAATCCAACACCGGCGAGGGCGGCGAGGAGCCGGAGCGCTTTGCCGGCGAGGCCCGCTCGGCGATCAAGCAGATCGCCTCCGGCCGCTTCGGCGTGACCGCCGAATATCTGGTCAATGCGGACGACCTCCAGATCAAGATCGCCCTGGGTGCTAAGCCGGGCGAAGGCGGCCAGCTGCCCGGCCACAAGGTCGACGCCGAGATCGCCGCGGTCCGCCATTCGACGCCCGGCGTCGGCCTGATCTCGCCGCCGCCGCACCACGACATCTATTCGATCGAGGATCTCGCCCAGCTCATCCACGACCTGAGGAGCGTGAATCCCTCGGCGCGCGTCTCTGTGAAGCTGGTCAGCGAGGTCGGCGTCGGCACCGTGGCGGCCGGGGTCGCCAAATGCGCCGCCGACCATGTCACCATAGCCGGCTATGAGGGCGGCACCGGCGCTTCCCCATTGACCTCGCTGACCCATGCCGGCCTGCCCTGGGAGATCGGTCTCGCCGAAACCCAGCAGACGCTCGTCCTCAACGGATTGCGCGAACGGATCGTCGTTCAGGTCGATGGCGGGCTGCGCACCGGGCGGGACGTGGCGGTGGCGGCGATGCTCGGCGCCGACGAGTTCGGTTTCGCCACCGCGCCGCTGATCGCCGCCGGTTGCATCATGATGCGAAAATGCCATCTCAACACCTGCCCGGTCGGGATCGCGACGCAGGACCCTGTGCTGCGCGCCCGCTTCACCGGCACGCCCGAGCACGTCATCAACTATTTCTTCTTCGTCGCGCAGGAGGTCCGGGAAATTCTCTCGGGCCTCGGCCTGCGGAGCCTGGAGGAGCTGATCGGCCGCGCCGACCTGCTCGAGGAGGCGGACGCCGGCGAGCATTGGAAGGCGCGGGGCGTCGCGCTTTCCAGGCTGCTGCACATGCCAGAGACGAACGGCTTGCGCCGCCATGGCGCGTCGCTCTGCCGCGCCTGGGGCACGGCGGTCGACCGGCAGCTGATCGAGGCGCTGGACGGACCCCTGCCGGCCCGGATCGAAGGGCGCGTCGGCAATAAGGATCGCGCGCTCGGCGCGATGGTCTCGGGCGAGATCGCGCGGCGCTTCGGCCATGCCGGCCTCGCCGAGGGCAGCCTCCACGCAACGCTGACCGGCACCGCCGGGCAGAGCTTCGGCGCCTTCGCCGCCCGCGGGCTGACGCTGGAGC
>JBKJZJ010000159.1:0-5237 GCA_046715355.1 Allosphingosinicella sp. | reverse complement strand
ACTATCCGATCGTCCAGCGCGAGCCGTGGATGACGATTGCCCGATCGTCTCGGCTCCTGCCTCGCATCAGGACCAGGTGGTGCAGCCGCCGCCGCAAGCGGACGTGATCGCCTCGTCCCTGTTCACGCCTTATGCGGGCCTCGCCTGGCGCGACCAGGACGCCATCTCCTTCCAGTTCCACCCGGAAATGTCGCCCGCTTTCGCCCGCGCCCTCTACGACAGCCGCCGCGACCGCATCCCGGACGCCGACGCCGCCATCGCCTCGCTGGACGCGCCCAACGACAATGCGCGGGTGGGGATGTGGATCAGGCGCTTCCTGGAGGGCTGACCGCCGGTCGCGGCGCGGCGCCCGATCTCGGCGATTCCGCAACTCACCTCGCCGCCCCCCCCGGCACGTTCCGCCTGGATTCCCTTATAAGGGACATCCCTTATAAGGGAACGGCGAAACCGCTCGCGGCGTCAAGGGCCGGCGCGGGGCAATCCGGGCGCCGGAGCGCGTTCCGGGGGCCCGAGCGCGTTCCGGGGCCCCGAGCGCGTTCCGCGGGCCGACAGAGGGGCCGGGGGTGGCCCGGGGTGGAGCGGGGGGCTTCTTGCTCTTCGGCGGGCGCTCTATAAAGAGCGCGGAACATCCGCCGGAGGGGAGCCAACACCCATGAAGACCCGCGCCGCGATCGCTTTCGCGCCCAAGCAGCCGCTCGAGATCGTCGAGCTCGACCTCGACGGGCCCAAGGCCGGCGAGGTGCTGGTCGAGATCATGGCGACCGGCATCTGCCATACCGACGCCTACACGCTGGACGGGCTCGACAGCGAGGGCCTGTTCCCCTCGATCCTGGGGCATGAGGGCGCCGGCGTGGTCCGCGAAGTGGGGGCGGGCGTGACCTCGGTGAAGCCGGGCGATCACGTCATCCCGCTCTATATCTCCGAATGCCGCCAGTGCCCGAGCTGCCTGTCGCGCAAGACCAACCTCTGCACCGCGATCCGCGCCACCCAGGGCAAGGGCGTGATGCCGGACGGCACCAGCCGCTTCAGCTACAAGGGGCAGGCGATCCACCATTATATGGGCTGCTCGACCTTCTCCAACTTCACCGTCCTGCCCGAAATCGCGGTCGCCAAGATCCGCGAGGACGCGCCGTTCCAGTCGGCCTGCTATATCGGCTGCGGCGTCACCACCGGCGTCGGCGCGGTGCTCAACACCGCCAAGGTCGAGCCGGGCGCCAGCGTCATCGTCTTCGGCCTGGGCGGGATCGGCCTCAACGTCATCCAGGGCGCGAGGCTGGCGGGCGCGGGCAGGATCGTCGGCGTCGACATCAATCCCGGCAAGGAGGAATGGGGCCGCCGCTTCGGCATGACCGATTTCGTCAATCCCAGGGAGGTGGAGGGCGACCTCGTCGCGCACCTGGTCGCGCTCACCGGCGGCGGCGGCGACTATACGTTCGACTGCACCGGCAATACCGACGTGATGCGCACCGCGCTCGAAAGCGCCCATCGCGGCTGGGGGACCAGCGTCGTCATCGGCGTCGCCGAGAGCGGCAAGGAGATTTCCACCCGCCCGTTCCAGCTGATCACCGGCCGGGTCTGGAAGGGCACCGCCTTCGGCGGCGCGCGCGGCCGCACCGACGTGCCCAGGATCGTCGACTGGTACATGGCCGGCAAGATCGAGATCGACCCGATGATCACCCATGTGCTGAGCCTCGAGGAGATCAACAAGGGCTTCGATTTGATGCACGCGGGCGAGAGCATCCGCTCGGTCGTGGTCTACTGAACCGGACAAGAGGAGAGAGAACATGTTCAGCCACATGATGGTCGGCAGCAACGACATTCCCCGCTCGAAGAGCTTCTACGACGCCACCTTCGAAGCGATGGGCGGCAAGCCGGGGTTCGAGGACGACAAGGGCCGGCTGGTCTACCTGCACAATGGCGGCATCTTCATCGTCACCCAGCCGATCGACGCCGCCCCGGCGACGTCCGGAAACGGCTGCACGATCGGCTTCGCGATGACTCCGGAGCAGGCCGATGCCTGGCACCGGGCGGGCATGGAGAATGGCGGCACCGCGATCGAGGATCCGCCTGGCGTGCGCGAAGGGGGCTTCGGCAAGCTCTATCTCGCTTATCTGCGCGATCCCGACGGCAACAAGCTGTGTGCGCTGCACCGGATCGGCTGAGCCGATGACGGCTCTGGAGACGCTTTCGACCAACAAGGCGCATGGCGGTGTCCAGGGTGTCTATCGCCACGCCTCCGCCGAGACCGGCACCGGCATGATCTTCTCGGTCTACCTCCCGCCCCAGGCCGAGGCGGGCGCGGCGCTGCCGGTCGTCTGGTATCTCTCCGGCCTGACCTGCACCCATGCCAACGTCACCGAGAAAGGCGAGTATCGCCGCGCCTGCGCGGAGCTTGGCCTGATCTTGGTCGCGCCGGATACGAGCCCGCGCGGCCCCGGCGTGCCCGACGACGAGGCCTATGATTTCGGCCAGGGCGCGGGCTTCTACGTCGATGCGACGCAGGCGCCTTACGACGCCAATTTCCGCATGTACTCCTACGTCGTCGAGGAACTGCCGGCCCTGGTCGCCGCCCATTTCCCGGCCGACATGGACCGGCAGGCGATCAGCGGCCACTCGATGGGCGGCCACGGCGCGCTGACCGTCGCGCTGCGCAATCCCGGCCGCTACCGCAGCTGCAGCGCTTTCGCGCCGATCGTCGCGCCTTCGCAAGTGCCCTGGGGCGAGAAGGCGCTCGGCCGCTATCTCGGGCCGGACCGCGCGGCGTGGCGGCGCCACGACGCGGTCGCGCTGATCGAGGACGGCGCGCGCGTGCCGGACCTGCTCGTCGACCAGGGCGAGGGCGATGCCTTCCTCGCCGAGCAGCTGCGCCCGAACCTGCTCGAAGCCGCCTGCGCCGCCGCCTCGATTCCACTGACGCTGCGCCTCCAGCCGGGCTACGACCACAGCTATTATTTCATCTCCACCTTCATGGAAGATCATCTGCGCTGGCACGCGGCGCGCCTCTAGGCGACGATCCCCGCAGCACGCAGAGCCGCGATCCGCTCAGGTCCATAGCCCAGCTCGGCGAGCAGCGCGTCGGCGTCCGCGTGGGGTGCCCGCGGCGAAGCGTTGGGGGTATTCGAATAGCGAGGCGCGGGGGCGGGCTGGGTGACGCCATCGAGGTCGATGAAGGTGCCGCGCGCCTTGTTGTGCGGATGTTCCGGCGCCTCGGCGAGCGACAGGACCGGCGCGAAGCAGGCGTCGGTCCCTTCGAGCAAGGCGCACCATTCATCCCGCGTACGGGCGGCGAACAGGGCGGCGAGCTCCTGCTTGCGATCCGCCCAGGCCGCCCGGTCGTCCTGCCCTTGCGCGGCGATGCCGAGCTTGTCGCAGAGCAGAGCGTAGAATTGCGGCTCGATCGCGCCGACCGCGACCCATTTGCCGTCCCTGGTCTCGTAGGTATCGTAATAGGGGCTGCCGCCGTCGATCCGGTTGACGCCCGCTTCGTCCTCCCACAGGCCGGCGGCGCTGAGGCCCCAGGTCAGGCTGGCGAGCAAAGCCGAGCCGTCGGTCATCGCGCAATCGATCGCCTGGCCGGCGCCCCCGCCTTTCACGGCCAGCAAGGCGCTCACCATGGCGAAGGCGAGCATCATCCCGCCGCCGCCGAAATCGCCGACATAATTGACCGGCGGGGAGGGGCGTCCCCTCCCATTTTCGTCGGCGCGGCCGATCGTGTGCAGCGTGCCCGACAAGGCGATATAGTTGATGTCGTGCCCGGCGGCGCCGGCGAGCGGCCCGGTCTGCCCCCAGCCGGTCATCCGCCCGTAGACGAGCTTCGGATTGTCCGCGAGGAGGGTGTCCGGGCCGAGCCCGAGCCGCTCCATCACCCCGGGCCGATAACCCTCGATCAGCCCGTCGCAGCTTTTCGCCAGGTCGCGGACCAGGGCGATGCCCTCGGCCTGCTTGAGGTCGACCGTCACGGTCCGGCGCGATCGGGCCAGCGGGTCGCCGGGCAACTTGAAGCCGCCTTGCCGCGCGACCCGGATCACCTCGGCGCCATGATCTGCCAGCATCATTCCCGCGAACGGCGCCGGGCCCAGTCCTTCCATCTCAAGGATGCGAATGCCGGATAGAGGCCCTGTCATCTCTAACAAGTCATCCCGGACTTGATCCGGGATCCATGAACACGGACCGCGAGGACTGGGCCGGATCCGTGTTCGTGGATCCTGACTTTCGTCAGGATGACGCCTTTGCGCACCATGCCTACAAAGCCTCGACGATCGTCACGTTGGCGACGCCGCCGCCCTCGCACATCGTCTGCAGGCCGTAGCGCAGCCCGCGGGCGCGGAGCGCGTGGATCAAGGTCGTCATCAGCTTGGCGCCCGACGCGCCGAGCGGGTGGCCCAATGCGATCGCGCCGCCATTGACGTTGAGCCGCTCCGAATCGGCGCCGACATGGCCGAGCCAGGCCAGCGGCACCGGCGCGAACGCTTCGTTGACTTCGTAGAGGTCGATATCGGCGATCGTCATGCCCGCTCGCCGCAAGGCGCGGTCGGTGGCGAACAGCGGCTCTTCGAGCATGATCACCGGATCGCCGGCGGTGACGGTGAGATTGTGGATCCGCGCCAGCGGGGTCAGGCCGTGATCCTTGAGCGCCTGCTCGGAGACGATTAGAACCGCCGCCGAGCCGTCACAGATCTGGCTTGCCGAGGCCGCGCTGATCACGCCGTCCTCCTTGAGCAACTTGACCGCGCTTATGCCTTCGAGCGTGGCGTCGAAGCGTATGCCTTCGTCGATCCGGTGGGTTTCGGTGCTGCCGTCGGGCAGCGTCACCTCGACCGCGACGATCTCGTCCGCAAACGCCCCCGCCTGCGTCGCCGCCTTGGCGCGGCGGTGGCTTTCGAGCGCATATTCGTCGAGCCGGCCACGGTCATAGCCGTACTTTTTGGCGATCATCTCGGCGCCCATGAACTGGCTGAAGAAGGGCACTCCATATTTGCCGGTGACGCTGGCGGGGAAGGGGGTGAAGCCCTTGTCGGCGACCATGGAGAGGCCCATCGGCGCGCGCGTCATGCTCTCGA
The DNA here is from genome assembly GCA_046715355.1 of Allosphingosinicella sp. Lineage (GTDB taxonomy): Bacteria > Pseudomonadota > Alphaproteobacteria > Sphingomonadales > Sphingomonadaceae > Allosphingosinicella. Next base: position 177 of record JBKJZJ010000159.1, on the reverse strand, counting down.
CGCCGGCGGCAATGACGACGTCCTGCGTTCCCGACATCACCGCCTGCGCGGCGAATTGGATCGCCTGCTGCGAGGAACCGCACTGCCGGTCGATGGTGACGGCCGGCACGCTCTGCGGCAGCTTCGAGGCCAGCACCGCGTTGCGCCCGACATGCAGCGATTGCTCCCCCGCCTGGG
>JBKJZJ010000158.1:0-2810 GCA_046715355.1 Allosphingosinicella sp. | reverse complement strand
CGCCGGAAGCCCCCGCCGCCGCGCCCCCGCCGCCACCCCCGCCCGCGCCGGTCCCAACTCCGGCGCCGGCACCGGTCCCAAATCCGGCGCCGGCGCCGGCCCCGCCGCCAAGGTCGGGCAAGCGCGGCTCGAACAAGCTGATCCTGATCCTGATCGGCCTGTCCGTGCTGGTGATCGCCGCGGTCGCGGTGCTCGCCCTGACGCGCGGCAAATCCTCCGAGCCGGAGGGCAACGGCGCGGCGCCGGTCAACGAGGCGCGCCCGGCCGAACCAGGGGGGCCGGCGCCGCCGGTGACGCCCGTCCCCGCCGAATTCTCGCAGGAAGCGGTGATCAGCGACGAGGAGAGCTTCGCCAATGTTCGCGGCGGCCCCTCCGCCGACGCCGCCGTCGTCGCCCGGGTCAACACCGGCGAGACCTTCAACACCTACGACCAGCAAGGCGCCTGGTGGCGCGTCCGCATCGCCGGCGGGCTGATCGGCTATATGGAGCGTTCGCGCATCCGCGTGCGCGAGCCGCTCGATACCTCGCTGCCCGACGGCCCGGCCACGGCGCCGGGCGTCCCGGTCGTCACCCCGCCCTTGGCGACCCCGCAGGTCACCCCGCCGCGCCGCCAGCCGCCGCGGGAGCCGAGACGCATCGGGCCGCGGCTCAACGAGGAGAATAGCGGCGTCCTGCGCGAATTCTGCAAGGGCGAGGGCGCCGGCACGCCCGAATGCCGGCGCGTCGGCCTTGGCGGGCGGCGGCGCTGAACGGCCGCCACGCATGCTGAAGGAGTGGCTCCCCGGGACGGATTCGAACCATCGGCCAACCGGTTAACAGCCGGTTGCTCTACCGCTGAGCTACCGGGGAGCAGCCTTTCGGCGAGGCGGGCCTATAGCAGGGCTTTTTCGCGGCTGGCAAGGGCGCGACCGCCCCGGCTCAAACCGCGAACTGCTCCATGGTGATGCGCTCGTCGAGCGCGTGCTCGGGGTCGAAGAGCAGGGTCAGGAGGTCGAGCCGGTCGAGCCAGACCTCGACCGTGGCGACGTCGCGGACCTCGATCTGGTCGGCGACCGCGCTCACCGGCCGCTTGACCGGATCGAGCACCCGGAACGAGATGCGAAGGTCGTCGGGGATCAGGGCTCCGCGCCAGCGCCGCGGCCGGAACGGGCTGATCGGGGTCAAAGCGAGCAGCTTCGAGCCCAAAGGCAGGATCGGCCCGTTAGCGGAGAGATTGTAGGCGGTCGAGCCCGCGGGCGTCGCCACCAGCACGCCGTCGCAGACCAGCTCCGGCATGACCACGCGGCCCGCGACCGAGACCTCGACCCAGGCGGTCTCGCGCGTCTCGCGGAGCAGCGAGACCTCGTTCATCGCGTGGTGGACGACCTCCTCGCCGTCGACGGTGACCGCCTTCATCTCGAGCGGCGACACGGCAAAGCTCTTGGCGCGGCCGAGCCGCTCTATCAGCCCGTCGATCCGCCACTCGTTCATCAGGAAGCCGATTGTGCCGCGGTTCATGCCGAACACCGGGCAGATCCTGCCGACCTGCAGCCGCTCGCGCAGCGTATGCAGGAGGAAGCCGTCGCCGCCCAACGCGACGATCAGCTCCGCCTCCTCGAGCGGCACGAATTCGTAGCGCTCGCGCAGCATCCCCTCCGCGGCTTGCGCGGATTCCGCGTTGGAGGCGACCAGCGCCATCGGCATGTTCCCGCGTTCCGCCATGGGCGTAGCTAGGGGGCAGCACATGCTCCCGTCAACGTCCCAAGCCGGGAACGTCCGCGCAGGGCGATTGGCGTTCGCCTTCGCGCCAGCTAGACGCTCCCAATGGGGGCCCCGCTCTTCATCCTCTCCTTCCGTCACCGCGACGAGCTGACCCGGCTCGCCGAGGGCGCGGGCTGGCAGCCGATCGCGGCGCGGCGGGCGGCCAATGCCGAGGCGCGGTTCGTTGCTTCGGGAGCGTCGGTGGCGGTGGTCGACGCACGCGGTGCGCTCGGCGAGGGGGAGGGGGCGGTGCGGGCGATCGCCGACGCGGTGGAGGCCAATGCCGCGGCCCTCTTGGTGCTGGTCTCGCGCAAGGACGCCGCCGCGCTCGACTCCTTCCACCAATATGGCGCCACCCATTTCCTGGTGAGCCCGTTCACCGAGCCGCAATTGCTCCACGCTTTGCTCTTCGCCCGCCGCCATGCCGAGTGCGCCGGCGGCGGCGGCTCGCGGCGCGGGGGCGAGCAAGGCGAGGCCGAATCGTGGCGCTGGCAGCCGGGCTCGCGCAGCGTCGAACTGAGCCCCGCTTTGGCGCGCCAGGCGGGCCTCGGCGAGGATGACGGACGGCGCATCAGCCTGATGGAATTGTTCCGCAAACTGGACCCCGACGGCCGCCGCGCCGCGCGCAGCGCGATCGACCGGCTGCTCGCCACCGGCGAGGCGACCGCCTTCGCCCATCGCGGCGAGGCCGGCGACGGCCGCATCGCCCATCATATGCGCGTCGAGGGCGAGGGCGGGATCGTCGGCCGCGCCGAGACTCTCTCCGGGACGGGGCGGCCGCCCGCCGGCCGCGATCCGCTCACCGGCCTGCGCGACGGCCGCGCGGCCCGCGCCTGGATGGCCGGGCAGCTCGCGAAGCCGGGGACAGTTACTGGTAACTGTCCCCCTCTTGTTGCCTTGCTCGTCTCGGTCAACCGCTACGACGCGATCAACGCCGCCTTCGGCCGGGCGACCGGCGATGCGGTGCTGCAGGCCGCGGCGCGGCGGATCGAGCGCCATGTCGAGGCCGACGGGCGCCGCCGCCTCGTCGCCCGCATGGCCGGGGCGGAGTTCGCGGTGCTGCTCGCCGC
>JBKJZJ010000157.1:0-7024 GCA_046715355.1 Allosphingosinicella sp. | reverse complement strand
ACACAGCCAGCGCCCTTCTCTCTGGCACCGCTGGGCTCCAAGCCCCAGCAGGGGGGGGGCGCGCGCGGGCGCCCCGACCGCGACGCGCTTCCAGCCCTCGCCCGCCGCGCGGGCGGTGCGCGCGCTGATCGCCGCGAGCTCGACGGCGGAGCGGTCGGGCACGAGCGCGCCGAGCAAAGCGGCGGCGCGCGGCGAATGCAGCAAGGCCAGCATGCCCTCGGGCGCGACCGGCAGCCGGGTGACCGCTTCGGCCGCATAGACCGGCACGCGCGTTACCCTGATGGCTGGATGGCCGAGCGCGAGATGATCCTCCCCGCAGGCGTGGAAGGCGGAAGCGATGCCGTCTTCGGCCATCGTCAGCAGCAAAGCGGCGCCGTCGTCGGGCCCGATGCGGATGTCGGCGAAGCCGGCTTCGCGGGCGGCCGCGGCGGTCGCCTCGCCGACCGCATAGCAGGGCAGATCGTGAAATGGCGTCAAGCCGTCACCCGCCTGCCGCGCGGCGCTGGCGCTGGTCAGCATCACCGCGTCGAAGGAGGCCGGGTCGGGCGGCGTCCATTCGAGCGGCCGCACCGCGAACAAGGGCGCCACCACCGGCTCCAGACCCAGCGCCCGCGCCCGCGCCGCCGTTTCGTCGGCGCCGGGTTGCGGGCGCAGGACGAGGATCCTCATCGGCCGAACATCGCGCGCAGGGCGGGGCTGGCTTTGTCGAGCAGCGCCCGGGCGACGTCGGGCGGCGTCGCGAGGTCGCTCCCGTACAAATCCATCTCCACGCGCTGGACCTCGCGGCCGTCGGGGCTGAGAATCTCGGCCTTCATCACCATCACGCCCATATGCTCGGCGCGCGCCGCGACCGCCGAACGGCAATCGCCGCCAAGCGCCTCCAGGAACAGCCGCTCCGCGCGCACGCAGCCATGGCTGGGCCGGTGGTCGATCGCGTCGACCAGCGCCCGGATATCCTCGCGCGCCCAAACGATGTCGACCCCGATCGCCCCCTGCGCCGGCGCCGGCAGCCAATCCAGCGCGACGCCCGCCGACAGCCCCAGGCGGGCGAGGCCCGCCGCGGCCAGGATCGCCGCATCGACCTCGCCGCGCTCGCCCCTGGCCAGCCGCGTCTGGATGTTGCCGCGGATCGGCACGGCCTCGAGGTCGGGCCGGCGCGCCAGCAATTGCGCGGTCCGGCGGGGCGAGGAGGTGCCGACCCGGGCGCCAGCCGGCAGCGCCGCCAGGCTGTCGGCGCCGATCAGCCGATCGCTTGAATCCGCGCGCGGAAGAACTGCCGCGATGTTGAGACCGGCAGGGCGGATCGTCTCGACATCCTTCATCGAATGGACGGAGAGGTCGGTGCGTCCCTCCATCAGGCAGGCGTCGAGCTCCTTGGTCCACAAGGCTTTGCCGCCGACCTCCGCGAGCGGCCGGTCCTGGATCATATCGCCCGAAGTGGTGATCGGCACGATCTCGACCGCGTCCTCGGCCCAGCCATGCGCGCCGCGCAGCGCGTCGGCCACCAGCCGCGCCTGCGCGAGCGCCAGCGGCGATCCGCGCGTACCGATGCGAAGGGGCTGCGGCATAGCGCGCTTGTGCTAGCCGCGTTCCAGGTGGCAGGGAAGGCCGCGATGAGCCTGATCCTCGGCATAGAATCGAGCTGCGACGAAACGGCGGCGGCTTTGGTCGCGTCGGACCGGCGCATCCTCGCGCACCGGCTGGCGGGCCAGGAGGCCGCGCACCGGCCCTATGGCGGCGTCGTCCCCGAGATCGCCGCGCGCGCCCATGTCGAGATCCTGCCGGGCCTGATCGAGCAGGTGCTCGAGGAGGCAGGGATCGGCCTTGATGCGGTCGACGCCATCGCCGCCACCGCCGGCCCGGGGCTGATCGGCGGGGTGATGGTCGGCCTGGTCACCGCCAAGGGGCTGGCGCTGGCCGCGGGCAAGCCGCTCGTCGCAGTCAACCATCTCGAGGGCCATGCGCTGTCGCCGATGCTGAGCGATCCCGATCTTCGCTTCCCCTACCTGCTGCTTCTCGTCTCCGGCGGCCATTGCCAGTTGCTGCTCGTCGAGGGCGTCGGGCGCTACCGCCGTCTCGCCACCACGATCGACGACGCCGCCGGCGAAGCCTTCGACAAAACCGCCAAATTGCTCGGCCTGGGCTTTCCCGGGGGTCCGGCGGTGGAGGAGGCGGCGAAAGCGGGCGATCCGGCCGCGGTGAAGCTGCCCCGGCCGCTGCTCGGCTCCAACGAGCCGCATTTCTCCTTCGCGGGTCTCAAGAGCGCGGTGCTGCGCGCAAAGGAGAGCGGCCTTCATGCCGATGCCGACATCGCCGCTTCCTTCCAGCAAGCGGTGGTCGACTGCTTCGTCGACCGGACGCGGCGCGCCATCGAGCGAGCCGCCGGCGCGACCGCTTTGGTCGTCGCCGGCGGCGTCGCGGCCAATGGCCAGGTGCGCGCGGCGCTCACCGCGCTCGCCGCGACGCACGATCTGCCCTTCGTCGCCCCGCCTTTGTGGCTGTGCACCGACAATGCGGCGATGATCGCCTGGGCCGGGGCACTGCGCTTCGAGGCGGGGCTGATCGACGGCCTCGACGCGCCGGCGCGGGCACGCTGGCCATTGGATCCCGACGCCGAAAAGGCGCGCGGCGCCGGGGTGAAGGCATGAAGATCGGGGTCGTCGGCGGCGGCGCCTGGGGCACGGCGCTCGCCCAGGTCGCCGCGGCCGGGGGCGAGGAGGTTTTGCTCTGGGCGCGGGAGCCCGAAGTCGTCGAGGCGGTCAATGGCGCCAATGAAAATAGCCTCTTTCTCAAAGGCATAAAGCTCGGCCAGTCGATCCGCGCCACTGGCGATCTCGCCGATCTGGGCGGCTGCGAAGCTTTCCTAATTGTTAGTCCGGCGCAATATTTGCGGATGGTCGTCAGCGGGTTGAAGGCGCGAAACCAGCCGCTCATCCTGTGCGCCAAGGGGATCGAGGACAAGACCGGCCTGTTGATGCACGAGGTCGCGCGCGAGGTCCGGCCGGACTCGCCGATCGCGGTGCTTTCCGGCCCCACTTTCGCCCATGAGGTCGCCGCCGGCCTGCCGACCGCGGTGACTTTGGCGATCGAGGACCGGGCGCTCGGCGAGCGGCTCACGGCGCGCATCGCCCGGCCCCATTTCCGGCCCTATCTCACCGACGACATCGCCGGCGCCGAGATCGGCGGCGCGGTGAAGAACGTGCTCGCCATCGCCTGCGGCGTGGTCGAGGGCAGGCGGCTCGGCCAGAATGCCCGCGCGGCCCTGATCTCTCGGGGCTTTGCCGAGATGACCCGCTTCGGCCTCGCCAAGGGCGCTCGCGCCGAAACCCTGGCGGGTCTCGCCGGCCTCGGCGACCTCGTCCTGACCTGCTCCTCCGTGAGCTCGCGCAATTTCAGCCTCGGCAAGGGCCTGGGCGAGGGCGCCCGGCCCGGCGATCTGCTCGCCGATCGCAAGACTGTGGCCGAAGGCGCCTACACCGCCCCGGTGCTGAAGCGCGCCGCCGATGAGCTCGGCGTCGACATGCCGATCGTCGCCGCGGTCTGCGCCCTGCTGGCCGAGCAGGCCTCGGTCGAGGAGGTGGTGGGGAGGCTGCTGTCGCGGCCGCTCAGGAGCGAGGGCGTTTAGAAGTCCCAGGCGATCCCATTATTCTCCCAGTCGCCGTAGCGGGTCGGCTCCTTGCCCTTCGGCCCGCCTTTCTCCTCGGACGGCTCGGCCTCGCCCGGCTCCGGCACCGGCGGGCTGGGCGTCAGATAGGCGGGCGGCTTCACATGAGCGGGTCGTTCGGCCATGGGCCTATTTCAGCCCTGGAGGACCGAAAGGCAAGATGAGCGCGATCGGCGAGTTTGTGTTCGAGGCCCTCGGCGAGCTGCTCGGCGCGTTCTTCTGGCGCGGCTTCCACGCCACCGGACGGCGGCTGGTCTTCCTGATCACGCTGGGCTGGGTCCGCATTCCCTCGCTGCGCCACGGCGGCGGTGGCGGATGGGCGGATTTCGGGGCGTTCATGGCCGGGCTGGTCTTCTGGCTGGCGATCGCCGCGGGCGGGCTCTGGCTGGCGCTTCGATGATCGGAGTCGAGAGCCGCCGCGCCGCTTTGCGCCTGCTCGACGCGGTGTTGCGCAAGGGTCTGCCGCTCGAATCCGCGTTGGACGTTGCGGCGCGCGACCTGGAACGGGCCGACGATCGCGCCTTCGCCCACGCCATCGCCGCCGAGGCGCTGCGCCGCCTGCCCGATCTCGACGCGCTGATCGACCGTGCGACCAGGAAGCGCCTGCCCGACGACGCCAAGGCGCGCTTCGCCCTGCGCATCGCCCTCGTGCAGGCGCTGGCGCTGGCGACGCCGCATCATGCCGCCATCTCCACCGTCTTGCCTTTGGTCGAGGGCGGTCCGCGCAAGCTTGTCCACGGCGTGTTCAGCACCGTGATGCGCGAAAAGTGGGCGCTGCCCGAGCTGCCGACCCTGCCCGAATACGTGGCGGAGCGCTGGCGCGAGCAATGGGGCGCGGCGGTGGTGACGGCGGCCGCGCGGTCGATGGCGGCGCCGCCGCCGATCGACCTGATCGGCGATCCGCCCGCCGACCTGGAGGGGATCAGCCTGATGCCCGGCCATTTGCGCCTCGCGCGCGGCGCCCCGGTGTCGGGTCTGTCCGGCTATGGCGAGGGCAAATGGTGGGTGCAGGACATTTCCGCCGCTCTGCCGGCGCGGCTGCTGGGCGAAGGCGTGGGGCGGAGCGTGCTCGACCTCTGCGCGGCGCCCGGCGGCAAGACCATGCAGCTCGCCACCGCCGGCTGGGACGTCACCGCCCTCGACGTCTCGCAAAGTCGTCTGGCGCGACTTTCGGAGAATCTGGAGCGCACCGGCCTTAAGGCGAAGCTGGTCGCCGCCGACGTCATGAAATGGTCGCCGCCGGCGCAGGTGGATGCGATCCTGCTCGACGCGCCCTGCACCGCCACCGGCATCTTCCGCCGCCATCCGGACGTTCTGCATCGCGTCCGTCCCAAAGCGATCGCCGAGCTGGCGGAGGTCCAAAAGGCGATGCTCGCCCGCGCCGCGGGTTGGCTGAAGCCGGGCGGCGCGCTGATTTATGCGGTCTGCTCGCTGGAGCGGCAGGAGGGCGAGGAGGTCGCCGCCGGCTTCCTCGACGCCCGCGAGGATTATGCGCTGGAGGAGGAACATCGCCTGTTGCCGGGCCTCTATGCGGAGGAAGGCGGCGCCGACAGCTTCTTCATCGCCCGGTTCCGCCGCAAATCGACGCCCGTGGATTAATCGGGGGATAAGTCGGGCGGCCTTCCTTGCCCCGCGACTCGCGGCAATCTAAGGTTTTTCCCGTGCAGCAGCCGGCCCGCATCGCGCCTTCGATCCTCTCCGCCGATTTCGCGCGGCTGGGCGAAGAGGTTCGCGCGGTCGACGCGGCCGGCGCCGACTGGATCCATGTCGACGTGATGGACGGCCATTTCGTGCCCAACCTCACCATCGGCCCGATGGTGGTGAAGGCGCTGCGGCCGCATACCGCCAAGCCGCTCGACGTCCATCTGATGATCTCCCCGGCGGATCCCTTCCTGGAGGCCTTCGCCGAGGCGGGCGCGGACATCCTCACCGTCCACCCCGAAGCCGGCCCGCACCTCCACCGGACGATCCAGCGGATCAAGGCGCTCGGCAAGCGCGCCGGCGTCTCGCTCAATCCCGCGACCCCGGCCAAGGCGCTGGATTACGTGCTGGACGAGCTCGACCTCGTCCTGGTGATGAGCGTCAATCCCGGTTTTGGCGGCCAAAGCTTCATCACTGGCCAATTGAGGAAGATCGAGGCGATCAGGAAGCGCATCGACGCCGCGGGCTTGAGCGTCGACCTCGAAGTCGACGGCGGCATCGACGAGGAGACCGCGCGGCAGGCGATCGCGGCGGGCGCGGACGTGCTGGTCGCGGGAACGGCGACCTTCAGGGGCGGGCCGGCCGCTTATGCGGGCAATATCGGGAGGCTGCGCGGATGAGCCTCCTTGGGCGGGTGGAGAGCGAGACGGGCGGCAGCGAGATCGAGCCCGGCAAGCGGCTGATCCGGGTCGGCGACGATCGCGGCCTCTCTTTGTTCGAGCGGATCGGCTACCGGCTCCACCGTTTCGCCTGGCGGACGCCGCTCCACGCTTTGAGGCTGCGCGGCCGCGTGCCCTTGAAGCTGATCGCCGTGCCCAAGGACCCGATCATCGGCGACAAGGCGGCGGGCGAGGCCCTGCTCGACGGCCTCGTCCGGCACGGCGGCACCGAGCTCGCGCTCGACCAGTTCGATTTCGGCACGATCGGCCTCCCCGCCGACATGAGCGACTATCTGCAGAGCTTCGCCTGGCTCAGGGACCTGTCCGCCGCCGCGACCCGGGAGCGCGGCGCCAAGCGGGCGGAATCCATCACCCGCAAATGGCTCGCCGTCCATGCCGAGCAGGTCTCCGAGCCCGCCTGGCGCGCGGACCTGTGGGGGCGGCGGATCCTGTTCTGGACCGCTTATGCGCCCTACATCCTCTCCAGCGCCGACCCGGTCTACCGCTCACAGGTCCTCTACACCCTGGCCAGAGGCGCCCGCCATCTCGAGCGCGGTGCCGACAAGGCGCCTTTGGGCCTCGCCCGGATCATTGCCTGGAGCGGGGTGATCGCCGCCGCCCTGGTCGTGCAGGGCGGGCCGGCGCGGCTCAAGTCGGGCGAGACCGGCCTCGCCCGCGCGCTCGGCGTCTCGCTGCACGACGAAGGCGGCCTGGTCAGCCGCTCGCCCGCCGAGCAGGTGGGCGCGGTCGAGATTTTGGGCCAGCTGCGCGCCGTCTATATCGCGGCGCGGCGCGAGGTCCCCGAATGGCTCACCGACGCGCTCGCCGCTTCGGTCGCCGCCTTGCTCTCGGTCACCCTGGGCGACGAGGCGCTGTCGAGCTGGCAGGGCGGCAACATGGCGAGCCGCCGCCGCGTCGCCGCCGCGGTCGAGGGCGCCGGCCTCGCCGTCCGCCCGCTCCGCCAGGCGCGCGGCTGGGGCTATCAAAGGCTGCAGTGCAA
>JBKJZJ010000156.1:0-5927 GCA_046715355.1 Allosphingosinicella sp. | reverse complement strand
GCCGCGACTCGATCGTCGCCGCCGTGCTGGAGCTGGCCCGTGGCTGAGAGGGAAGCGGCGCTCGTCATCTGCCCGGGCCGGGGCACGTACGGCAAGGCCGAGCTCGGCTATTTGGGGCGCCGGCACGCCGACAAGAAAGAGCTGATCGCCACGGCCGACCGGCTGCGTGCCGAGCGCGGCCAGCCGACCATCTCCGAGCTGGACGGCGCCGAGCGCTACAGCCCCGCCCTGCACACCCGCGGCGACATCGCCTCGCCCCTGATCTTCACCGCCTCCTATGCCGATTTCCTGTCGATCGACCGGTCGCGCTACGCCGTCGCCGCGATCACCGGCAATTCGATGGGCTGGTATACGGCGCTTGCCTGCGCCGGCGCGGTCACGGCCGAGCATGGCTTCAGGATCGTCGATGCGATGGGCGAGAACAGCCAGGCCGGCGAGCCCGGCGGCCAGGTCCTGCTGACCCTGGTCGGCGAAGACTGGCGCCCGGTGCCGGGCCTGCGCGACGCGGTGCTCGCAAAGGCCGGTGAGATCGGCGGCCTTTACCTCTCGATCGACCTGGGCGGCATGCTGGTGTTCGCGGGGAGCGAGGCGGGTCTCGCCGCCCTCATCGCTTCGGCCCCGCCGACGCCGGGCCGCGAGCCGCTGCGCCTCGTCAATCACGGCCCCTTTCACAGCCCGCTGATGCAAGGCTCCTCGGATCGCGCCTCCGAGCTCCCCGCCGGCTGGATCGGAACGCCGGCCGCGCCGATGATCGACGGCCGCGGCCACATCTGGCGCCCGCATGCCAGCGATCACGACGCGCTGCGCCGCTACACCTTCGGCACGCAGATCCTCGAAACCTACGATTTCACCCGCGCCGTCCAGGTCGCGGTGCGCGAATATGCGCCCGACCGGATCATCCTGTTGGGGCCCGGCGACACGCTCGGCGGCGCCATCGCCCAGGCGCTGATCGCGATCGAATGGCGCGGCCTCGCCTGCAAGCGCGACTTTCAGGAGATGCAGGCGTCGGCCGAGCCGGTGCTGCTCGCCATGGGCCGGGAGGATCAGCGCGGGCGCGTGACCGGCTCCTGATTCAAACGACAAGGGCCGCCGTCTCGCGACGGCGACCCTTCTTCTCACGATCCGACGCGGATCAGAGTTTGTTGAGCGCGCCCTTCACGGCGCCCTTCACCTGCTGGATCTTGCCCTTGCTCTCCTGCCCCGCGCCCTCGTCGCGCGTGGCCGGATCGCTGCTGGTCTGCTTGGCCTTGCCGATCGCCTCGTTGACATTGCCTTTGATCTTGTCGGTCAGCTCACCCATCGAATTACTCCTCGAAAAACAACCAGGTGAGCTTAACGACGAAGGCTCGGCAGGGTTCCGCTCAGCCGCGCTCCCCGGCGCGGCGGACGCGCGCGGCGACCACCCGGCGGGGCGCCGGGCAGCGCGCGGCGCAGCGCGAAGCCCTGCGGGCATGCGCAGACCCGCCCCGGTGCCCCATCGCCCCGTCGTGCCGGCGATGTCCCTCGTGCCGGGCATGCTCCTCGTGCCGCCCGTCCCCGTCATGCGCATGATGCCGCCGATGATGGCCTGCCTCCCGGTGCGGGCGATCACCGCGCTCGCGCTGGATGCAGCGATCGCGGACGGTGCGCGAGCAGGGCGGATAGGCGCCGTCCTCAGCGCCCGGGCCGCGCCCATGATCCCCCTCCGGCGGACTCGCACTGACCAGGCCCAGCCCGGCGAGCGCGGCAAACAGCAACAGCCTCTTCATCGTCCATCCTCCTTCAATCGCTGGAGATGTTAACCATAATCCAGCGCCGCCTCAAAGCCCAAACCGCGCTAAGTCGCCTTTGCCGGACGCCCCCGCTCGTCCCAGCCCTGCACGCCGATCAGCGGCACGAACCGGACCGCCCCGAGAGTCTCCTCTTGATAGGCGTCCTCGCCAAGGCGGGTGACCTTGACCAGCGACTGGACCGCGCCCGGCTCGCCGACCGGCATGACCAGCGTGCCCCCCTTCCGGTTCAGCTGCCGCTTCAGCAATTCGGGCACGTGGCTGCCGCTCGCCGAGGCCAGGATCGCATCGAAGGGCCCGGCCTCGGGCCGCCCCGCCGAGCCGTCGCCCTGGACGATGGCGACATTGTCATAGCCGAGCCGCGCCATCCGCTCGGCGGCCAGGGCGGCAAGCTCGGCATGGCGCTCGATCGCGATCACTTCGCGCGCGATCCGGCCCAGCACCGCGGCCGCATAGCCCGAGCCGGCCCCGATCTCGAGCACCCGGTCGCCGGGCGCGACCCCGGCCGCCTCGATCATCAAAGCGACGATATAGGGCTGCGAGATGGTCTGGCCGGCCTCGATCGGAAGCGGCGAATCGTCATAAGCGTGGTCCGCGAGCGTCTCGGCCACGAATGCCTGGCGCGGCACCTGGCGCATCGCCGCGAGCAAGGCCGCGCCGGTGATGCCGCGGGCGGCGATCTGCCGCGCGACCATCGCCTCGCGCAGGGCCGCGAAGTCCGCCATGCGGCCTCAATGGCCCAGGCGTGCGAGACGTTCCAGCCCGGTCAGTCGCGCAGCGCGCGCCTGGTGTCCCTGAGCGAGGCCCATTCCCAGCCCGCGACCAGCACCAAAGTCGCCGTCGCGGCGAGCGAAAGCGCGAGCGGCGTGAGCCGGCCGGCGAAGGGCAGGATCGCGGCGAGCACGCCCAGCCCGACCATGTGCGACAATGGGAAATAGCGGTTGCTGGTGCGCTTGAAGATCAGGTTGCCGAACAAATAGAGCGCCGGCCCGCCCAGCAGGCAGGCGATGGCGGCGGGCTCGGCCTGGCCCCCCGGATGGGTCACCGCCATCTCGTCCGAGGCGGCGGTGACGATGATTCCGGCGACGATCGGGATGTGGAAATAGGTGTAGGCGAGCCGCGCCATCCGCCCCGGATCCTTGTCCTGGGCGAGCTGGCGCGCCGCCCGCTCGGCGCCGACGTCGAAATAGAGCCACCACATGGCGAGCGTGCCGAGGAAGGCGCTGGCGAAGGCGGCGATCGTCGCCCACGACCACGAAGTCTCGCCGAACGCCGCGCCGGTGACGAGGATCGATTCGCCCAAAGCGATGATGATGAAGAGGCCGCAGCGCTCCGAGAAATGATGCCCTTCTATGTCCCAGGTCCGAGTCTCGCTGCGGCCGAGGCGGGGAACGTGGAAGCCGACCACCGGCCCCAAATTGAGCAAGGCGAGCGCGATCCCCCACAAGGCCATGCGCGCGCCGACCTCTTCCTGCAGCGCCCCGGCGATCCAGAACGGCGCCTCGATCAGCGCCCAGATGATGATGCGCACGAAATTCAGGAAATTGTCGCGATTGTGCTGGACCAGGGCCAGCAGCATGAATGTGTGGCGGCCGAGCTGGATCGCGACATAGGCGATGGCGAAGATCAAGGCGCGGTCGCCGAACGCCTCGGGCAGGCTGATCGACAGGATTAGCGCCGCGCCCATCAGCGCGAACAGGAGGAGCCGCACCTCGGTGTTGCGGACATCCAGCCAGTTGGTGACCCACGCGGTCTCGACCCAGACCCACCAGATCGCGACGAACAGGATCGCGGCCTGGAGGAAGCCCGTCGGGTCGGGATGGAGGATGAGCGCGTGCGAGACCTGGGTGACCGCGAACACGAACACCAGATCGAAGAAGAGCTCGACGAATCCGACTCTCTCCTCTTGGTCGCCGTCGCGGCTCCTCAGCAGGTTGCGCTTCATGCCGCGAAGGATTGCCGGGCTTGGGCCAAAGGTAAACCCCGCCCATGGCAAGAGGCCGCGCCCGGCTTCGCACCGGACGCGGCCTCGTCATGCCGTCGATCGCGAAGCGTCAGCGCTGCTGGCCGCTTTGGCCTTGGCCGCGTTGGCCTTGCTCCTGCTGGCCCTGATCGATCTCCTCGCCCTTCTGGCCGAATTGCTGCTGCTGCTGGCCGCTTTGGCCACTCGCCTGCTCCTGGCCACCCTGGCCACCGGCCGACTGCTGCTGGCCGGCCTTGTCGGCGCCGGTCAACTCCTCCTGGCGGCCCTCGTCCTTTTCGGTCTGCCGATCCTGGCCCCGCTCCTTGTCGAACTGGTCGAAAGCGGGCTTGCCGCCCTGCTCGCGGGTCTCGGAGCCAGTGTCCTGTTTCTTTTCGAACTCGTTCATGGCAGCTCTCCTCCACATTCGGGCGGGCGGCACCACGCCGCCTGCAGCCGGGTGAAAAGACAACTCGAATCAGTGGCTTCCGGTTCCAGCGGCTGGGCGCGCGTTTCGCTCGCACGGGCTCCGGCCGGGCAATCCTTGCCCTCGATCGAGGCCGAGATTCCTCAGATCAGCCCGGCGAGCGGGCTCGAGGGGTCGGCGTAGCGGCGCTGGCCCATGCGGCCAGCGAGGTAGGCGAGCCGCCCGCTCTCGACCGCGAGCTTCATCGCCCGGGCCATCATCACCGGGTCCTTGGCCTCGGCGATGGCGGTGTTCATGAGGACGCCGTCGCAGCCCAGCTCCATCGCCACGGCGGCGTCGGATGCGGTGCCGACGCCGGCGTCGACGAGGACCGGCACGACCGCTCCCTCGACGATCAGCCGGATCGTCACCCTATTCTGGATGCCGAGGCCCGAGCCGATCGGCGCGCCCAGCGGCATGATCGCCACCGCGCCCGCTTCCTCGAGCTGTCTGGCGGCGATCGGATCGTCGACGCAATAGACCATCGGCTTGAAGCCCTCCGCGACCAGGGTCTCGGTCGCCTTCAGCGTCTCGCGCATGTCGGGATAGAGCGTCTTGGCCTCGCCCAGCACCTCGAGCTTGACCAGCTCCCAGCCGCCGGCCTCGCGCGCCAGCCGCAAGGTGCGGACCGCATCCGCCGCGGTGAAGCAGCCGGCGGTGTTGGGGAGGTAGGTGATTTTCCTGGGGTCGATGAAATCGGTCAGCAGGGGCTGGCCGGGATCGGAGACGTTGACCCGCCGCACCGCGACGGTGACGATCTCCGCGCCTGACGCCTCGACCGCCGCGGCATTCTGCTCGAAGCTCTTATACTTGCCGGTGCCGACGATCAGCCGCGAGGCGAAGCTCCTGCCGGCGACGGTCCAGGTGTCGCTCATCGTCAGCCCCCGCCCACGAAGGTCACGATCTCGTAAGCGTCGCCATCCTCGACAGCGACCGCGGCCAGCGTCGATCGCGGCACGATCTCCAGGTTGCGCTCGACCGCGACCTTGGCGGGCTCCAGCCCGAGCTCGAGGGCGAGATCGGCGACGCTGATCCCCCCCGCCACGCGGCGATGCGCGCCGTTGACCCTGATCGAGAGCGTGTCTTCGAGACCCATGAAGCTGCGTTGCCTTTGCGCTTGCGGTGCGAGCGTCATATAGGACCGCGCCATGGCGGCGCCACCTCTGATCTACGTCCTCAACGGGCCCAATCTCAACCTGCTCGGCCTGCGCGAGCCGGAGATTTACGGCGCCGACACGCTCGACGACATTGCCGGCCGGCTCGAGGACCGGGCGCGTGCGCTCGGCGTCGCGATCGACATGCGCCAGTCCAACCATGAGGGCCATCTGATCGACTGGCTGCACGAAGCGCAGGCCAAAGGCGCCAAGGCGGTGCTGCTCAACGCGGGCGGGCTCAGCCACAGCTCGGTGGCGCTGCACGACGCGGTCAAGGCGATCGGCGTGCCGGTGATCGAGGTCCACCTCTCCAACCCCCAGGCGCGCGAGAGCTTCCGCCGGCGCTCGCTGGTCGCGGCCGCGGCGAAGGGAACAATCACCGGCTTCGGCGCGCTGGGCTACGAGCTTGCTCTGGACGCCGCCGCCCGTCTCTGACAGACGCCGACGCAACGGAAAAAGGGGTTCCGATGAGCGATAACGAGACCAACGACGAGCCGATGCGGGTCGACACCGATCTGGTGAAGCGGCTCGCCGAGATGCTCGACGAGAACGACCTCAGCGAGATCGAGGTCGAGGAC
>JBKJZJ010000155.1:0-3101 GCA_046715355.1 Allosphingosinicella sp. | reverse complement strand
CTCGCACCTGCGCGGGGAGACGCGTGCGAGGGTGCAGGCGCTAAGGTCGGCTTCGATGCCGCGGAGGGCGGGTTCGAGGCGGGGCGCGGGGGCCGAAGGGGCCGGATCGTCCGAAGCGCCGAGCCGGCAGATGAACCGCTCGAGCCTGGGGGCCTTGTCGTCGAGGGTGGGATCGCGCGGCAGATCGTAGAGCGAGACGAGCAGCACCCGCTCGCTGGTTTCGCACAAAGTGCCGGCGATCGCTTCGATCAGCGCCCGCGCCTCACCGTCGCCGGCTTCCGGCCACAGCAGATAAGACGGGCTGGTCGAGGCCACCTGCGAGGCGAGGCTGTCCGCCCCGCCGCGCGCGAAGCGATGCAGGATCAGGAAGGGCAGCGGACGGTCGACATGGGCGCGGACGCCGCTTTTCAGCGCCGCGCGATAGGCCTTGCCGCCGCTGAAATCGATCGCCGCTTCAGCCGGCATCGAGCAGGTCGCGGGCAGTGCGGGCGACATGGCCGATGAAGCCGCGCATCAGCGCCAGCTCGGCGGGATCGGGCACGCCGCTCCATTCGTCCATGAAGAACTTCTTGAACTCGATCGCGATCGCGCAGCCGCTCGTATTGTAGCGTTCATGGACGAAGCGGGTCAGCTCGCCCTTGCCCTGGAAGGCGACATTCTCGCGCACGTCGAGCCGGCGCCCGCCGAAGTCGAAATCGCCCATCGCCCCGATCAGCGGATCGAGCAGCCAGGCCCAGCGGTCGCGCGGCATCGAGAAGGTGCCGATATTGATGTCGGGCGCGTCCGCCTGCGGCGTCGGCGCGGCGCCCGGCCCGGAGCGGCGGTGATTGTAGCTGTGCACGTCCAGCACCACGAAGCGGCCGTGATCGGCCTCGACCTCGTCCAGCCAGGCGCCCATCATCGCGTAGAAGCGGCGGTGGATGAGCAGCGACCGCTCGACCAGGCCCTCGTCGGGCTCCCCGTCCCAGACCTTGAGACCCCACGACTGCTCGGGCGTGCGATAGACGGCGAGGTCGGCGGCGCGGTTGAGGTCGACCTCGAACCGCGAGCGGCCGGCAATGACATGGTTAGGAACATCGAGGATCGCCTGACCGGTAAACGGATCCTCCTCGCGCAGCCGGTCGGCATCGGAAAGCGCCATCGCGGCCCGCGTTTCGCTCCTCAGGCCATTGCCGTCGTGGATCGCCGTCGCCACCACCGGCCCGTCGCCGCGGCGCAGCGTCCACCAGGGGAAAGATTGGTCGCTGGTTGCAATCAATGCGTGTCGCCTCGTTCCTCGACAGGAGCAACACGGCAGCGCGCTTATGGTTGCGGAAGCGGAACGCCCGAGCCTATGTGGCGGCCATGGCCATCTTGCTCTACGACCTTACCGTCCCGGACTGCATCCGGTCGCATTATCTCGGCGGGATTTAGCGGGCGCGCGTCCCGTTCTGGGGCCCTATATTCTTAATTCCACACGATAAAAAGGGCGACAGCGCCCACAAAGCCGGGCAGGCCGTCCAGGCCGGGCCACCGCCCGGGCCAGCCGAGTATCTTCATGCACAAATCCAGAGAATTGCGCCTGCGGGCGGCCCGTTGCCTTATGGTCGCCGCACGCTATCCCGCGGACCGGCGCCAGCCTTTGCTCGACCTGGCGCGCGAGCTCGAGCTGGAAGCGCAGGCGCTGGACGATGATCCGCGTCATGCTGCACTGCAATAACATCGTCCCTATCGATCACACTCACCGCTTTTAATCGTTTCCGCCGCTCACGCGCGGGGCGTAGGCGTAGCGCTGCAAACAACATCGATTCGGGAAGAGGAAGAGACATGGACGCGAAGACCGGTTCCGTCGACGGCGGTTGCCCGATCAATCACGGTGGCGTGCGCGCCCTGCTCGGGCGGACCAACAAGGACTGGTGGCCCGAGATGCTGGCGACCGAGATCCTCAATCCCAACGGGCCGACGAACCCGTACGGCGAGGACTTCGACTACGCCGAAGCGTTCAACGCGCTCGACTACAACACCTTGAAGGCTGACCTCACCGCGCTGATGACCGACAGCCAGCCATGGTGGCCGGCAGACTACGGCCATTACGGCCCGTTCTTCATCCGCATGGCGTGGCACGCCGCGGGCACCTATCGCACGGCGGACGGCCGCGGCGGCGCGAACAGCGGGCAGCAGCGCTTCGCCCCGCTCGATTCCTGGCCCGACAACGGCAACCTCGACAAGGCCCGCCGCCTGCTGTGGCCGATCAAGCAGAAATACGGCAAGAACATCTCCTGGGCCGATCTGTTCATCCTCGCCGGAAACGTCGCCATCGAAAGCATGGGCGGTCCGGTGTTCGGCTTCGGCGGCGGCCGTCCCGACGTGTTCGAGCCCGAGCGCGACATCTACTGGGGTTCGGAGGACAAGTGGGTCAACCAGGGCGTGCAGACCCGCATCGCCCCCGAGCACGGCATGCACGAGCTCGAAGGCCCGCTCGCCGCGATCCAGATGGGGCTGATCTACGTCAACCCGGAAGGCCCGGGCGGCAACCCCGATCCGCTGCAGTCGGCGCGCGACATCAAGGAAACCTTCCACCGGATGGCGATGAACCACGAGGAAACCGTCGCGCTGACCGCAGGCGGCCACACCTCCGGCAAGGCGCACGGCAACGGCGATCCGTCGACCCTCGGCCACGCTCCGGCCGGCAGCGACCTTGCCGCGCAGGGCTTCGGCTGGGTCAGCGGCGAGGAGCATGGCGGGATCGGCGAGCACACCGTGACCAGCGGCATCGAGGGTTCGTGGGTCAACACCCCCACCAGCTGGTCGGAGAACTATTTCCGCCTGCTGCTCGACTACGACTACGAGCTGGTCCGCAGCCCCGCCGGCGCGCAGCAGTGGCAGCCGATCAACCAGAAGGAAGCGGACAAGGCGCCGGCCGCGCACGACCCGTCGAAGCGCGTGCCGACGATGATGACCACCGCCGACATGGCGCTCAAGATGGACCCCGAGTTCGCCAAGATCAGCGAGAAGTTCAGGAACGATCACGAGGCGTTCAAGGACGCGTTCGCGCGCGCCTGGTTCAAACTGACCCACCGCGACATGGGACCAAAGGGCCGCTACCTCGGCCCCGAGGTGCC
>JBKJZJ010000154.1:0-14806 GCA_046715355.1 Allosphingosinicella sp. | reverse complement strand
CAATGCCGGGATCGACAACGAGGGGCTCGGCAAATTGCTGCGCACCCGGCAGATCGCCAAGATGATCTCCTCTTATGTCGGCGAGAATAAGGAGTTCGAGCGGCAATATCTGTCGGGCGAGCTCGAGGTCGAATTCTGCCCGCAGGGGACGCTCGCCGAGCGCTGCCGCGCCGGCGGGGCGGGCATTCCGGGCTTCTACACGAAGACCGGAGTCGGCACCAAGGTGGCCGAGGGCAAGGAGGTCAAGACCTTCGACGGCGAGGACTATATCCTCGAGCGCGGCATCCGCGCCGACCTTTCCATCATCAAGGGCTGGAAGGCCGACGAGGCCGGCAACCTCGTCTTCCGCAAGACCGCGCGCAACTTCAACCAGCCGATGGCGACCGCGGGCAAGGTCTGCGTCGCCGAGGTCGAGGAGATCGTGCCGGTCGGCAGCCTCGATCCCGACTGCATCCATCTCCCCTCGATCTACGTGAAGCGGCTGATCCTGGGCGCGCCCTATGACAAGAAGATCGAGTTCCGCCTGACCCGGCCGAGGGAAGCGGCATGACCGGAAGGCTTGCCGGCGCGCTGGCGCTCGCCGCCCTGCTCGCGGGCTGTGCCTCGGCGCGGCCACAGGGCACCGCTTCTACCGGCCCGGCCGCCGCGCCCGCCCCGCCCGCCGCCGCCGACAACCCGCCGCTGCAATTCCAGTTTCTCTACGGTTCCGCCGAGGCCGCGGCGCTGAGCCGCCAGGCGTTCCTGCTGGTGACGCTGAAGGCGATCAGCCGCACGGGCGCCGAGTTCATGGACAGCGTCGTGCTCGCGTCTGACGCGACGCTCGCCGCGCCGCGCTTCCTGCCCTGCGGGACCAAGCCGCACGCCGTCATCTTCGATGCCGACGAAACCGTGATCCTCAACCTCGGCATCGAGGCGCTTGCCGCGCGCGATCCTTCAAGGCCGTTCGACGAGGCGCAGTGGGAGCGTTGGGAACGCACCGGCGCAGCCGCCGTGGCTCCCGTCCCCGGCGCGGTCGAGGCGTTCGCCGCCTTGCGCAGCGCCGGGGTGACGCCGATCGTCAACAGCAATCGCACGCTCGCCAACGCACAAGGGACGATCGCCGCGTTGCGGCAGGCGGGCCTGGGCGATTTCGTGCTCAACGAGACTTTGTTCCTGCGCGATGGGCCGAGCGCCAAGGACGCCCGCCGCGCGCGCATCGCGGAGCGCTGGTGCGTGGTTGCCATGGCGGGCGACCAGCTCGGCGATTTTTCCGATTTGTTCGGACAGATCCCCTCGCCGGCCGAACGCCGCCGCGCCGCCGACCGGGCGCCCGTCGCACGGCTCTGGGGCGACGGCTGGTTCGTGCTCCCCAACCCGGTCTACGGGAGCGCGCTCAGGGGGAATTTCGACGAGGTGTTTCCGGCGGACCGCCGCTGGACCGACCCAGGCCAAGGAGGAAATGACTGATGCCATGGGACCGCAACGAGATGGCCGCGCGCGCCGCCAGGGAGCTGCGCGACGGCTATTACGTCAATCTCGGCATCGGCATCCCGACGCTCGTCGCCAACAATATCCCGGGCGGCATGGAGGTCACCCTCCAGTCCGAGAACGGCATGCTCGGCATCGGGCCCTTCCCTTATGAGGACGAGGTCGATCCCGATCTGATCAACGCCGGCAAGCAGACGATCAGCGAGCTGCCCTCGTCCTCCTATTTCTCGAGCGCCGACAGCTTCGCGATGATCCGCGGCGGCCATATCGACCTCACCGTGTTGGGCGCGATGGAGGTGGCAGAAAATGGCGACATCGCCAACTGGATGATCCCGGGCAAGATGATCAAGGGCATGGGCGGCGCGATGGACCTGGTCGCCGGCGTCAAGAAGATCATCGTGGTGATGGAGCATGTGTCCAAGAACGGCGACCCCAAGTTCATCCCCCAATGCACCTTGCCGCTCACCGGCAAGAACGTCGTCGACATGATCGTCACCGACCTTTGCGTCTTTCAGCGGAGCGACCATCAGAGCCCGTTCAAGCTGATCGAGCTCGCCCCGGACGTCACCGCCGACGAGGTCGCCGCCAGGACGACCGCCCGCTACCAGGCCTGAGCCGCATCCGCCCGCGAGGCACGCCTTTTGCCGTTGCCCGCGGCGGCGCCGCGAGCCATGATGGGCGTCGGGACCGAAGGAGGGGGTGCGATGCGCAAGTTCATTGTCCTTGCCGTCTTGGCGGCGGTGGCTGGCTGTAGCGGCGGCCGCGGGAACAACCAGAGCGCGGCGGACGGGGGCGATCATCCCGAATGGCTGGTGGGCCGCTGGGCGTCCGAACGCAACCCGGGCAATTGCGACAGCCGCATCCCGGAAGTCGAGCTATTCGCCGATGGCGATTCCGAATTCGAGGGCAGGTCGGGCAATTGGCGCGTCGAGGGCGACCGGCTGGTCGTGAGCCGCACGGATGACGATGCCGAAGTGATCGTCAAGGTCCGTTTCCGGCGCGACGGCGATCGCGTCCGCCTGCTCGGCGGTCCGCGCCAGATTTTCGTCCGCTGCGGGACCAGGGCCGCGCGGGACGCGGCCCGCGAGCAACGCGACGCAGCGGCCAATGCCATGATTCCCATGTATAACGAGATGAATTCCACTGACTATATGAGCGACAACAGCGCGATGCCGATGGACAACGGCGCTTCCAACGCCATGTAGCCGGGGTCGCGGGATTGGGCGAAGGCGCTTTCGGCCGCCTCGTCACGAAATCGTCAAATTGCTTGACGCCCGCCGCCGTCAGGCGGATTTGTCCGCCTATGTTCGCTTGGTTCCGCCGCCGCTATCTCGATCTGCTCGGTTCGATCTACATCTATAACGAGCATCGCGGCTATACGAGCATCGACCGGATCCTCGAAGCCGTGCGCGGCCGCACGCCGGAGGACAAGGATTTCATCGCGGCGGTCGAGCGGCATCGCGCCGACGAACGCAAGCATTATGTGATGTTCAAGCGCTGGTTCGAGCTGCAGGGCAAGATGCCATTGAAGGTCGACCGGACCTGCGGCCATATTGACCGCTTCGTCGAGATCATGTTCCGCCGCGGCATAGACGAGCTCGATACCGAGGCCGTGATCTCGGACGATCGCCTGTTCGAAAAGCTCTGCCGGGTGATCTCGCTGACCGAGCGGCGCGGCATGAAGCAGGTCGAGATCCTGCTGCGCCACCCGCTCGTCAAGCACGACAAGGTGCTGATCAGGATCTTCAAGGTCATCGAGAAGGACGAGCCCAGCCATTGGGCGCCCTATGACGGCTGGCTAAAGGCGCATGGCCGGCGCGATCCGAAATGGTGGGAGCGCGCGATCGACGGCTTCATCCATTCGGAGCTTTTGTTCCTCAAGCTGCCGATCCTGTTCTTCAACCCCTGGCTCAAGCGCCGCGCCGACTGGGCCGACGCCTCCGATCCAGCCGAGCGGCTCGCCTCGCCGATCCAGGCCGCGGCCTAGATGCGCATCCTGCTGACCGGGTCCTCCGGCTGGCTTGGCCGCTTCCTGGCGCCGAGGCTGAGGGCGGAGGGGCATCAGGTCACGGGCCTCGATGTCGCGCCGGGCGCCGACACCCACCTGATCGGATCTGTCGCCGACCGGGCGCTCGTCGACCGGGTCTTCGGGGAGCGCGGGATCGAGGCGGTGATCCACGCCGGCGCGCTGCACAAGCCCGACATCGTCCGCTATCCCGAACAGGCGTTCCGGGACGTCAACGTGACGGGCACGCGCAACCTCCTCGAAGCGGCCGTGGCGGCGGGCAACGACCGCTTCATCTTCACCTCGACAACCTCGCTGATGATCACCGAGTCGATCCGCGCCGGCAAAGCGGGCGGGGCGACCCGCGCGGCCTGGCTCGACGAGGATTTCGGGCCGCTCGCCCCGCGCAACGTCTACGGCGTCACCAAATTGGAGGCCGAGCGCCTTTGCCGCCGCGCCCATGACGAGAACGGCCTGGCCATCGCCGTGCTGCGCACCGGCCGCTTCTTCCCCGAGGAGGACGATACCCATCGCGAGCCGTCCGGGACGAACATCAAGGCCAACGAGTTTCTGAACCGGCGGCTCACCGTCGAGGACGCCGCCGAAGCGCATATTGTCGCGCTCGCCAAGGTGCCCGCGCTCGGCTTCGACACCTTCATCCTCTCCGCCCCGCCGCCATTCGCGCCCGACGAGAGCGAGGAATTGCTGCACGACGCGCCGGCCGTGATCGCACGCCATTTCCCGGAGGCGCCGGCGCTCTACGCACGCAAAGGCTGGACGCTGCCCGCCTCGATCGAGCGGGTCTACGATCCCTCGCGCGCCGAGCGGCTCATGGGCTTTCGCTGCCGCACCGATTTCGCCGCGATCCTCGAGGCGATCGCGCGCGGCGGGGAATTGCCCTTCGCCCACGATCCCTCCTATGTCTCGCCGAAGGAGTCGGTCCAACCCTAGGGGGCGAAGATGGTGAAACGGATGCTGGCGCTGGCGCTGGGCGCGATGGCCCTGATGGGAATGCAGGCGCCGCCGGCGGCGCCGGCTTCGCCGCGGCCCGAAATCGCGCTCTGGCGGCTCGATTGCGGCGACGCCCACATCGGCAACCTCAACATGTTCTCCGACAGCTTTGCCTATGCCGGCCGATCGAAGACGCTCACCGACAGCTGTTATCTGATCCGGCACGGCGACCGCTACCTGCTCTGGGACACCGGCTTTCCGGGCAATCTCGCCGGTCAGACCACGGGCGACGACAGCTTCCGCATCACGATGCGCACGACGATCGCCGCCCAGCTCGCCCGCATCGGCGTGCGGCCCGAGCAGGTGACCTTCGTCGGCATCAGCCATTATCATGACGATCATACCGGCCAGGCCGCGGACTTCCCGCGCGCCACCCTGCTGGTCGGCGCGCCCGACTGGGAGGCGATTCGCGCCCGGCCCCAATCGGCGGCCAGGTTCGGCCCCTGGATCGAGGGCCAGAGCCGCGTCGAGCCGCTGGCCGGCGACCATGACGTGTTCGGCGACGGCAGCGTGATCGCGCTGAACATGCCCGGCCATACGCCCGGTCACCATGCCTTGCTGGTCCGCCTGCCGCGCACCGGCGCGGTGCTGCTGACCGGCGATCTCTATCATTTCACCGAGAATTTCGAGAGCGGAGGCGTGCCCGGCTTCAACACCAACCGCGCCGACACGCTCGCCTCGATGGCCCGCTTCCGCGAAATCGCGCGCAATTTGCGTGCCCGCATCATCATCCAGCACGAGCCCAACGACATCGCCAAGCTGCCGGCCTTTCCGGAGCCGGCGCGTTGAGGGCCTTGCTGTCGCGCGCGCCGGGCGGCCCCGAGACGCTCGAGCTCGCCGAGCTGCCCGATCCCGTCGCCGGGCCGGGCCAGCTGCTCGTCGACGTCAAGGCCTGCGCGATCAACTATCCGGACGTGCTGATCATCGAGGACAAATATCAGTTCCGGCCCGAGCGGCCCTTCGCGCCGGGCGGCGAGATTGCCGGCGTGATCGCCGCGGTGGGGGAGGGCGTCTCCGGCTGGTCGGCGGGGGACCGGGCGATCGCCATGCTCGGCCACGGCGGGCTCGCCGAGAAGCTGGTCATCCCGGCGGCGATGGCGGTGCCGCTGCCGGACGGGCGCGGCTTCGAGGAAGGCTCGGCGCTGGTCCTCACCTACGCGACGACCATCCATGCCCTGCTCGACCGGGGCGGGCTCAAGCCGGGCGAGACCCTGCTGGTGCTCGGCGCCGCCGGCGGCGTCGGCCTCGCCGCGGTCGAGCTCGGCAAGGCCTATGGCGCGCGGGTCGTCGCGGCGGTCTCATCCAACGAGAAGGCCGAAGCAGCCAAAGCGGCGGGCGCGGACGAAGCGATCGTCTATCCGCGCGGGCCCTTCGACAAGGAAGGCGCCAAGGCGCTCGCGCAGCAGTTCAAGGCCGCGGTCGGCCCCAATGGCGCGGACCTGATCTACGATCCGGTCGGCGGCGACTATACCGAGGCCGCGCTGCGCGCGATCGCCTGGCAAGGGCGCCTGCTCGTCATCGGTTTCCCCGCCGGGATTCCCAGGCTGCCGCTCAACCTCACTTTGCTCAAGAGCTGCGACGTGCGCGGCGTCTTTTGGGGCGCCTTCGCCGCGCGCGACCCGAAGGCCAATGCCGCCCATGTCCGCACCCTGTTCCGGCTCTGGGACGAGGGCAAGATCGCGCCGAAGGTCAGCCGCACCTGGCCGCTTTCGCAGGGCGGCGAGGCGATCGCCCACATGGCCGCGCGCCGGGCGGTGGGCAAGCTCGTGGTGACGATGGACTGAGCTTGCCGTTGCGGTTGGCTCTCGCGCCGCCTATCTCGTCTCGAAGACCCGCCAGCAGCAAGGATTGCCATGACCCAGTTCAACGACCGCGAGCGCGCGTTCGAATCGATGTACGCCCGCGACCAGGAGATGGAGTTCAAGATCGTCGCCCGGCGCAACCGGCTGCTCGGCCAGTGGGCGGCGAAAAAGATGGGGCTGACCGAGGCCGAGGCCGACGCTTATGCCAAGGAAGTGATCCGCTCCGACTTCGAGGAGGCCGGCGATCACGACGTCGTCCGCAAGGTGCTTGGCGACCTCACCGCTGCCGGCGTCGAGATCGAAGAGGCGGCGATCCGCGAGTGTCTGGAGCACAAGACGGTCGAGGCGCGCCGCCACTTCATCGAGGCGCAGGGATCGAACTGATGGCGATGGCGGCAGCCGACATCGAGACGCTGATCCGGGCCGCGATCCCCGACGCCCGCGTCGAGATCATCGACCTGGCCGGCGACGGCGATCATTATGAGGCGCGGGTGGTGTCGGAAAGCTTCCGCGGCCAGCCCCGCGTGAAGCAGCACCAGCGCGTTTATGCATCCCTGGGCGGGCGCATGGGCAACGAGCTCCATGCCCTGAAGCTCAGCACCGCGATACCCGAGTAGAGGAATTTCCGATGACCGACGTCCGCACCCGCATCGAAGAAATTGTAAAGAAAAGCGACGTCGTCCTGTTCATGAAGGGCACTGCTTTGTTCCCGCAATGCGGCTTTTCCCAGAAAGCGGTGGCGATCCTCGATCATCTCGGCGTGGCGTTCGAAACGGTGGACGTGCTCCAGGACCCGGAGATCCGCCAGGGTATCAAGGACTATTCCGACTGGCCGACCGTGCCGCAGCTCTACGTCAAGGGCGAGTTCGTCGGCGGCTCCGACATCATGATGGAGATGTTCGAGGCGGGCGAGCTGCAGCAGCTGCTGACCGAAAAGCAGGTCGCGAAGGCCTAGGCTTGCGAAGGGGACAATCACTTTCACCCGCCACGGCGACCATCTGGCTGCGGCGGCACGTTAAAGTGACTGTCCCCATTCGGCCGCAGCGTTTAGGCTGCCCCTGATTTTCAAGGAGGTTCCGACATGGTCGCCAAGCCGCTTCTCGCGTTCGCCGCTTTCTCGCTCGCCACGGTGAGCACTTCTGCCTCGGCACAGAGCGCCGCACCGCTCTCGCTCGCGAACGCGCCCATGGTCCGGCAGGGCGCCGGCCTGAACGGGGCCGCCGACTTGCGCGGCACCATATTGCCCATTCTGGTCGGCGTGATCATCATCGGCATGCTGGCCTTCGTGATCAAGGAGCTCGGCGACGATAATGAGCTTCCCGGCAGCCCCTGAACCCTGGCTTAGGCGGTCGCGCGCGCCTTCCTGAGGCCGACATATTCGAGCGCCGCGAGGCCGAGCACCGCGACGGCCTGCGCTGAGACGAAGGCTGTGCCGAGCGGGGTCGGCTGATGCTGGCCGAGCAGGACGAAACTCTCCGCCGTCCAGCCGACATTGCCGAGGATCACCACCCAGACCAGGACGCTCGGCGGCGCCGGCCGCGAGGCGAGCCAGCCAATGAAGACCGCGAGCGGCAGCAGCGCCAGGCCCGCGCCGCGCACCAGCGCTTCGGGCAGGCCGAACAAGGGCGCGAGCGAGGCGGCGCCGAACGCCATCAGCAGGCCCATCGCGGCGCAGCTCAGCGAATCGAGGGCGAGGATTCGGCGGAGGAAGAGGGTCGAGGACATGGGCATTCCTTTCATTGTGGGTGCCCGAATCATCGCCGCCCATGGTCATGGTGTCGATTACGTCGCAGGTAATGGGATTGCCCCGCGACCAACGCTAGAGTGCCGCCATGCAAATCCAACCCCTCCCCGTCGGCGAGCAGCTCCGCGCCTGGCGCGGCCGCCGCCGCCTCAGCCAGCTCGATCTCGCCCTCGACGCCGAAATCTCGGCCCGGCACCTGAGCTTCCTCGAAACCGGCCGCTCGCGGCCGAGCCGGGCGATGCTGCTGCGCCTCGCCGAGCGGCTGAACATTCCCGCGCGCGACCGCAACATGCTGCTGGTCGCAGCGGGTTTCGCGCCGGCCTTGCCCGAACGCGGGCTCGACGATCCGGCGCTCGCCGCGGCGCGCCGGGCGGTCGATCTGGTACTCAAGGCGCACGAGCCCTTTCCGGCGCTCGCCGTCGACCGCCACTGGCGGATGGTCGCGGCCAATGCCGGGGTCGCGCCCCTGCTCGCCGGCGTCGCCGCGCATCTGCTGGCGCCGCCGGTCAACGTGCTGAGGCTCAGTCTCCACCCCGAGGGCGTGGCGCCGCGCATCGTCAACCTCGCCGAATGGCGCGCGCATATCTTCCACCGGCTCGAGGCGCAGATCGAGGCCAGCGCCGATCCGGTCCTCGCCGCCTTGCTCGCCGAGCTGCGCGGCTTTCCCGGCGGAGCGACGCGCTCCGCCGACGCCTATGGCGGTGTCGCCGTCCCGCTCGTCCTGCGCGCGGGCGAGGCCGAGCTCTCCTTCCTCAGCACGACGACGATGTTCGGCACGCCGATCGACATCACCCTGGCGGAACTCGCGATCGAGGCGTTCCTGCCCGCCGACGCGCGCACGGCCGACTATCTGCTGGGCTGAAGACAAAGGAAAGGGCGGGCGGCGCGACCGGAAAAGTGCGCCAGGCCCGCCCTCCTGAGTGGAACCATGTGGACGCGAAATACCACGCACGCCCCGTGCCAGGGCGTGAAAAGCCCGGAAATCCGCTCTTTTCAGGGTTAGCGGAAATTAACCTTCGGCCCCGGGTGTAAAGCCTCCCGACAGGCGCGCGGCCTTGTTCATCGTGCATTCACCCGGCCGATGACTACTGATGTAGTCGAAGACGGGAGGGCTGCGCGTGGAGCGTATCGGGGAAGCCGAATATGCGGTGATGGAGGTGCTCTGGCAGGACGCGCCTCTGACCGCCGCCGAGGTCGCGGCGCGCGTGCCCGCCGCGCGCGGCTGGAGCATCCGCACCGTCAAGACCATGCTCGCCCGGCTACTCGCCAAGGGTGTGCTCGCCCATGAGGAAGAAGGTCGGCGCTATCTCTACCGGCCCGCCATCGCGCGGGCCGATTATGTCGCGCAGGAATCGGGCCGGCTGATCGACCGCATGTTCGGCGGCAAGGTAACGCCGCTCGTCGCCCAGCTCGCCGAGCGCGACCGGCTGAGCGAGGCCGACATCGCCGAGATCGAGGCGCTGCTGAAGGCGCTCAAATCATGACCTGGCTGCTCGCCAACATGGCCTGGGCGAGCCTGGCCATGCTGATTGTGCTCGCCGTGCGCCGGCCGTTCGCGTCCCTGTTCGGCGCCGGGCCGGTCTATGCCCTGTGGCTGCTGCCCGCCTTGCGGCTGGTCGCGCCGCCTTTGCCCGCCTGGGGCATCGAGGTCCCCAATCTCCTTCCTCCGCAGAGCTTGATCCTGTTCGCGGAGGATGCGGCCGCGCCGCTGCCGCCGGACGGCGGACCCGGGCAGTGGGTGCCCATCCTGCTCGCTTTATGGGCCGTCGGCGCGGCCGCCTTCCTTGCCTGGCAGTTCCTTGCCTATCGCCGCCTCGTCGCCCAGCTGGACCAAAGCGCGCGCGAACGCGGCGCGCATCGCGGCTTCAGGCTGACCGAGAGCGCGGCGGCGCAGGGGCCGCTGGCGCTCGGTCTGCTGCGCCGGCGCATCGTCGTCCCGGCCGATTTCGAAACCCGCTATTCGGCCGAGGAGCAGGCTTTGGCGCTCGACCATGAGGCGGTCCACCATCGCCGCGGCGATCTGTGGTGGAACCATCTCGGCCTCCTCATCCTGGCGCTGAACTGGTTCAATCCGATCGCCTGGTTCGCCTTCAGGGCGTTCCGCGCCGATCAGGAACTGGCCTGCGACGCCGCCGTCGCCGCCGCCGCTCCGCCCGAGGCGCGCCACGACTATGCGCGCGCCTTGATCAAATCCGCGAGCCGACCCGGCCTGATCGCGGCCTGCCCCCTCAATCATGCCGACCAACTGAAACGGAGACTGAAGATGATGAAGTTCCACAAGCCGAGCCGCCTGCGCATGATCGGCGGCAGCGCCGCGATCGCCATGCTCGGCGGGCTGAGCCTCGCCGTCGGTGGCCCCGGCCTTGCCCAGCCACAGGCCGGGCAGCCGAAGCAGGACGAAGCCGCGCCCGGCCGCGAGCGGCGCGAGGAGAGGGTGATCGTCCGCACCATCCGCCGCGAAGGCGAAGCGAGCGGCCAGCATCGCGCGCATCGCGACGGCGCCGCGCATTCGGGCGCGGGCGACCGCCAGCGGGTGATCGTGATGACCCATCGCGGCGGCGACGGCCCGCATGCCGGCCACAATGTTCGCGTCCACGGGCCCGACGGCGACGTCCATGTCCCCGATTGCGGCCATGGCCAGGCGACCAATGTCGACGAGACCAGCGGCGGCGAGCGCACCCGCGTCGTCCTGTGCACCAGCGGCAACGCCACCCCCGCCGAGCGCGCCGAACGCCTGCAGCGCGCCCGTGACCGGCTCGCCCAGGACAGCGAGCTCACCCAGGCGCAGCGCGACCGCGTCACCGCCGCCCTCGACCGCGAGATCGCGCGGATCAGGGGGAATTAGGCCCGTAATCGTCATTGCGAGGAGCATAGCGGCGAAGCAATCCAGGGGGCGTCGGTAGCCGTACTGGATTGCTTCGCTTCGCTCGCAATGACGGAGGGGGGAGGGACCGCCCCTTCACTTCCCCCTCCGCCAATGCCACATGCCGGGGATGGAGGATCTCCCCACCGGCAAGGTCGAGGCCGTCGCCCCCGGCATCCGGCGCCTGCTGGCCGGCAATCCCTCGCCCTTCACCTTTACCGGCACCCAGACCTATATCGTCGGCGCCGGGCAGCTTGGGGGCGAGGTCGCGGTGATCGACCCCGGCCCCGATCTTCCGGACCATGTCGACGCCATCCTCGCCGCCACGAGAGGCGAGCGGATCGCGGCGATCATCTGCACCCACACCCATCGTGACCACAGCCCGGCCAGCCGGCCGCTGGCGCAAGCGACCGGCGCGCCGATCGTCGGCTGCGCTCCGCTCGCGCTCGAGGATGACGGGCCGCGCGCCGACGCCGCCTTCGATTTCGACTATGCGCCGGATCGCGTGCTCGCCGACGGGGAGGCTGTGGAGGGTGATGGCTGGCGGCTGGCGGCGGTGGCGACGCCGGGCCACACGTCCAATCATCTCTGCTTCGCGCTCGAAGGGACGGGCGCCCTGTTCACCGGCGACCATGTCATGGGCTGGTCCACGACGGTGGTGTCGCCGCCCGACGGCGACATGACTTTGTACATGCAAAGCCTGGCCTTGCTGCTCGGCCGCGACGACGCCGTCTATCATCCGGCGCATGGGCCGGCGGTGGCGAAGCCCCACAGGCACGTCCGCGCCCTGATCGCCCATCGCCGGATGCGCGAGCAGCAGATCCTGAAGCGGCTCGGCGAAGGGGAGGGGCGGATCCCGATCATGGTCGAGACGATGTATCAGGGCACCGATCCGCGGCTGTTCCCCGCCGCCGGGCGCTCGGTGCTCGCCCATCTGGTCGATCTGGAGGCGCGCGGGCTGGTGCGGAGCGAGGGTGAGGCATGGACGCTGGCCGCCTGAGGAAGTGGTTCTTCCTGATGCCGCCCTTGCTGGCGCTCCTGGTCGGCGCCGGCATCGGCCTGTTGCTGCGTCCGGCCGCCGAGGCTTCGGCCGGGCCCGATCCGATGGAGATCGCCAACGCGACTCTGCTCTCGGTCCGCGAGCAGGGCCGGCAGACCGTGTTCGTCGGCCGCTTCGCCGCGATCGCAACCGCGAGCGAGAGCCGCTTCGGGATGAGCGCGCGCAAGACTTTGATCATGCCCGGCCAGGTCCGCTACGCCGTCGATCTCAGCCGCCTGCGCCGCGAGCATCTCGCCTGGGACTCGGCCACGCGCACCCTGACCGTGACCCTGCCGCCGCTTGAAATCGCGGGGCCGCAGCTCGACCTCAATCAGGTCCAGGAATATTCCGAAGGCGGCATGCTGATGGCGCTGACCGACGCCGGGCGGACGATCGATAGCGCCAACAACCGCGCCGCGCAGGAGGAGCTGACCCGCCAGGCGCGGGGGCCGCTGCCGATGAACGAGGCGCGAAGCGCGGCGATGCGCGACGTCGCGCGCAGTTTCGCTTTGCCGCTGCGCGCGTCGGGTATAGATGCGAGCGTCGCGGCGCGGTTCGTCGGGCCAGACGGGCGCGAGCAGGCGAGCTTCCTCGATCGGCCGCGGCGGATCGAGGACCGGATCAGGGCGAGGAACCCATGAACGCACCCCATGCGAGCCTCCACGGCCTCGACCTGCGCGCCGAGATCGACCGGCTGCGCAAGGAGCGCAATGCCGTGCTGCTCGCCCATTATTACCAGACGCCCGAAATCCAGGACATTGCGGACTTCGTCGGCGACAGCCTGGACCTCTCACGCAAGGCGCAAGCGACGGACGCGAAGGTGATCGCCTTTTGCGGTGTCCGCTTCATGGCCGAGACCGCCAAGATCCTCTCGCCCGACAAGATCGTCATCCTGCCCGACATGGACGCCGGCTGCAGCCTCGAGGACAGCTGCCCGCCCGACCAGTTCCGCGCCTTCCGCGAGGCCCATCCCGACCATATCGCACTGACCTATATCAACAGCTCGGCCGAGGTGAAGGCGCTCAGCGACATCATCGTCACCTCCTCCTCCGCCGAGACCATCCTCAAGCAGATTCCGCTCTCCCAGAAGATCATCTTCGGCCCCGACAAGCATCTGGGCGGCTATCTGGCGAGGCTGACCGGGCGCGAGATGCTGCTCTGGCCAGGCGTGTGCATCGTCCACGAAGCCTTTTCCGAGACCGAGCTGATCAAATTGAAGGCGCAGCATCCGGGCGCGCCGGTGCTCGCCCATCCCGAATGCCCGCCTCACATCATCGACCATGCCGATTATGTCGGCGCCACTTCGGGCATATTGAAGCACGCGCTGGAATCGCCGTCGGACCTGATCATCGTCGCGACCGAGGCGCACATCATCCACCAGATGCAGAAGGACGCGCCGCACAAGACCTTCATCGGCGCGCCCGGCGCGGACGGAAATTGCAACTGCAACATGTGCCCGTACATGGCCCTGAACACGATGGAGAAGCTCTACGTGGCGCTCCGCGACCTCCAGCCGCGCATCGAGATCGCCGAGCCGCTGCGCCTCGCCGCCAAGAAGTCGCTCGACCGGATGCTGGAAATGGCCGCGCATACCGTCGGCAAGGGCGATGTCGGCCGGCCCCAGATCAGCGGCGACTAGGAGCGGATCACAACAATGAGTCATCCCGGCGAAGGGGCACCCCGCAAAGTACTACTTTGCGGGGACCCCGAAGGCCGGGACCCATGAAAACGGTGGATTGGGGGGAAGGTTCGAAAGCTTTCGCTTTACTGGCGATTTCGCAGTTCATGGGTCCCGGCCTTCGCCGGGATGACTCCCGTTTCTAAATCTTGGAACCGTCAATTCTCGTTGGCCGCCCCGCCATAGGCGCGGTCGAGGTAGAAGCCCGCGAGGTAATAATGGGCGCGCGCCGCCCGCTCGTGGTTCGCCGCGTTGGCGAGGTCGAGCTCGGCCTCGGCGCGCTCGAGGAAATAGTCTTTCTCGGCCAGATCCATCGCTCTCTTCCCCTGTTGGATGCTCAATCGTTTTCCGCCCCGAGGGTTCCGAGTCCGGACGGGGAGCCGCGCATACAGATCGGCGCGCTTTGTCTCGGAGTTCGGGGAAGACATTGATCTGAATTAGTAATTCAGCTCAGCGGGATACCAATGCCGGGTCGCACGTTGTTTCGCGGAGCCATGCCCCCGGCTGCTGCGGGGCGGGAAGAGGAGGACATGACATGCCCGAGCAGGATTTCACCGACGCCATCGCCTTGCTGAAGGCGGATCACCGCAAGGTCGAGCAATTGTTCGCAGCGTTCGAGAGCGCCAAAGGCGACGGCCGCAAGGAGAAGCTGGCGCGCGAGATCTGCACCGAGCTCAAGATCCACACCCTGCTCGAGGAGGAGATTTTCTACCCGGCCTTCCGCGGCAAGATCGAGGACGATTTGCTCGACGAGGCCTATGTCGAGCATGACAGCGCCAAGGTTCTGATCAACGACATCGAGGCGGGCGGGCCGGACGAGGATTATTACGAGGCCAAGGTCAAGGTGCTCTCCGAGGAGATCGAGCATCATGTCGGCGAGGAGGAGAAGCCCGCCGAGGGCATGTTCGCCCAATGCCGCAAAGCCGACGTCGACCTGGTCGCGATGCGCGACGCGATGCTCGCCCGCAAGGAGGAGCTCGTGGCTCAGGCCGAGCGCGAGGGCCTGCCCCCCGCCAAGGTGACCGCCCTCGATCTCGCGCCGGCCTGATCCAACGGTGACACGCCGCCGCTCCATAGCCTGAGGGTCCGTACTCGGTACCCGCAACGGCCGTGACGGAGCGGATTTGGGTCAGGGCAAGGAGCGAGGAGGGAGCGATGCTATCGCATCGTGACCGACGCTGCGACGTAGCCCTGGCC